>NZ_JBVHHE010000005.1:0-312840 GCF_055561235.1 Kitasatospora sp. NPDC022856 | reverse complement strand
GGCCGGGGCCGCCCCCCCGCGGGGGGGGCGCCCCCCCCCCCCACTAACACCCCCCCCCCCGCGCGCCCCGCCCGGGCGGGGCGGGGGGGGGGGGGGCCCCCCCCCCCACCCCCCCCCCCCCCCCCCCGCTCCCCCCTGCTCGGGACCGCCACGCCCGCGGATGGTTCCGGTCAGCCGGGCATCAGAGCGCCCAGACCTGGTCCGCGTACTCAGGGACACAGTCGGAGTGGGTCAGCTTGGAGCCCGGGGAGGTGTCGCCCGACCAGGCCACCAGGCAGCGGTCGCGGAAGGAGTTGCGGATCCGGTAGCCGTAGGCGGCCTTCTGAATACCTACCGGCCGGCTGGACTCCCGCCTTCGATTCGGTCACGGATCATCGACGGGGCGTATGACGGCCCGTCGATGATCCGGATTCGGACCCGTGCTCGCCGGAGCGCCGGGACGGCGAAGTGACCGGCCGGTAGGGTGCTGCTGCACGGACGGACCGACGGGAGTGGGGCACATGGGCGGCGACGGCACGGGGTTCTTCGAGTCGGCGGAGCACGCGGCCGCCCAACTGGCCGAAACCGGCTACCTGGCCTCCACCGCGGTGGCCACCACCGTCTTCCTGGCCGACCGCCTGGGCAAGCCCCTGCTGGTCGAGGGCCCCGCCGGGGTCGGCAAGACCGAACTCGCCAAGGCGGTGGCCGAGATCAACCGGGCACGCCTGGTCCGGCTGCAGTGCTACGAGGGCATCGACGAGGCCCGCGCGCTCTACGAGTGGAACCACGCCAAGCAGTTGCTACGGATCACCGCCGGCCGGGACGAGGGCTGGGACCAGGCCCGCACCGACATCTTCGGCGAGGAGTACCTCCTCACCCGGCCACTGCTGACCGCCATCCGCGGCGACGAGCCGACCGTGCTGCTGATCGACGAGATGGACAAGGCCGACGTCGAGGTCGAGGCCCTGCTGCTGGAGGTGCTGAGCGACTTCCAGGTCACCGTGCCGGAGCTGGGCACCATCACCGCTACCCGGCGGCCCTTCGTCCTGCTCACCTCCAACGCCACCCGAGAGCTCTCCGAGGCGCTGCGCCGGCGCTGCCTCTTCCTCCACCTCGACTACCCGGACGCCGAACTGGAGCGCCGGATCGTCCGGCTCAAGGTCCCCGGCCTGGACGCGACGCTGGCCGAGTCGCTCGTCCGGGTGGTCGGCGCGCTGCGGGCGATGGGCCTGCGCAAGGCGCCGTCGGTGGCCGAGACCATCGACTGGGCCCGCACCCTGCTGGCGCTCGGCGCGGACACCCTGGACGAGGCGGTGGTCCGGGACACCCTCGGGGTGATCCTCAAGCACCAGGACGACATCCTGAAGGCCACCCGGAAGCTCACCCCGGCATGACGGACCGCCCCGCCCCCGCGGCGGCCGCGACCACCGGGGCCGCCGACCTCGCGGGCCGGCTGACCGGGCTGGTCCGGGCCCTGCGCGGGCACGGGCTGCGGGCCGGTCCGGCCGAGACCGTCGACGCGGCGGCCGTCCTCGACGTGCTGGGCCTCACCGACCGGGAGCAGCTGCGGGCCGGCCTGGCCGCCGCGCTGCTGCGCTCCGAGGCACAGCGGGCCGTCTACGACGCCACCTTCGACCTCTTCTTCCCGCTCGGGGTGGGCGCCCCGGAGTCGGCCCGCGGCGGCCCGTCCCCGGACGGCCCCGAGAACGCCGACGACGCCCGGGCCGCCGCCCGCGATCTGGCCGACCCCGTGCGCGAGGACCTGCGCGAGCGCCTCGCCGCCGCCCTCGCCGCCGACGACCGGGCCGCCCAGGCCCGGCTGGCCGGCGAGGCGGTGGCCGCGTTCGGCCGCTACGGCGCCGGCTCGGTACCCGGCTCTGACGGCTGGTCCGCCCACCAGACCCTCGGCCGGCTCGCCCCCGAGACCCTGCTGGCCCGCGTCCTGGCGGCGCTGCGCGCGGGCACCGCGGCGGACACCCCGGCCGACCTCTCCGACGGCCTCCTCGCCGACGAGATCCGCCGCCGCGTCCAGGCCTTCCGCGCCATGGTCGGCACCGAGGCCCGCCGCCGGGTGGCCGAGGTACGCGGCACCGAGCGGATCGCCGAACGGGCCGTCGCACCCAGCGCCGACCGGATCGACTTCCTCGCGGCCGGCCGCGACCAGCTCACCGAACTGCGCCGCACCGTCCAACCGTTGGCCCGGAAGCTGGCCACCCGGCTGGCCGCCCGGCGGCGGCGCGCGGCCCGTGGGCAGATCGACCTCCGCCGCACCCTGCGCCGCTCGCTTTCCACCGGGGGTGTGCCGTTGCGCCCCGCCTACCGGCTGCGCCGGCCGGCCCGCCCGGAGATCGTGCTGCTCTGCGACGTCTCCGGCTCGGTGGCCGGCTTCGCCGACTTCACCATGCTGCTGGTCCGCGCGATGAGCGAGCAGTTCAGCAAGGTCCGGGTGTTCGCCTTCGTCAACCGCACCGCGGAGGTCACCGAGCTGCTGGCGGGCAGCGGGGCCGATCCGGCCGGGCTGGCCCGGCGCATCCTCACCGAGGCCAAGGTGATGGGCCATCACGGCAACAGCGACTACGGCTCCGCCCTGGGCGAGTTCGCCGACCGGCACCTGGACGCGGTCGGCCCGCGCACCAGCGTGCTGATCCTCGGTGACGCCCGCAACAACCACCGCGACCCGAACCTGTCCGCCCTGCGCCGGATCGCCGGGCGGGCGCGGCGGGTGTACTGGCTCAACCCGGAGCAGCCCTCGCTGTGGGGCGGCGGCGACTCGGCGGCGACCGCGTACGCGGAGGTGGTGGAGATGCACTCCTGCCGCAACGCCCGCCGGCTGGGCGAGCTGATCGCCCGGCTGCTCCCGGTCTGACCGGCCGGGGAGCGGCCGGCGCCGCCGGGCGCGGGCTCCGGTTCCGGTTCCGGTTCCGAGCCCGCGGGAGCGTCAGCCGTCCAGCCCGCGCAGGAAGTCCAGCAGGGCGGCAGTGACCTCGGCCGGCCTCTCCTGCTGCGTCCAGTGGCCCGCGCCGGGGAGCGTGACGTGCCCGTACAGCCTGGGGGTGAGGCGCTCCAGGATCCCGCGCAGCGCGTCCGGGCCGATCAGCGCCGACACCATGTCCCGGTCCCCCGCCACGTAGAGCGCGGGCACGTCGATGCCGCGCCCGGCGAAGGCGGTGAGCAGCTCGTTGTTGCGGTCGATGTTGCGGTACCAGTTCAGCGGACCGGTGAAGGCGTGCTCGCCGTGCCCGGCGTAGTCGGCGACGAAGGCCGCGATGTCGTCCTCGGTGAGCCAGTCCGGCAGCTTCTCCGGCTCCGGGACGGTGTCCAGCAGCGTCTGCCGGTCGGGGACGACCCAGGCCTGCGGCCGCTCGGCGCCGGGGCGGTCGCCGGAGCCGCTGAACAGGACGCGGCGGAAGGTCGAGCCCGGGTCCCGGGCGAACTCGGCATCGGCCACCCCGGGCCGCTGGAAGTAGATCTGGTAGAAGCCCTCGCCGAACCGCTCCCTGGACAGTGCGAGCGGCGGCAGCCCGGAGACCGGCAGCGGCGGCACGCTCAGCCCGGCGACCCCGCGCACCAGATCGGGGCGGAGCGCGGCGGTCGACCAGGCGACCGGTGCGCCCCAGTCGTGGCCGACCAGCACCGCGGGCCCCTCGCCGAGCGCGGCGATCAGGGCCGTGACGTCACCGACCAGGTGGAGCAGGGTGTAGGCGTCGACGGCCGCGGGCCGCTCGCTGCGGGCGTAGCCGCGCTGGTCGGGGGCGACCACCCGGTAGCCGGCGGCGGCCAGCGGGGCGAACTGGTGCCGCCACGAGTACCAGCTCTCCGGGAAGCCGTGCAGCAGCAGGACGAGCGGGCCCTCCCCCTGTTCGGCGAGGTGGAGCCGGACGCCGTTCACCTCGATGTCGCGGTGCGTGATGTCGCCGTACGCGAGGTCCCCGTAGGCGGAGCCGGCCTCGCGCGCGGCGCGGTCCGCCCCGCCGCCGGTCCGCCCGCCGCCCACCTGCCCGCCGCCGGTCCGCTCGCCGAAGGCCTCGCCGGTGTCCCTGGTCACGTCGCCCACCCCTGTTCCTCACGCCGTCCGGATCGCCGCCGGACGGATGACGTCCGACCGGTCGCTATCCACCCTGCCCAGCGGAACGCCGCGGGAACCCCCGGATCTCCCCCTCCCGCGGCCGCGCCCCGGGGTGGGGTCACCCGGCCTGCGCGAGCTTCTCCTGCGCGTCGGCGAAGTCCTCGGCGGTGGGTGCGTCGTCCTGGGTGAGCCGGTGGCGCCAGTACCCGGCGAACTCCACCGACGCCTTGGCCAGTCCGCGCTCCTCCACCAGGTGGCGCCGGATCGCCCGGACCGCCGAGGCCTCCCCGGCCAGCCAGGCGAACGGCGTACCGCCGGGCAGGTCGGCGGCGCGGACCGCGTCGGTCAGCGGACCGCCGGGGGCGGCGCCGTCACGGTACACCCAGCGCACCGTCAGGTCGGCCGGGGTGGCCAGCGGCTGCCGCTCCGCCTCGTCGGCCACCTCGGCGTACACCACCGCCCGGATCCCGGCGGGCAGCGCCGCCAGCAGGGTGGCGATCGCGGGCAGCGCCGTCTCGTCCCCGGCCAGCAGGACCCAGTCGGCCCCGGCGACGGCGGTGGCGAGCGGGACGGGCCGGGCGTACAGCTCGGAGGGGCCGACCATGCCGAGCCGGTCGCCCGGCCGGGCACGGTCCGCCCAGGCGCTCGCCGGGCCGCCGTCGCCGTGCAGCACGAAGTCGACCTCCAGCCGCCGGGTGCCGGGCCGCCGGCCGCGGACGGTGAAGCTGCGCATCCACGGCCGCTCGTCCTCCGGGACGGCCAGGTAGGCCTGGTACCAGCCCGTCGGATCGTCGCCGCCGCCGGGCAGCACGGGCTCGGTCCGGCCGGGCTTGGGGAAGCAGAGTCTGACCTGCTGGTCGGGGGTGCGGCCGACGCTGTCGTCGAGCGCATCGGCCTCGAAGGTGATGCGGGCCGTCCGCGGGGTGACCCGCTCGACCGCGACGACCTGGATGTATGTGACGGGCAATGCCACCGTCGGACCCTCCGGTTTCGGCTCCACTGATAACCTTACGCCATAAGCGATTACCTCGACGAGGATACTTTACGGCATAAGGAGTTCGCTACCGTGACCGTCTTCGCGGGCCAGGGTGACCCCCACAGCTCGATGTCCCTGCTCTGGCGCGGGCCGGAGGAGCGGCGCGCCGGGCGCAGCGGCCCCAAGCCCGCCCTCAGCGTGGACGCGATCGTGACGGCCGGGATCGCGGTCGCCGACGCCGAGGGGATGGCCGCGCTGTCCATGCGCGCGGTCGGCCAACGGCTCGGCCGCACCGCGATGGCCCTGTACACGTACGTACCGGGCAAGGCCGAGCTGCTCGACCTGATGCACGATCGGGTGCTCGCCGAGCTGCCCACCGGCCACGACCCCGCCGCGGGCTGGCGGGCCGCCGCCACCGCCTGGGCCGAGGAGGCCTTCACCTGCTACCTGCGGCACCCGTGGGTCCTGCAGATCTCCCAGGCCCGGCCGGTCCTCGGCCCGGCCGAGCTGGGCGCGATGGAGGCGGTACTGCGGATCCTGGACGGCGCCGGCCTGGCACCCCGACAGCTGCGCGGCGTGGTCGCCGCCCTCTGGCAGCTGGTCCGCGGAATGGCCCGGACCGCCGCCGAGGCCCGCGCCGCGGCCGTGGACACCGGGGTCGCCGACGAGGAGTGGTGGTACGCGCGGTCCACCCAACTCGCGTCCCTCGCACCGGACTTCGCGGAGCGCTTCCCACTGCTGACCGCGCTGGAGAGCGCCGGGGGCGCCCCCGAGGCCGGGGACGGCGCCGGTGACCTGGAGGAACGGACCCGCGAGGCCTTCCGCACCGGGCTCGCCGTCCTCCTCGACGGTGTCGAGGCGGCCGCCGCCCGGTCGTAGCGCCCGGCGGGCCCACCGGCACTGTCCGCTGCCCAGGTGACGGTTGGTCTGAGCGGGTACGCCCGGTCACCGATCAGCGTAGGCGGGCGCTCCACCGGTCACCCTGTTCGCACGAGCTGTCGGACGCTTCGACTATGTCTTCCTTCAACCGACTGCTCACCCGCGTCCGCCGCCGGGCCGGCGCCCTGGCTCTCCCCTGTACGGTGCTCTCGACCCTGGTGCCGGTCCTCGCCCTCGGTGCCGGGGCCGTCCCCGCCGTGGCGGCGCCGCTGCCCGGCGGCCTCGGCCCGTGCGTACCGGGCAGCTGCCCGCCCAGCTACCCGACGTCGATCAACAACCTCCCGTTCACCGGCCGGGACAACGGCATCAACATCTTCGTCGGCAACCAGTTCCAGGTCGCCGGGCGCGCCGCCGAGGCCGAGGGCCGCGTGGTCGTCCTCGACAGCTTCGCCCAGGCCAAGGAGGCCGGCGTCAGCTCCATCTACAACATCGGCATCGCCGGCGTCGGCTCCCGGGTCCCCCCGCCGGACGGCGCCGACTTCCTCACCACCGGCGGCGGCATCACCATCGCCCCCGGCCAGACCCTGGTCGCCGAGGGCGGCGTGGTCCGGCACGCGGGCACGGTCACCGGCACGGTGACCGGCACCCTCGTCACCGACCCCGACGCCGTCCGGCCCTACAGCGGACTGCGCGACCAGCTCACCACCGCGTCCGACTGCTACGCCCGCGTCGGCGGCACGCCGCGCACCCCGACCGGCACCGCCGTGAACCAGGGCGGGCAGACCCTCTTCACCGGGGACGGCAGCTCGGCCCTCCAGGTGTTCAACGTCGACTTCGACCTCACCGGGCCGACCGGTGGCCAGCAGGGCATCGTCTTCGCCGGCATCCCCTCCGGCGCCACGATCCTCGTCAACGTCCTCGGCGCCACCCGGGCCCTGAACACCTACAGCGGCGGCATCAACGACTCCGACGACCCGCTCAACGCCTACCGCGACCACCTGCTGTGGAACTTCCCCGACGCCACCGCCGTCACCCTGGCCGGCACCGGCCAGTTCCAGGGCAGCTTCCTGATCGGCCGGCAGGCCTCGCTGACCACCGTCACCCTCGCGGGGATCAACGGCCGCTTCTTCACCACCGGCTCGCTCACCCACACCAGCCTCCCCGTCGGGGGCGGCGGCCAGGAGTTCCACTCCTACCCGTTCAACGGCGACCTCCCCTCCTGCACCACCCCGCCGGTCACCGGTGAGGTCCGCGTCCTCAAGACCGACGCCACCACCGGCGCCCCCCTCGCCGGCGCCGTCTTCGAACTCTGGCACGAGACCAACAACACCCCCGGCCTCCAGACCACCGGCACCAACCCCGACACCCGACTCGGCGCCACCTGCACCACCCCCGCCGACGGCATCTGCCGACGCACCGTCGACACCGGCACCTACTACTGGCGCGAAACCACCGCCCCCACCGGCTACGACCTCCCCACCGACCCCGTCTTCGGCCCCCTCGCCCTCACCCCCCAGAACGCCACCACCGGCGTCCAGGTCACCGCGGCCGACCAACCCCACACCCAACCACCCGTCACCGGTGAGGTCCGCGTCCTCAAGACCGACGCCACCACCGGCGCCCCCCTCGCCGGCGCCGTCTTCGAACTCTGGCACGAGACCAACAACACCCCCGGCCTCCAGACCACCGGCACCACCCCCGACACCCGACTCGGCGCCACCTGCACCACCCCCGCCGACGGCATCTGCCGACGCACCGTCGACACCGGCACCTACTACTGGCGCGAAACCACCGCCCCCACCGGCTACGACCTCCCCACCGACCCCGTCTTCGGCCCCCTCGCCCTCACCCCCCAGAACGCCACCACCGGCGTCCAGGTGACGGCCGGCGACTGCCCCTCGCCGACGCCGCCGCCGGACGGCTCGATCGACCTGACCAAGCGGGACGCCAAGACCGGCGAACCGCTGGGCGGCGCGCAGTTCCAGCTCTGGCGGGAGACCAACGGAGTCGCCGGCCTGCAGACCGGCGGAGCGAACCCGGACACCCGCACGGGCCCGGGCTGCACCACCTCGGCCGAGGGCGGCTGCGCCTTCACGCACCTGCCAGCCGGCCAGTACTACCTCCGGGAGACCGCCGCGCCCGACGGCTACCAGCTCCCGCACGACCCGGTGACCGGCCCGTACCGGGTGGACGCCGATGACTGCGTCACCGTGGACCTCACCAACAAGCGGCACCACCACGACGACGACTGCTAGCCGAACGGCTGCCGCCCCCAGGGCGCGGCGCCCGGTACCCCGGACCCGCCGGAGCACCCTCCGCTCCGGCGGGTCCGGCGCGTCCGGGCCGGCCCGCCCCGTCCGGGTGCCGGGGCCCGGACGGAGCAGCGCACACGGCGCCCGGGCCGCGCCGCGGGTACGTTCGCGGTGTGCAGCAGAGGTCACACCATGTCAGAGGACCGGCCGCGGCCGGTGCCGTCGCCGCCGCGCTGGTGCTCGCCACCGCGGCGTCCGCGGCCGTCGCGCAGGACGCGACCACCGTGGTCGGCGGCGAGCGGCTGGGCCGCCCCGCCGTCCAGGTGGCCCCGCTGGCCGGGGCGCCCGCGCTGCCGGTCGAACTCACCGGCCGGTCCTGGCTGGTCGCCGACGCGGCCACCGGTGACGTCCTGGCCGCCCGCAACGCCCATCTGCCGCTGCCGCCCGCGAGCACCCTGAAGATGCTCTTCGCGGACACCGTGCTGCCCAAGCTGGACCGCTCCCTGGAGCACAAGGTCGCCCCGGCCGAGCTGGCCAACCTGGGCGTGGGCAGCAGCCTGGTCGGCATCAAGGAGAACCTGCCCTACCGGGTGGAGGACCTCTGGCGGGGCGTCTTCCTCAGCTCCGGCAACGACGCGGTGCACGTCCTGGCCCACATGAACGGCGGCCTCGCCCGGACCGTGGCCCAGATGCAGGACCGCGCGGTGGCCCTCCAGGCCCGCGACACCCACGTGGTCTCGCCCGAGGGCTACGACCAGGAGGGGCAGGTCTCCTCGGCCTACGACCTGACGCTGTTCGCCCGGGCCGGGCTGCGCAACCAGGACTTCCGCTCCTACTGCTCCACCCGCACCGCGCGCTTCCCCGGCGGGGTGGACAAGACGACCGGTCAGCGCACCGCCTTCGACATCGCCAACACCGACCGGCTGCTCGGCAAGTACCCGGGCCTGATCGGGGTGAAGAACGGCTACACCACCGGCGCCGGTGCCACCTTCACTGGCGCCGCCGAACGCGGCGGCCGCACCCTGCTGGTGACGGTGATGCACCCGGAGTCGCAGACCAAGGTGTACGACGAGGCGGCGAGCCTGCTCGACTGGGGCTTCGCCGCGGCGGGCCGGGTGGAACCGGTCGGCCACCTGGTGGACGAGCCGGCCGCCGCCGCGTCCGCCCCCGCCGAGGCCCCCGCGACGGGCGTCGTGCCGCACGCGATCCAGCAGGCCCACCACGCGCTCGGCCCGGCCGGGTGGACGGCGCTCGTGCTCGGCGGGGCGCTGGCGCTGTGGGCGGCGGGCCGGACCCGGGCCCGGCGGCTGCGGCTGCGCCCGGCTGCCGCCGAGGCCGCCGCCCCGCTCGCGTTCGCCCGGACGGGTGCCACCGCGCTGGGCGGCTCGACGGCGGTGGGCGGTCGCGGCCGCCGGCGGGCGGCCCGCGCCCTGCGGTCGACGGTACGGTCGGCCCGTCGGCGGCTGCACAACCACCGGGCCTGACTCCCCGGCGGCCACCGCGCCGCCGGCCGCGGCCGTCCGGACCGCGTCGTCCGTCGGGCGGTGCTCCCCCGGCCCGGCGTGCGGCCGGGCGCCGCCCGCACACCACCGATGGAACGGAGCCTGCGATGACCAACCTGCCCTTCGACGACACCACTGACTTCGAGGACGCCGACCGGGGTTTCCTCGGCGCGCTGGTGCCCGCCGTGGTCCGGGCCGCCGACGGGCGGGTGGTCTGGGACAACGACGCGTACGGCTTCCTCGCCGCCGACTGCCCGGACACCGCCCGTCCGAGCCTCTGGCGCCAGGCCCGGCTCTGTGCCCGGCAGGGGCTCTACGAGGTGGCCGAGCGGGTCTACCAGGTGCGCGGCCTCGACCTGTCCAACATGACGCTGGTCGAGGGCGAGCGCGGGGTGATCGTGATCGACCCCTTGATCTCCGCCGAGACGGCCGCCGCCGCCCTCGCGCTCTACCGGGAGCACCGCGGTGACCGGCCCGTCACCGGCCTCGTCTACACCCACTCGCACGGCGACCACTTCGGCGGCGCCCGCGGCGTCCTGCCGCCGGGCAGTGAGGAGGGCGTCCCGGTCATCGCGCCCGCCGGCTTCCTGGAAAACGCCGTCAGCGAGAACGTCTACGCGGGCAACGCGATGACCCGGCGGGCCATGTTCATGTACGGCGACCGGCTGCCGAAGGCCCCCGACGGGCAGATCGGCGCCGGCCTCGGCATGACCACCTCCACCGGCACCATCACGCTCGTCCCGCCGACGGTGGACGTCACCCGCACCGGCCAGGAGGAGACCGTCGACGGCGTGCGGATCGTCTTCCAGCTCACCCCGGGCACCGAGGCCCCGGCCGAGATGAACTTCCTCTTCCCCGACCTGCGGGCACTCTGCCTGGCCGAGAACGCCACCCACACCATGCACAACATCCTGACGCTGCGCGGCGCGGTGGTCCGCGACGCCCGGATCTGGGCCCGCTACCTGGACGAGGCGATCGAGTACTTCCACGGCCGGTACGACGTCGCGTTCGCCTCGCACCACTGGCCGACCTGGGGCCACGACAACGTGGTCGCCTTCCTCTCCGAGCAGCGCGACCTCTACGCGTACCTGCACGACCAGACCCTGCGCCGGCTCAACGACGGGCTCACCGGGACGGAGATCGCCGAGGAGCTGCGGCTGCCGCCCGCGCTGGAGCGGCGCTGGCACGCGCGCGGCTACTACGGCTCGCTGAACCACAACGTCAAGGCCGTCTACCAGCGCTACCTCGGCTGGTTCGACGGCAACGTGGCGCACCTGTGGGAGCACCCGCCGGTGGCCCAGGCGCAGCGGTACGTCGAGGTGGCCGGCGGCGGCGACGCCGCGCTGGCCAAGGCCCGGGGCTACGCGGACTCGGGGGACCTCCGCTTCGCGGCCACCCTGCTCAACCACGTGGTGTTCGCCGATCCGTCGAACCGGGCGGCCAGGGAGGCGCTGGCCGGCGTCTACCGGCAGCTCGGCCACGGCGCGGAGAACGGCCCCTGGCGCAACTTCTACCTGGCGGCCGCGGGCGAACTGCTGGACGGCCCCGGGACGGTCCTGCTCGACGCCGCCAACCCCGCGATGACGGCGGCCCTGACCACCGCCATGCTGCTCGACTCGATCGCGATCCGGATCGACGGGCCGCGCGCCTGGGACGAGGCGCTGACCATCGACCTGGTGCTGACCGACGAGCGGCTGCGGTTCCGGGTGACACTGCGGCACGGCGCCCTCACCCACCGGTCGTTCCCGGCCGGGGACGCGCCCCGGTCGCCGACCGGGCTGACGCTCACCCTGACCAGGCCGCAGTTGCTCGGCCTGCTGGCCGGCCAGGCCCTCGACACCGTCCGGCACGAGGGCGACCCGGGGCTGCTGCCGCGGCTGTTCGCCCTCGTCACCACCCCGGAGCGGGCGTTCCCCGTGGTCACCCCCTGACGACGGTCACTCCCCCGGCCCACGGCGCGGCCTAGAATGCGGCCATGAGCGCCGCCACCCCCGACCCCGCCTCGCAGGACCGGCTCGCACGCCTGGTCCGGCTCTCCGCCGGGAACTACCTGCTGGTCACCACCTACAAGAAGGACGGCAGCACGGTACCGACCCCGGTCTGGGTGGTCCGCGACGGCGACGCGCTGGGCGTCTGGACCGTCACCGACTCCTGGAAGGTCAAGCGGATCCGCAACCGCGCCGACGTCCTGGTCGGCCCGTGCGACGTCAAGGGCCGGCCGACCGGCGAGCAGTACCCGGCGACCGCCGAGGTCCTCGGCCCCGAGCGGACCGCCGCCTACCGGACGCTGCTGCGGCAGAAGTACGGCCTGCTGGGTGTGCTCACCCTGCTCGGCAGCCGGGTGCGGCGCGGCGAGCGCGGCACGGTCGGCATCCGGATCACGCTGACGGACTGAGCGGCTCCGGCAGGGCCGGCCGGTCCTGCGCCCGGGCGCAGGTGTCCAGGACCACCCGGGCGACCAGCTCCGGGTCGTCGTTCATCGGCACGTGCCCGCAGCCCGGCAGCCGGACCAGCCGGGCCGCCGGGAGTTCCCGCAGCGCGCGCACGCCCTGACGGCGCAGCAGGATGCGGTCCCGGCTGCCCCAGGCGACGGTGACCGGCACGTCGCCGGCGGCCCCGGTGAACCGCAGCCCGCGGCCGGCCGCGAGGGTGGGGCCGAAGCCGGTCGCCTCGCGCAGCGCCCTGGTCTCGGCGACGGCGGCGGCGGGCTCCCGGCGGCCGGGGCGGGCGTAGATGGAGCTGACCAGGAGCGCGCGGCCGGCCGCGGAGCGGGCGATCCGGCCGACGGCGGGCGGCGGCAGCAGCCGCGCGCCGAGCCGCATCCCGCCCAGCACCGCGTAGGCGTAGCGGCGTTCGGCCTCGGTCCAGAAGCCGGCCGGGGCGAGCGCCGTCACCGAGCGGGCCAGGCCGGCCCGGCCGAGGCCGAGGGCGAGCAGTCCGCCGAGGGAGTTCCCGGCGACGTGCGGGCGTTCGATCCCGAGCTCGGCGCAGAGCCTGCCGAGTACCGGCACCACCGCCTCCAGCCCGTACGGCACGCCCGGCGGCAGGGCGGGCGAGGCGCCGAAGCCCGGCAGGTCGACGGCGATCACCTCGTGCCGCTCGGCCAGCGCGGGCAGCACCGGCTCCCAGGCCTGCCAGTGGTGGCCCACGCCGTGCAGCAGCAGGAGCGGGCTGCCGGACCCGAGCCGCTGGTAGCGGACGGTCACCTCCCCCGGGCCGTGCGGGGCGGGCAGCGCGAAGGTGACGTCGGCGGGCATGCGGCTCCTCTGCTGGACGCGATGTCAGCAAGGATTACCGACGAGTAGCCCGCCCGGCAAGAGGTGCGCCCGGCCGGCCGCTCAGTACCGGACGGCCCTGACCACCACCGGCAGCAGCGTCTCCTCCGCCGGCCGGCGGCTGAACGCGACCGGGGAGGCCTGCGCCCCGACGGCGAGGTGCTCCGCGCCGACGATCGAACTGTCCACGGTCTTCCCGCTGGTGTCGGTGAAGTCGACCTGCACCGCGTACGAGGCGGTGTTCACCCCGTCGTTGGTGATGGTGACCACGACGGCGTGCAGCCCACCGGTCTGCGCCCGCGGCACCCCGGTGATGGTGACGTCGCCCAGCGCGTTGCCGCCGTTCTCCAGCGTGCCCAGCGCGGCCGCCGCGTTCTGCCGCACCTGCTCGCCCTGTGCCGAGGCGGAGGCCGCGAACGAGGCGGCGGCGGCCGAGCCGGACTCGGCGGCCGCCGACGCCGACGCGAGCGCCGACTCCGCGGTCGAGGCCAGCGCGGACGGCGGCTCCCCGGAGAACGACGACGGGTTGGGCGCCGTACTCAGCGTCGAGGCCTCCGAGCGGGTGACCGACGGATTGGTCGACGAACTGCTGCACGCGGCCAGCACCGCGGCCCCGGTCAGCGCGGCCACCAGCGCCACGGCCCGCGGCCCGGACCACCCCCGGCGAGCACCCTCGGCAGGACGGTTCGGGAAGCTATGGAGTTCACGCACCGGAGTTCCCTCTTCTGATCGGCGTCCAGCGGCCGACGACCGCTACGTCCCCATGCTTCGCAACGACCGCCCCCGCCGCGAAACCTGCTCCCCCGTTCGGGTACCCCCGGCCTCCACCGACACCGTCGCCGGCGGCAGAAGATCACGTTCCGGTTGCATGCACACAATCTGCTCAAAGCCTGGTAGGAGCGCCCCTGAAAGCCGCTAGGCTCCCTGCTGGCCGCCCTGCGCACCGGTCGGCGGCCCCACACAGTCGACGGCTGCCCCGAGGGGCGGCCCTGGTCCTCCGGGGGACGTTCGTGCAGGAAATGGTCAAGGGCGCCAACGTCGGCCTGGCGGCACTGAGCGACAGCGCCGACTCCGTCATCGTGAGCCTGGGCTGGAGCAGCCCCGGCGGCGACGGGGACGCCGACGTGTCCGTGCTGCTCCTGACCGGGGACGGCAAGGTGCGGAGCAACGCCGACTTCTTCTTCTACAACAACCCGGCGGCCACCGACGGCAGCGTCCAGTTGCTCGGCCAGACGCCGACCGAGGTCGGTACCGAGGACCGGATCCAGCTCGACCTCACCGCCGTGCCCGCCGACGTCGAACGCCTGGTCGTCGCGGCCAGCCGGCACCAGCGCGCGGCGTTCGGCCGACTGGAGGGCCTGCGCCTAGAACTCGCCGACAGCACCGGGGAGCCGCTGCTGGGCTTCGCCATCACCGACGCGGACTCGGAGAGCGCCTTCGTCTTCGGCGAGATCTACCGACGCAACCAGGAATGGAAGTTCCGCGCCGTCGGGCAGGGCTACGACACCGGCCTGGCCGGGCTGGCCACCGACTTCGGCATCGACATCGAGGACGACGCCGGCGACGGGAGCGCACCCGACGGAGGCGAGGACGAGACCGGGTCCGGTCCCGACGCGGCGGACGTGGCCGCGGCCCCGGCGGTGGCCCCCGCCGACGCTCCCACCACGGCCGACACGGCCGAAGCACCCGCGGCCGCACCCGCCGCCAAGGCCCTGGTGCCCGCCCAGGCCAAGGCTCCCGAGGGGGCGCCCGCCGAGGCTGCCGCGCCCAAGCGCCTGCGTACCGCGAAGAAGCGGGTGGCCCGTCCGAAGACCCCCAAGCCCTCGCTGGCCGAGAACGACGCCTGGCGCACCGCCCGGCTCTTCCCCGCGACGAGCCTCAAGAACGACCGCGAGCGCGAGGTCCGGGCCACCTCCCTCCTGCTGTCCGTGATGGCGCAGGTCCCCGCGTTCGGCCGCCGGCTCACCGCGGCGTTCGGCGCGCCCGCCGGCCGGATGGAGACCTTCACCGAGGTATCGCTGCCGCACGGCGACACCCCCAAGCGTCCCGACGGCGTGATCCGGGTGGAACGTGCCGGGCGGCTCTGGACGGCCCTGATCGAGAGCAAGACCAACGGCAACCCGCTGAAGGCCGACCAGGTCCAGGACTACATGGACATCGCCGCCCGGCGCGGCTACGAGGCGGTCATCACGCTCTCCAACGACGTGGCACTGGAGGGCAGCCCGCTCGTCACCGTCAAGATCGACGGCCGCCGCAAGCACAAGGTGCTGCTCTGCCACCTGTCCTGGGCCGACGTCACCAACCAGGCGCAGATGCTGCTGCACCACGACGACCTCGCCAACCCCGCCCACCGGTGGCTGCTGGAGGAGCTCCTGCACTACCTCCAGCACGAGAACTCGGGCTGCCACGGCTTCCAGAACATGGGCCCGGCCTGGGTGCCGGTGCGCAACGGCATCGACGACGAGACGCTGGCCCCGGGGGACGGCCGCGCCGTCCAGGTCGTCGAGAGCTGGGAGCGGCTCATCCGGCAGGTCTGCCTCCAGCTCGGCGGCTCGCTGGGCGTCAAGGTCCTGCCCGTCCAGCGGGCCCGACGCGGCGACGACCCGCTCACACGCCGGACCGCGCTGGCCGACCGGCTCTGCGCCGACGGCCGGCTGGTCGCCGAGATCCGGGTCGACGACACTGTCGGCAGCTTCGAGCTGACGGCCGATCTGCGGGTCGGCAAGCTGCGCACCTCCATCGAGATCCCCGCCCCGGAGCAGGGCTACCCGCTCAGCTGGGTCAAGCGCCTGGTCCGCCAGCTCGCCGAGGCCCCGGCGGACCTGCATGTCGAGACCCTGACGGACGGCGCCGCGCCCGGACCCCGGGGCACCCTGGAGAAGCTCCGTCCGGAGCCCGGTGACCTGCTGCCGAAGGACTCCTCGAAGATCACCGGGTTCCGGCTCTCGCTCTCGAAGACCATGGGCAGCACCCGGGGCAACGCCGAGTCGGGCTTCATCCGCAGTGTCGACGCCGCCGTCGAGCGGTTCCACACCGCGGTGATCACCCACCTCGACCAGCGGGTGGCCCGTCGCTGACCGCCGCACACCCTGCGCCGGGGCCGGAATCGCACCCGCGGTTCCGGCCCCGGCGCGTTCCCGGGAGTGAGGGCCGGGGTGGTGTTCCGGGCGTGGTGTTCCGGGGTGATGTGCGGGTGGTGGGAACCGGTGGGGGTGGCGGGCCGACTGGTGGGAGGTGAGTGAGATGACGCCGGGCGGCCGGCCGTGGAGCGTGGTGGCGGGGTTCGCCCTGCTGATGGTGGTGGTGTTCGTGGCGGCGTTCGCGCTGGGGCGCGGGGCCGGACCGGTGTCGCCGGGGCTGACGCCCGGGAGCGGCGGGGGCGGCGGCGCGCCGGGGATGAGCGGGCACGACATGGGGGCGGGCCGGTGAGCGCCGTCGCGGACGCGCCGGCCGGGGCGCCGGTCAGCACCGACCTGACGGTCGGCGGGATGACCTGCGCGGCCTGCGTCGGCCGGGTGGAGCGGACGCTGGCGCGGATCGACGGGGTCACGGCGGGCGTCAACCTCGCCACCGGGCGGGCGCGGGTGCTGCACCCGGCCGGGGTGGCCGTCGGGGACTTGGTCGCCGCGGTCGAGCGGGCCGGGTTCACGGCCACGCCGGCCGGGGCCGGGCAGCCGCCGGTGGACCGCGCCGAGGAGCCCGCGGAGCGGTGGCGACTGCTGGTGACCGCGCTGGCGGCGGTGCCGGTGGTGGTGCTGTCGATGGTGCCGGCGCTGCAGTTCCCGGCCTGGCAGTGGGTGTGCTTCGCGCTGGCCGTCCCGGTGGTGACGTGGGGGTCGGCCGGCTTCCACCGGCGGGCCCGGCAGGGGCTGCGGCACGGCACGGCGACCATGGACACGCTCGTCAGCCTCGGCGTGGTGGCGTCCTTCGGCTGGTCCGCGTACGCGCTGGTGTTCGGCGGGGCGGGCGGGCTCGGCATGCGGATGCCGTTCTCGCTGACCGCCGACGGCGGGGGCGGCGCGCACGTCTATCTGGAGGCGGCCGTCGGGGTGCCGCTGTTCGTGCTGGCGGGCCTGCTGCTGGAGGGCAGGGTGCGGCGGCGCACCGGTTCGGCGCTGCGGGCGCTGGCCGAGCTGGGGGCCAAGGAAGTGTGCGTCCGGGATCCGCGGTCCGGGCAGGAGCGGCTGATCCCGATCGAACAGCTGCTGCCCGGCGGGGAGTTCGTGGTCCGCCCGGGCGAGCGGGTGGCCACCGACGGGGTGGTGGTGGAGGGCGGCTCGGCGCTGGACCTCAGTCTGCTCACCGGCGAGAGCGCGCCGGTGGAGGTCGGCCCCGGCGATGCCGTGGCGGGTGCCACGGTGAACGTCGGCGGCGCTCTGGTGGTCCGGGCCACGGCCGTCGGTGCGGACACCCAACTGGCCCGGATCACCGCCCTGGTGGCGGACGCGCAGGCCGGCAAGGCACGGGCGCAGCGGCTCGCGGACGCGGTGGCCGGGGTGTTCGTGCCGTGCGTCCTGGCGGTGGCGGTCGCGGTGCTCGGCTTCTGGCTGGGGGCGGGCGCCGATCCGCAGGCGGCGGTGACGGCCGCGGTCGCGGTCCTGGTGGTGGCCTGTCCGTGCGCGCTGGGCCTGGCCACGCCGACCGCACTGCTGGCGGCGACCGGCCGGGGCGCGGAGCTGGGCGTCCTGGTGCGCGGGCCGGAGGTGCTGGAGAGCCTGCGCCGGATCGACACCGTGGTCCTGGACAAGACCGGGACGCTCACGACCGGGCGCACCGAGCTCGGTGAACTCACCGTCGTGCCCGGGGTGGAGGCGGACGAGGTGCTGCGGCTCGCGGGCGCGGTCGAGCAACGCTCCGAGCACCCCGTGGGCCGGGCCGTCCTGTCGGCGGCCCGGGCGCGCTGCGGGTCGCTGCCGGCGGTGGCGGCCTTCGCGGCCACCGCCGGGGTCGGTGTCACGGGCAGCGTCGAGGGGCGGGCCGTCCGGGTGGTTCGGCCGGAGGACTCCTCGGCGGAGCTGCCCGCCGTCCTGGCCGGAGCGCGGGACCGGGCCGGGGCGGCCGGCCGGACACCGGTCCTGGTGGAACTGGACGGCCGTGCGGTGGCCCTGCTCGCGGTCGGGGACACCCTGCGCTCCGGCAGCTGGCGGGCGCTGCACCGGCTGCGCGCGCTGGGGTTGGAGACCGTCCTGCTGACCGGGGACGGCCCGGGGGCGGCCCGGGCGGTGGCCGCCGAGCTGGGCATCGAGCGGGTGCACTGCTCGGCCTCTCCGGCGCGCAAGGCCGAGGTGGTCGCCGAGTTGCGGGCCGCCGGGCGGACCACGGCGGTGGTCGGCGACGGGGTCAACGACGCCGTCGCGCTGGCCTCGGCGGACCTCGGGGTGGCGCTCGCCTCGGGCAGTGACGCCGCGATCGGGGCGGCCGGGCTCACCCTGGTGCGGGGCGACATCGAGGCGGTGGTGGACGCCGTCCGGCTGGCCCGGCGGACGCTGGCCACCATCCGGGTCAATCTGCTCTGGGCGTTCGGCTACAACCTGGTGCTGATCCCGCTGGCGGCGGTCGGGCTGCTGAACCCGATGCTGGCGGCGGTGGCGATGTCGCTGAGTTCGCTGCTCGTGGTGGGCAACAGCCTGCGGCTGCGGACGTGGCAGCCGGGGCGCGGCGCGGGCCGTCCGGGCGGCGGGCCGCGCCGGGGCGCCGCGGGGGTGGCCGGGTGAGCGCCCGGTCCGGCGGCCGGAGGGCCGCACGGCTGCGGGTGGTCGGGCCGCCGGTGGCCGCGGCTGCGGTGGCGCTGGCCCTGCTCGTCGGCTGGACGGCGGTCGGCGGGGCCGGGCGCCAGCGGCCGGTGGAGGCGGGCCCGGGCTGGGTGCTGCTGCCGGCGACCAGCGGGGCGAGCGCCACGGCGGCGTTCTTCACCGTCCGCAACCCGGGCGACATACCCGACGAACTCACCGGTGCGAGCTGGGAGTTCGGCGGCCGGATCACGCTGAAGCGGCATCGGCACGAGGGCGCGGCGGGCCGCTGGGAGCCGGCCGCCGTGCTGCCCGTGCCGGAGCGCGGCGAGCTGGCGATGGCGCCGGAGGACGCCGACCTGATGATCGTCGACCCGCCGGAGCTGCGGGCGGGGCAGTGGGTGGAGTTCACCCTCAGCTTCCGCCACAGTCCGGACCTGCGGGTGCGGGCGGAGGTCGTACCGCCCGGCGGGCGGCGCGCGGGCTGAGCCCGGGCGGCCGGCTGAGAGCAGGCGACGGGCCGGAGCCGGGCGGCCGGCGGCGGTGCTCGCGGGCGAGCCGTCGACTCCGGCCAGAACGGGTGGCGTCATCGGTCTTCCTTCCGTTGCGGATTCACGGACCACTGCGGCCGGGGGCGGTGCGTCCTGACCCGCCGTCGACTCCCCCACCCTCGTCCCGGGAGCGGCCCCGGTGCCAGGGACCGGCGGGCCCCGGCACCGGGGCCGGAAGTCCCGCCGGGTGTGTACACGACGGACCGGGCCCGGGCGAGGGCCGATGGTCCCGCCGCGGGTCCCACCTTCCCGAAGCGCGGGGCTATCCCCGCCCGCCGCCGAGGGTGCGCGGGTAGGCCGGCTGGGCGGCGGCGGACTGGCGCAGCTCGGTGGCGATCAGCGCGGCCTGGACGCGCCGCTCCACGCCGAGCTTGGCCAGCAGCCGGGAGACGTGGTTCTTCACCGTCTTCTCGGCGAGGTAGAGGCGCTCGCCGATCTGCCGGTTGGTCAGGCCCTCGCCGATCAGGGCCAGCACCTCCTGCTCGCGTCCGGTCAGCTCCGGCCCGGTGGCGGCGGGCGGCGGCGGGGCCGCGTCGTTGCGCAGTCGGGTGAGCAGCCGGGTGGCGGCGCCCGGGTCGAGCATCGACCGGCCGGAGGCGACCGTACGGACGGCGGTGACCAGGTCGGTGCCGCTGATCTGCTTCAGCACGTAGCCGGCCGCGCCCGCCATCACGGCGTCGAGGAGCGCCTCCTCGTCGTCGAAGGAGGTGAGCATCAGGCAGGCCAGGTCGGGTATCCGGGAGCGCAGTTCGCGACAGACGGACACCCCGTCACCGTCGCCGAGGCGGACGTCCAGGACGGCGACGTCGGGGCGCAGGGCGGGGACGCGGACGAGGGCCTGCGCGGCGGTGGCGGCCTCGCCGACTACCTCCAGGTCGGGTTCGCCGTCCAGCAGGTCGTGGACGCCGCGGCGCACCACCTCGTGGTCGTCCAGCAGGAACACCCTGACCGGTGCCGGGGTGTCGGTACCGGCCGTCTCGCTCGCCATCTCGCGGCTCCACCTTCCTCGCGCCCGGCACACTGCCGCGGGCCCACCGCATCATCGCCGACCGGAGGGTGCCGGCCCAGGGCCCAACGACCCCATTCGGGCCGGCTGCCCCGAAGCGGCCCACCGACGGCACGGCCCACCCGGCGCCTCCCGGCCGACGCCGGCCCGGCGCGGCGCCCGGTCAGGGCCGGTGGCGGCGGGCGTTGGCGAGACCGATCAGCAGGAACGCCGTCGAGACCACCCCCGCGCCGGCTGCCGCTCCGCCCAGCCGGGAGGCGAACGGCCCGCCGGCGGTGAGCAGCAGGGACAGCGCACCGAGCGCGGCGACGGCGAGCCCGACGAGCAGCCAGCCCGCCAGGATCCGGGCCGCCGGGCGCGGGCCGCGTGGCACGGGGCCGGCGTCGAGCGTCGCCCAGCGCCGCCCGGACTCACGCTGCTCGCCCCGCCGGTGGCGGTACGCGCGGACCCGCAGGACCGCCCCGGCGACCAGGCCCGTCAGGGCGAACCCGGCGGCAGGCCGCCAGTCGGGGACGGCCGGCAGCACTCCCCCGGCGAGCGCGAGCCCCGCCCAGCAGTCCACGCAGGCCGCGGCGGCGGTGCGCCGTCGCGGGGCCCGGGGGCCACCGCGACACCGCACCGGCGGCGGACCGGCGCTACCGGCCGGCGGCCCCGGCCGGGGTCAGCCGGTAGCCCGTCACCAGCTCCGGCCGGATGGCCACGAGGTGGTCCGTACCGGCGTCCACCCAGGGCGTCAACAGCGCCCGGTACCGGGCCAGCAGGACGGGGTCGGTGACCGGGCGGGCGTAGCCGGTGACGACCACGCTCCAGCCGAGCCTGGTCCGCGGGTCGATGGCGTCGGCCTCGTAGGCGACCACCACGCCCGCCGCGTCGGCCCCGAGCGTGGCCGCGCCCAGCGCCGCCGCGTCGTCCGTCCGGATCACCACGGTGTCGTCGACCAGCAGGTGGTTGACCGGGCGGACGGCGGGCAGCGCCCGGAGCGTGAAGACGATCCGCCCGAACGGCGCGCTGCCGAGCAGCCGCAGCGCCTCGGCCCGGTCGATCGGCACCAGCCGGCGCGGCGGAGCCCCGGTGTGCGGCGGCCGACCGCCGCCGGGCGGCTGCCCCGCGAGGCGGCGCAGCGTCCGCAGCCGGTGGCGGACGGCCCCGGCTCTCACGAGGTGGCCGCGATCAGGCCGAGCAGGCCGTCGAAGCGCCGGTAGAGCACCCGGCCGCGCCGCGTCCCGGGCTGGGCGAAGAACAGGAACGGCAGGTCGGCGGCGCAGAGCCGGTCGACGGCTCCGGCCTCCGTCAGTTCGGGTGCGCCGACCGGGCTGAGGGTGAACGGGACGGCCGGGCGGGTGGGCGGCCCGGCGGCGCCGGTGCGCGCGAGCCGGTAGCCGGTGGGGCCGGTCCGGTAGACGACGGCGTCGGTCTCGGTGGCCGGGTCGGTGAACAGGTGGATGTCGAAGTCCATCGCGTCCATGGTCCGGGCCGCCGCGTCGGGCGAGCACCACACCAGGTGGGCCTCCTTGCGCCGCGCGATGTGGCGCGGGCCGGCCGAGGACGCCGCCACGGCGGGCCGGACGCCGGCGCGCGGCAACCCGGTGCACGGGTGCGCGGCGAAGGGCGCCGCCACGGCGGCCACCGGCGCCCGGCCGGCGCGCGACGGCCCGCCCTGCGCGGGAACGGCGGAGAGCAGACCGGCCCCGGCCGCCCGGCGCGGCCACGGCAGCGGCGTCCAGCCGGTGGTGACGGCCGTGATCCGGGCGCGCAGCCCGTCGGCCAGCCGGTCCAGGGCGGTGGCCCGGTCGGCGGCGGCCTCCTGGACGCGGATCCGCCGCCCGTCCACCTCGGCGTTCACCTGCGCCAGCACGGCCCGCGCGCCGACCGGCCGGATCCGTACCCGGACCGCCTCGACCAGCGCGTCCGCCCCGCCCACCACCGCGGCGATCCGGGCCCTGGCGTCGATCGCGACCCCTCGCGCGAGCCCCTCGTCCACCTGTATCGCGACCAACTCGCCCACCTCAGGCCTCTCCTGTCCCGTCACGAAGTCCGCCGTCCCGTCACGTCTGCCCACCGGTAAGCCCCGCACACTTGTCAGGCGCTCACGATCCCGCCAGCGGCCGGAGCCGGAAAGGGCCGAAGGGCCCGTTCGCGCGCGCCCGCCGGGCCCGGGCCGCGCCCGCGCGGGCCCCCGGGGGCCCGGGTCGTGCGCACCCCACCCGGCGGGCGGGCCGCCCGGCCCGGATCATGCGGGCGGAGCGCCACAAAGATGGGGGGCCGTCCCCCATGCCCCGGCGGCCGGGGCAGGGCAAGGATCAGCACGAGGGCGGCGGCTTCGACGGCGACGCGGCCCTCTCGCGGCATCGGAGGTGCGGTGGTGGCAGAGGTGGACGCCGTGCGCGGAGCGCACCCCGACGGGGGCGGCGTACCGGTTCAGGGCCCGGTCGCACCGGCGTCCGCCAAGGCCGCCACGACGCCGCACCCTCCGATGCCCGGCGACCCGCCGGCCCGGCTCCACGCACCCGCCCCGGCCCCGCTGCACGCCACGGCGCCCCGGGTCCGGCGCACCCGGGCGGACCGGGCCGTCTGGTGGGAGCGGGCGCTGACCCCCGGTCTGCCCCGGCCGCCGGCCCGCCCCGACTGGGCCGCGTTCACCGAGGCCGCCGTCGCCGCCGCCCCCGTGCGGCCGATCGTGCCGCGCGCCGCCTACCCGGGGCTGACCGGCTTCGCCCTGGTCCTGGCGCCGTTCGCCGAGCGCGCCCTCGTCCGGCTGCCGACCGTGCTCGACCCCGCCGCCCACCGCCCCGGCCAGCCCGGGCGGCTGGACGTCCCCGCCCTGCGGGCCGGCTTCACCACCCGCCTCGCCCGGCGCCTCGCCCGGATCGCCGCCCGCACCCTGGTCCTCGAACTGCACACCGCGCGGACCGGCGGGCGGCTCGCGGGCACCACCCCGCAGGAACGGTTCCGCTCCTTCCTCGCCCTGACCGCGCGCCGCGACGGCCTCGCCGGGCTGCTCCGCAGGTATCCCGTCCTGGCCCGGCTGCTCGCGCAGACCTGCCTGGACGCCGCCGACGCGCACGCCGAACTGCTCACCCGCTTCGCCGCCGACCGGCCGCTGCTCGTCGCCGGCCTGCTGCACGGCACCGACCCCGGGGCGCTGGTGGCCGTCGACTCCGAGGCCGGCGACCGCCACCGGCGCGGCCGCGCCGTCAGCGTGCTGCACTTCGCCAACGGCGCCGCCGTCGTCCACCGCCCCCGCCCGCCCGCCGCCCACCGGCACTTCAACGCCCTGCTCGGCTGGTTCAACGCGCAGCCCGGCGTGCCCCGGCTGCGCGCGCTCGGGCTGCTGGACCGGGGCGACCACGGCTGGACGGAGTACGCCGAGGCCCACCCCTGCCGCACCGGCTACGAGGTCGAGCGGTTCTACCGGCGCCAGGGCGCGCTGCTGGCGCTGCTGCACGCCCTGGACGGCACCGACCTGCACTACGAGAACCTCGTCGCGGCCGGGGACCAGCCCGTCCTGGTGGACGTCGAGACACTGTTCCACCCGCCGGCCCGGGCCTGCCCGCCACCGGACCCGGCGGCCCGGGCCCTGGAGGAGTCGGTCCACCGGGTCGGCCTGCTGCCGCAGTTGCTGCTCGGCGACGAGGGCGCCGTGGACGTCTCCGGCATCGGCGGCGGCCGACGGTCCACCTCCCCGGTGGAGGGCGTGGACTGGACGGGCGCCGGCACCGACGAGATGCGGCTGGTCCGGCGCGCCCGCCCGCTCGCCGAGGCCCGCAACCGGCCCCGGCTGGACGGCGCGCCCGCCGACCCGGCCGAGTACACCGACGCGCTGGTGACCGGCTTCCGGGCCGGCTACACCGCCATCACCGGCGGGCGCCACCAACTCGTCGGCGCCCACGGCCTGCTGCGCTCCTTCGCCGAGGACGAAGTCCGGGTGGTGCCCCGCGCCACCCGGGTGTACGCACGACTGCTGGACGAGTCGACCCACCCGGACGTGCTGCGCGACGCCGCCGCCCGGGGCGCCGTCCTGGAACTGCTGCGCACCGACGCCGTCGCCGACCCGGGGCGCCCGGAACTCGCCGACCACGAGCTCGCCGACCTCCGCTCCGGCGACGTCCCGCTGTTCACCACCCGCCCCGGCAGCCGCGACCTGTGGACCTCCACGGGCCGCCGGCTCCCCGGCGAACTCGCGGAGACCGGGCTGGCCCGCGTCGAGGCCAAGCTGGCGGCCCTCGGCGAGGTCGACCGCAAGGACCAGGAGTGGATCGTCCGGGCCGCGATGGCCGGCGCCGCCCCGACCCCCGCGCACCGGCCCGGCCGGCCGGCGCCGGAGAACGTCTGGGCCACCGCGCCCGAGCCCGAGCAGCTCCTCGCCGCCGCCCGGGGCGTGGGCGACCAGCTGGTCGCGGCCGCCTACCAGGGGCGGTCCCGCACCAACTGGCTCGGCCTGGAGCTGCTCGCCGACCGCTACTGGCGGGTCCGCCCGCTCGGCGCCGACCTGGCCGGCGGGTACACCGGCACCGCGCTGTTCCTCGCACAACTGGCCGCCCTCACCGGCTCCGACCGCTACGCCGAGGTGGCTCGCCGGACCCTCGCACCCGTTCCCGGCCTGCTCGACACCCTCGGCGCGCACCCCGACCGGCCGGCCGCCGTCGGCTCGGGCGGCTTCGCCGGGCTCGGCGGCATCGCCTACGCACTCACCGAGATCGGCCGCACCCTGGACGACCCGCTGATCCGGCAGTGGACCGGCCCGGCGGTCGCGCTCACCGCGGCCGCCGCCGCCCGCGAGACGGACCCCGGGGTGCACAGCGGCACCGCCGGCGGCCTGGCCGCGCTGCTCGCCGTGCACACCGCCACCGGCCGGCCCGGGGCGCTGGCCGCCGCGACGGACTGCGCCGACCGGCTCGCCGCCCTGCCGGTGCCCGCCGCCGCCGGCTTCGCCCACGGTTCGGCGGGCACCGGCTGGGCGCTGCTGCGGTACGCGGACACCGTCGGCGAACCCGCCGACGGACCGCACCACCAGGCGGGCCTGGCGGCCCTGCACGCCGCCACGGCCGCGCGCGCCCGGGAGTCCTCCTGGTGCCGAGGCCGCCCCGGGATCGCCCTCGCGGTGGCCGACAGCCCGTCCGCCCGCGCGGACCGGCGGCTCGCCGAGTGGGTCCAGCGCGCCGTCCGCAACACCGCGCGGGCCGCCCCGACGGCCGATCAGAGCCTGTGCCACGGCGAGTCGGGCGTACTGGAGCTGCTCGGCCGAGGCGGCCCGGCCACCGGGCGGACGCCGTGGGTGCGCCGGGCGGCCTCGCTGCTGGCCGGCGTCGACCAGGACGGCCCGCGCTGCGGCACCCCCGGGTCCGTACCGCACCCGGGCCTGCTCACCGGCCTGGCCGGGATCGGCCACGGGCTGCTCCGGCTGGGCTTCCCCGAGCGGGTGCCGCCCGCCCTGCTGCTGCGCCCCCGCCCCCCGGCCGAAGGGCCGGCCCCCTGACCGCACGCCGTGTACCGTCCACGACGACCGAAGCGGCGCGGCGGGCGAGCACCGCTCGCCCGGGCCGAACCCGGCCCCACGCGCTCCACCGACGAACGGGAGTACCGCACCGCATGAACGACACCGACCTGGCACAGACCTGGAACCAGCCGGAGGCCCGGCCCGAGGAGGCGGTGGACCATCCCGCCGGGGACATCCGGCTGCGGGCCGGCGGCGGGCTGGGCCTGCGCTCGCAGCTCCTGTCCGCCGCCGGCGGCTCCGTCTCCCCGCCCTTCGAGTTCCCCACCATGACCGTCCCGATCTGACCGGACCGATCCGAGCGGCCAGGGGCACCGGGCAACGCCCGTGACACCCCGACAGCGATCGCCACGTCCCGGCCGTGAACGGCCCGGCGAGCGGGCCGCACCACACCGACGCCGGACCGTGCGCCCCTGAGGGCGCGGCGGCCGCCACCGGGGACCGGGCAGCGCCCCGGTGGCGGACCGGAGCGGCGTCTCGCCGATGTGGCCGTACGGTGACCGGCCCGTGCCGGACAGGTGTTCGCTTCGTGGCCGATTCACCACTCTACAGATCGGAGAGGCCGTCAAGTAGCCTGCGGGCCATGCGGACCACTTCGTCGATCACCGTCGGCCGGGCAGCCGAGCTCGGACGGCTCGGCAGCGCGCTCGCCGCCGCCCGGCAGCGGTCCGGACGGGCGGTCTTCCTGCTCGGCGAGGCCGGGATCGGCAAGTCGCGGCTGGCCGGCGAGTGCGCCTACCAGGCCTACGGGCTGGGCCTGCCGGTCCTGCGCGGGCGCGGCAGCTCCACCGGGACGGTCACCCCGTTCCGGCCGCTGATCGAGGCGCTCTCCTCCCGCTTCCGGGCCGCCGGCCCGCCCACCGACCCCGAACTCGACCCGTACCGGCCCGCCCTGGCCCGGCTGGTGCCCGAATGGCGCGGGGCGGCGGCCTCGGCGGCCGGGGCCGGCGCGTACCCCGAGACGGTGGTCGAGCTCGCCGAGGCACTGCTGCGCCTGCTCGCGGTGCTCGGCCGGGACGCGGGCTGCGTGCTGCTCCTGGAGGACCTGCACGACACCGACGCGGAGACGGTCGCCGTCCTGGAGTACCTGGTCGACAACCTGGCCGGCCTGCCCGTCCTGCTGGTCGGCACCCTGCGGGCCGAGCCGGGCCCGGCGCTGGACCTGGTCCGGGCCGCCGAACGCCGCCGTGCCGCCGCCGTCACCGAACTGCGCCCGCTGCCGCCCGCCGACGTCCGGGCGATGGCCGCCGCCGTCCTGGAGAGCGACGCCGCCGACGTCCCGGCGGCCGTCCTGGAGACGCTGGCCGACCGCGCCGACGGCTCGCCCTACCTGATCGAGGAACTGCTCGCGGACATGCTGGCCGGCGGCGCGCTGCACCGGGCCGGCGGCCGCTGGGAGGTGGCCGGGGGCCTGCGCACCGGCGTGCCGAGCACCATCGTCCGCAGCTGGGGCCGGCGGATCGACCAGCTGGACCCGCCCGTGCGCGACCTGCTGCTCACCGCCGCCACCCTGGGCAGCCGGTTCTCGGTGGCCACCGTCCAACTGATCACCGGGTACGACGACCGGACGCTCTTCAGCCACCTGCGGTCGGCCTCCGAGGCCGACGTCATCGTGCCCGACGGCGCCGCCCCGGACCGCTACGCCTTCCGCCACACCCTCACCGCCGCCGCCGTCACCGCCGCCCTGGCCCCGGCCGAGCGGGCCGCCGTGGCCCGCCGGGCGGCCCGGGCGATCCTCCGCGCCGATCCTGAACTCGCGGACGAACGACGCCAGTTGGTCGCCTCCCTGCTGCTGGCCGGTGGGGACCGGACGGGCGCCGCCGTGCACTTCGCCGAGGCCGGCCGACGCGTGCTGGAGGCCGGCGCCGCCGGCTCGGCGGTGGTGCTGCTGGAGCGGGCGCACGAACTCGCCGGGGACGCCGAACGGGCCGCCGTGACCGAGCAGTTGCTGCCGGCCCTGGCCGAGGCGGGCCAGCTGGACCGGGCCTTCGAGCTGGTCCGCACGCTGCCCCCGGTCCGGCCGGAGCCGGCGGCGGCCCGCCCCGCGGCGGTCCGCGGCCCGGCCACCGACCGCCGGATCGACCTGCACACCCGGCTCGCCTGGGCGGCCGTGATGGCCGAACGGGCCGCCGAGGCCGCCGCCCAGGTCGCCGCCGCCCGCGCCCTCTCGGGTGCGCACCCGCGCCCCGAGCAGGACGCCGCACTCGTCGTGGTCGAGGGCCACCTGGCGCTCCTGCCCGACCACGCGCCCACCACGCCCACCGCGCCCGAGGGTGACGCGACCGCCGCCGGGGCCCCGGGCGACGAGCACCCCGGACGGGCCCGGCTGGCCCGCACCGAGGCCCTGGCCCGCCGGGCCGCCGAGGTGGCCGAGCGCTGCGGACTGCCGGTGGTCGCCTGCCAGGCCTGGCAGTTGCTCGCCCTGCTGGCCCGCGAACGCGGCTTCGACGACGCCGACACGTGCCTGGAGCGGATGCTCGCGGTGGCCGAGGCCCACGCCCTGCCCGTCTGGCGGGTGGAGGCGCTGCTGCGGCTGGGCGCCAACGCCTTCATGCGCACCGGCGACGGCGCCCGCCTCGAACGCGCCCGGGAGGCCGCCGCCGGCCTCGGCGCGATCGTGCTCACCCAGACCCTGGACGGCCTGCTCGCCATGAACGCCGTCCTGCGCGGCGAATGGCGGACCGCCCGCGAGATCGTCGATCGCTGCCTGGACGCCACCGCCCGGCTGAACAACGTCCCCGCGCACCGCTACCTGCTGCTCGGCTCGGCGACCCTGGCCGCCCACCGCGGCCGGGGCCGGGAGATGGAGCGCGAACTGGTCCGGTTCCGCCAGGCCGGCGGCGAGGAGTCCTTCCTGATGCCCCTGCGGCACGGCCTCTGCCGCGCCATCGGCGCGCTGCTCGCCGAGGACCGCGCCGGGGCCCGGGCCGAACTGGCGGCCGGCCTCGCCTGGGAGCAGGAGCACCCCAACGTCTTCTACCTGGCCGGCCGGCACGGGCTGCACCCGCTGCTGGAGGTCGCCGAGGGCCACTGGCAGCGCCCCGACCTGACCCGGGCCACGGCCGCGCCCGCCACCGAACTCGCCTGGAACCGCCAGTTCCTGGGCTTCGCCGAGGCCGTGCTGCTCGGCCGTGAGGGCCGGCCGCGGGACGCCGCCCGCGCGGTCGACGAGGCCCGCGCGGCGGCGGCGCCCTTCCCGCTCGCCCACCACCTGGCGCTGCGGCTGACCGCCGAAGCCGCCCTCGCCGACGGCTGGGGCGATCCGGTGGGCTGGCTGCGCACCGCCGAGGAGTACTTCCACGAGGCCGGCGTCCAGCCGGTGGCGGCCGCCTGCCGGGCCCTGCTGCGCCGGGCGGGCGCCAGCGTCGCCCAGCACCGCGGCGGCCGCGACGCCGTCCCCGCCGGGCTGCGCAGCTGCGGCGTGACGCTGCGCGAGTACGAGGTCCTCGCCCTGCTCACCGACCGCCCCGGCAACCAGCAGCTGGCCCGGACGCTCTCCATCTCCCCCCGCACGGTGGAGAAGCACGTGGCCAACCTGCTCGCCAAGACCGGCCGCCCGGACCGCGCGGCCCTCTGCGACCTCGCCGCGGAGCTCTGCGCCGGACCGTGACGGGCCGGCCGCCCCGCCGGTCCCGCCCCGCGGACCGCGCGGCTCTCCACGGCCTCGCCGCCGGACCGTGACGGCTCCGGCACCGGCCCCCGGCTCAGGAAGTGAGCCGGACGATCTCGCCGAGTTCCAGGGCCGCGTACACCGCGCCGTCCGGAGCCACCGCGATGCCGTGCGGTTCGGCGGCCGGCACCGGCAGCTCGTACCCGGCGTAGTGGCCGTCGGCGGTGAGCGAGCCGAGCCGGTTGCCGGCCCACTCGGTGAACCAGAGCCGGCCGTCGGGGGCGGCCGCGACGGCGTGCGGCCGGGCGGCCCGGTCGGGCAGCGGATGCTCCGTCACCCGGCCGTCCACCGTGATCCGGCCGACCTGGCCGGCGCCGATCTCGGCGAACCAGAGCGCACCGTCGCCACCGGCGGCGATGCCGACGGGCGCGGCCCCCTCGGTCGGCAGCGGGTGGACGGTGATCTCGCCGTCGACGGTGATCCGGCCGACGGCCCCGGCCTGGTTGAGGGTGAACCAGAGCGCGCCGTCCGCCCCGGCCGTGATCATCGACGGGAAGGCGCCGGTCACCGGCAGCGGGTACTCCGTCACCCGGCCGTCCACGGTGATCCGTCCGATCCGGTCCGCGTTCAGCTCGGTGAACCAGAGCGCGCCGTCCGGGCCGGCCGCGATCCCGTACGGCCCGGCGGCCTCGGTCGGCAGCCCGAACGACCGCTCCCGGCCGTCGGTGCCGATCCGTCCGATCCGGTGGTCCCGCATCCGCGCGTACCAGAGCGCGCCGTCCGGCCCGGTCGTGATCACCGACGGTCCGGACCCCGCGGAGCCCGTCCCGAACCGCCGCACCGACCCGTCCGCCGCCAGCCGCCCGATCTCCCCGGCGTGCACCAGCGTGAACCAGACACCGCCGTCCGGCCCCACCGTGATGCCGTACGGACCGGCCTTCCCGTCCGCCACCCGGAACCGCTCGAACTCCCCGCGCATCCCCGCTCCTCGACTGTCGCGACGTGATCGTCTCCATGCTGTCACGCCGTCACCAGCCGTTGTCGGTGGCGTCGTCTACCGTCCTGGGCCATGGGGATCTACTTGGTGAGCGTGGCCGCCGACGACTGGCGCGACGAGGAGGTGCTCGGGCCGGTGGCCGGGGCGGTCGACGCCGAGCTGGGCCGGCGCGGCCTGGCGCCGTTCGTCTGTCCGGAGCCCGTCCGGGCCGGGCGGCGCCCCGGCACCCGGTTCGAGGAGAAGCTCCACCGTCCGATCGGCAGCTTCGACCGGCTCTGCCGGGCACGGTCCGACGACACCCACGAGGCGCTGCTCGGCTGGGAGGTGCTACTGCCGGTCGACCTCGCCGACTCCGTGGTCCTGCCGGCGCGGTCGGAGGACGACGACCCGACGACGGTCGGCGGCGCCCGGCGGGCGCTCGCCGCCGCCCGGCGCCTCGCCGACCGGCTCGCGCTGCCCGCCGGGATACCCGAGCACTGCGACGGCCTCGACCTGGGCCGCTGGTTCGACGGCCCGGCGGCCGTCGCGGCCGCCACCGCCCCCGGCCCCTGGAGCGAGGACCTGGACGCCGCCTACTACGCCGCGGTCTACCTGCGGGCGGCCGAGCACGCGCTCCGGCGCGGCTGCCCGGTGGCCTACTCCTGACCCGGCTCCCCGCCGGCGTCACCGTCCTCGCGGTCGTCCCCGCCCGCGCCGGCCGGAGCCGCCCCGCGTAGGCCGCGGCCGACGGGGTCCGCGGTGCCGCGCAGGACGGAGACCACGCCCACCCCGGCGGCGCAGATCGGGACGGCCAGCAGCGCCCCCAGGATGCCCGCGATTCCGGCACCCGCCACCACGGCGACCATGATGGTGGCCGGGTGCAGCTCGACGGTGCGGCTCTGGATCACGGGCTGGAGGATGTTCCCCTCGACGACCTGGACGGCGAGGACGATGCCGAGCGCCCAGAGCGCCGTCCCCAGCCCCCCGTCGGCCAGCGCGACCAGGACGGCGACCGTCCCGGAGAGGGAGGCTCCGACGAACGGGATGTACGCGCCCATGAACACCAGCGCGCCGAGCCCGGGCGCCCCGGGGATGTCGAGCACGAGCAGGCCGACGGTGATGAAGAAGGCGTCGATCAGGGCGATCAGGGTGGTGCCCCGCATGAAGCCGGCCATCGCCTCGAACGCCCGGTCCGCGCAGGCGACGACCGTCTCGGCGCCGCCGCCCGGGAGGTGCGCGCGGAGCGCCTCCGGGGTGCGGTGACCGTCGCGGAGGAAGAAGAAGACCAGGGCGAGCGCCAGCACCGCGCCGGTGAGGATCTGGGTGGCGAGGCCGAGGCCGGAGAGCACGCCGTTGGTCACCGTGGAGATCAGCGAGCTGGTCTCGCCCGAGGCGTTGTCCAGCGCGTGGCGGATCTTCTCGCCGACCGGTCCGAGCCAGTCGGCGAGCCGGTCCCCGGCCTCCTGGAGCGACTCGGCGATCTGCGGGGCGCTGTGCACCAGCGAGTTGACCAGCAGGGCGATCACCCCGCCGACGGCGGCGACCAGGAGGGCGCAGGTCAGCCCGGCGGCGGCGCCGCGGCCGAGCCCGCGGCGGACCAGCCACGGCATCACGGGGTAGAGCAGCGAGGTGCCGAGCAGCGCCAGGATGACCGGCACGGTCGCCGCGCGCAGTTCGACCAGGGCGAAGACGACCAGCGAGGCGACGGTGATCAGGAGGATGACCGCGACCGACCAGGCGGCCGCCGCCCGGACCGGGGGCGGCAGCATCAGATAGGGCCTGCGGTGGTCCGCCCACCGCTCGCCGGGAGCCCTGTCGGGCGGAAGCTGCCCCACCATGACCACCTCCGCCTGGCTCGACCGGTCCAATTTCCCCATCTCAGCAGATGATCTGACCGATCGCCCGTTATGTCCGACCCCTGGCGTGCCCGGCGCGACCGCGCGGCGGGATCGGGCTTCCGGACGTCCACGCCCGTCGCCGACCACCGGCAGAGCCGATTCAACCGGCCCCGGCCCGGCCGGGCCCGGAGGAATCGCGGAGCCTCACCCCATCGGGAACGGCGCCTCGCACCCCTGTGGCCCGGTCGAACGCCGGACCTACCCGGCCTCCTCGAAGCGGACCGCCCCGCCCCCGCCGGCGAAGGCCAGCACCCGCCCGGCCTCCGCCTCCGCCTCCCGCCGGTCATCCCGGCCGAGCGCCGCGAACGGACGGACCGCCACCGCCCGCTCACCGGCCGGGCCCTCGGTCAGCTGCCAGCTCCCGGCGACCAGGCCGTCGACCAGCACCGTCCCGAGCACGATGCCGTTCTGCGTCATCACCCGCGGCCGGTACTCCTCGGGCAGCACCCGGGTGCGGTCGGCGTGCGAGAGCAGCAGGTTGTCGAAGGGGGCCAGCAACCGGACGGGCGCCGGGACGGCCGGGTCGGGCCGGGGCGCCCCCGGCAGGTCGTACAGCAGCCGGCCGTACTCGTCGCGGAAGGTGACCAGCTCCGGCGCGAGCCGCTTCAGCACCGCGCCCAGCCGGCTGAGCCCGCACCACTTCTGCAGGTCGGCGACGGTCGCCGGCCCGAAGGCGGCGAGGTAGCGCAGGGCCAGCGCGTCCAGCGAGGGCGCCCGGTCCAAGGGCCGGCCCAGCCAGGACTCGGCGGTGGTGTGCGCCGCCGCCCCGCTCCGGCCCCAGAGGCCGCGCGGCGGCACCTGGACGAGCGGCAGCAGGCAGCGCGCGGCCTGGGCCAGGGCGGCGGGGTCGCGGTCGGGCCGGCCGGCGGCGAGCACCCCGCCGAGCTGCTGGAAGGTCAGCGGCCGCTCCTCCAGCAGCACCCGCGCCTCGTCGGCGAGCGCGGTGAGGTCCAGCCCGGCGAGCCGCTTGCCGTAGGCGGAGCGCAGGCCCTGGTCGAGCACCGGCTGGACGAGCGGGCGCAGCGTCCGGCAGTCGTCCGCCGTCACCAGGTGGATGGTGCCGCGGTGGAGGGCGATCCTGACCACCTCGCGCCGCTGGAACAGGTCGTCGAGCAGGTCGGGCGTGAAGCCCTCCAGCCGGCTGAGCAGCCCCAGGTAGGGCGGCTGCGGCACGGCCTGGGCCTGCAGCCCGCCGAGGTGGCCGACCATCGCGGCCGGCGTCATGGCGCTGCGGGCGAGCAGGTGCTGACGGGCCAGCAGGGCGCGGCCGAGCGCGCGGGTCCCGAGGACGGGCGGTCCGGTCACCGGCGGCCGTCCAGCACGTCGCGCAGCACGCCGATCCGGTTGCTGGTGATCGAGTCCACCCCGGCGGCACGCAGCCGGCGCATGGTGCGGCGCAGGTCCGCGGTCCAGGTGGAGACGGCGAGGCCGGCGCCGTGGGCGGCGGCGGTGAACTCGGCGGTGGCCAGGCCGAACGGCGGGTTGAGGTAGCGCGGGCGCAGGTCGTCCAGCAGGGCGCGGGCGGGCAGTCGCGGCTGCTTCCAGGTCAGCGCGATCTCGGCGTCGGGGGCGAGCGAGCGGACGGCGAGCATCGCGGTGGCGGGGCCGCAGAAGCCGACCCGGTGCTCGGCGCCGAGTCCGGTGACGGCCTCCCAGGCGGCGGCGACGGGGTGCGGGTCGTCCAGGTCGATCAGCAGCCGGGCGGCCGGGGAGGCGGCCGCGGCCTTGAGCGCCTCGGCGAGCGTGGGCACGGCGAGGTCTCCGTCGCGCAGCTCGTCGAGCTGGTCGAGGGTGACCCGGCGGAGGGAGCGGGGATCGCCCCAGAGCCGTTCGAGGGTCGCGTCGTGCAGCAGGACGGGCACGCCGTCGCGGGTGAGCCGGACGTCGACCTCCACCGCGTCGGCGCCGGCGGCCAGCGCGGACTCGACGGAGGGCAGGGTGTTCTCGCGGTACCGGTACGGGTCGCCCCGGTGGGCGACGGCGAGCACCGGGCGACGGGTGGCGTTGGAGGCGGCGGTGGGGTTCATCGGGGCCCTCATCGGATCAGCCCCGCGAGCCACGGGGACAGGTACTGGTGGGTGACGGACTCGCGGTAGCTCGGCTCGCCCGGCACGGTGACGATCAGCGTGCAGGAGGGCGGGAAGGTCCGCTGCTTCACGTGGACCAGCCCGCTCCAGACCGCGTGGAGGAAGGCGGGCACGCTGTCGCGCGGTACGTCGAAGGCGATGTCCTCGACGGTGACGACCGCCTCGTCGTGGACGAAGAGCCGGACGGTGAGCCCGGGGCGGCCGGTGATCTCCAGCAGGGCCTCGTGCGGGATCGCGTCGAGTCCTTCGGCGCGGTCGTGGCCGCCGACCAGTCCGGCGAAGGTCTGGTCGCGCCCGATGTCGTGGGAGGCGCGCACCTCGCGGCCGTGCCGGGCGGCCATCGCCTCGACCGCGAACACGGCGCTCTGGGTGGACGGCAGCGGCGGGTGGGGCATCGAGTGGCGGTCCTCTCGTCGGCGGGGGTTCGGCTGTGCGCTCGCCCGGCTCTCCCGGGCGGGTGGTCAGCGCAGTTCGACCATCACATTGGTCGACTTGATGACCGCCGTCGCGGGCGCTCCGGGCACCAGCCGGAGCTCCTCCGCCGACTCCCGGCTGATCAGCGAGACCACCCGGAACGGCCCGGCCTGGATCTCGACCTGCGCGGCCACGTCACCGAGCACCACGTCGGTGACGATGCCGGGGAACCGGTTGCGGGCCGAGGACGGCCGCCCCTCGGCCTCGGCGTTCTCGGGCCGGGCGAGCTCCCGGGCGAAGGCGGCCAACTGGGCGCCGGGGATGATCCGGTGGCCGTGCTCGTCCCGCTCGGCGGCGACCCGGCCGGCGTCCACCCAGCGCCGCATGGTGTCCGAGCTCACGCCGAGCATCGCCGCGGCCTCGCCGATCCGGTACGGGTTGACCGGCGCGTCGGGCTGGCCCATGTGCGACTCCTGACGGTGGTTCGGTAGCACGTCCGGTGGCGCGTGCGGTGTCACGTGTGACACCCCGTCCGGCTTCCCGGCGGGGCGGCGGCGCGGTCCGGCCGCCCCCGCCATCCTGCCGTACCGTCCGCCCGCCCGGCCAAGCGGAGCACCGTACGCCCGCCGGGGCCGCCCCCGCGCCCGGTCCGGTGCGCCTAGGGCTCGCCGAAGAGGTCGCGCCGGACGGCGTCGCCGGCGGTGAGGACGGCGCCGGCGAGCACCGCGCCGCCGCCCGCCGTACCGGCCCGGACCTCGGTGCGCAGCGGGGAGAGCCCGGCCAGGCGGCGTTCGACCCGGCCGGCGAGTTCGGCCCCGCCGGCCCGGCCGACCTCGCCGCCGAGGACGACACAGCCCGGGTCGAGGACGACGCAGACCGCCGAGGCGCCGACCGCGATCCGCTCGGCCAGCTCGTCCAGGAACGGCCCGCCCGGCTCGCCCTCGCCGCACGCGCCGAGCGCCGTCCGGACGGCGGCCTCGGCGGCCGCGGCGTCGTCGGCCGGGCCGGCGGGCAGGCCGTGGGCGCGGGCGAGGCCGCAGACCGCCGCGCTGCCGACCAGGCCGTGGAACCCGCCCTCGCACCCGGCGGCGCTGGGCAGGCCCGCGGTGCCGGGGACGGGCAGGAAGCAGATCTCGCCGGTGCCGCCGGAGGCGCCGCGGCGCAGCCTCCCGTCGAGGATCACCGCGGCACCGACGCTGTGGCCGAGCCAGATCAGGACGAAGGTCTGCTGCCCCCGGGCGACGCCGATCCGGTACTCGGCGCGGCCGGCCAGGTTGACCTCGTTCTCCAGGATCACCTCGGTGCCGGGCAGTGCCTCCAGGGCGGTGAGCAGTTCGGCGTGCCAGCTCGGCAGCGCACCGGTGCTGTAGAGCCGGCCGGTGGCGGGGGCGACCAGTCCGGGGGCGCCGACGGCGACGGTGTGCAGCCGGTCCACCCCGGCCCGGCCCGCGGTCTCGCGCAGGGTGCGGACGATCCGTTCCGCCGTACCGGCGTCGCCCCGGCCCTCGACCGGCAGCTCGGCGGAGGCCAGGGTGTGCCCGGTCAGGTCGGCGACGACCAGGCTGACCCCGCCCGCCCGGACGTCGATCGCGGCGAGGTGGGCGCGCGAGGCGACCAGCGCGTACAGCCGGGCGTTGGGGCCGCGCCGCTGCTCGCCGCGCTCGCCGACCACGGCGACCAGGCCGGTCCGCTGCAGTCGTTCCAGCAGGTCGGCGACGGTGGGGCGGGAGAGCCCGGTGAGGTCGCGGAGCTCGGTGGCGGTCAGTGGCCCCTGGTCGAGCAGCAGGTTGAGCGCCAGCCGGTCGTTGATCGCCCGGGCGGTGCTCGGCGTGGCCGTACGCACGGTGGTCATGGGCGTCATCCTTCCAGAGTGTTTCTATCAGGGTCCCTTCCTGATAATTTATCGGACGACGCCACCCGCGCACGGACCACGCGATGGCGGGCATCACTCAACAGGAACCACCCACAGGGCACCGTCGCGCCACGGCGCGGCCGGGAGGGAACACCGGATGACCGACAGCCTGACCACAGGACCACCCCACGGCCGGCCGGCCGCCGGGCCCCTGGCGCACCCGCGCCGCGCCAGGGCGAGCATCGCGCTGGTCTTCGCCGTGCACGGCGCGGTCGGCGGCACCTTCGTCACCCGCATCCCCTGGCTCCAGGACCGGCTGGACCTCTCCCCCGGCCAGCTCGGGCTCGCCCTGGTCATGCCGGCCATCGGCTCCTCCCTCGCGATGCCGCTGGCCGGCCGGTTCGTCCACCGCTACGGGGGCCGGGCCGCGGTGCGCGGGCTGCTGTCGATCTGGTGCCTGGCGCTCATCCTCCCCGCCCTCGCCCCCTCGCTGCCGCTGCTCTGCCTGTTCCTGCTCGCCTACGGTGCGACGGCGGGCATGGCGGACGTGGCGATGAACGCCCAGGGCGTGGAGGTCGAACAGCGGCTGGGCCGCTCGATCATGTCCGGACTGCACGGGATGTGGAGCGCGGGCGGGCTGGTGGCCTCGGCCTTCGGCATCCTCGCCGCCCACCAGGACCTCGACGCCCGGCTCCAGCTGGCCGTCACCGCCGTGGTGCTCCTCTGCCTGGCCCAGCCCGTCTGCCGGGGCCTGCCCGACCTGCGGGCGGCCGAGGAGGACGAGGCCCCGCCGCGCTTCGCCCTGCCGCCGCGCAGCTCGCTCGTGATCGGCCTGGTGGGCTTCTGCGCGGTGTTCGCCGAGGGCGCCTCGATGGACTGGAGCGGCGTCTACCTCAAGGACGTCACCGGCGCCTCGGCCACCGTCGCGGCCGCCTCGTACACCGCGTTCGCGCTCACCATGGCCGCCAGCCGGCTGGCGGGCGACGCGGCGATCCGCCGCCTGGGCGCCGTGCGGGCGACCAGGATCAGCGGCGCGGTCGCCACCACGGGCGGCGTCCTGGTGGTCCTCGCCGACAGCCCGGCCCCGGCCATCGCGGGGTTCGCGCTGATCGGCATCGGCATCGCCGTCGTCGTCCCGCTCGCCTTCGCGGCCGCCGGCCGGATCGGCACCAACCCGAGCCAGGCCATCGCCGGCGTCGCGACGGTCACCTACACCTCGGGCCTGGTGGCGCCGGCCATCATCGGGGCGCTCGCCCAGGCCACCTCGCTCACCGTCTCCTTCGGCGTGGTCGCGGCGCTCGCCTTCGCCCTGCTGCTGGGCGCCGGCGCCCTGCGCCGGGCCCAGCCGGGCGCCGGGGCGGCGGCCACCGACGACCCGCCGACCGCCGGGAAGCGGGCCACCGAAAATGTGATCGCACCGTTCTCGAAATAGCCTTACCAAGGTAATTCTCGGGCGATACAGTGGCCCCGCACAATTGAATTCTTCGCTAATATCGCCGACTGTCGGATGCATAGAGCATCCGGCAGTTCCGCGACCAGTGGAGGAATTCTCCCGTGTGCTACGACGCCGACTCCGCGCCCCCCGCCTTCACCCCCGCCGGCAGCGCCCTGGCCGAATCCGCCGATCTCACCCTCGTCTCGGGCGACGGCACGGAATTCGCCGCCTTCCTGGCCCGGCCGGTCCGGCCGACCGGCCGCGGCGTACTCGTCCTGCCGGACAACCGTGGCCTTTCCGATTTCTACCGAGGGACCGCCGTCCGGCTCGCCGAACAGGGCCACCCGGCACTCGCCGTCGATTACTACGGGCGCACCGCCGGCGCCGGGCCGCGGGAGCGCGGGCCGGAATTCGGCGAGCTCCCGCACCTGCTGCCGCACCTGCTCGCCCTCACCCCGGACGGCCTCGACGCCGACCTCACCGCGGGCATCGGCCGGCTGCGCGCGACCGGCGTCACCGAGGTCGTCGCCCTGGGCTTCTGCTTCGGCGGCCGCCAGGCGTTCCGGGCCGCCGCCCCCCGGTTCGGCCTCGCCGGCGTGATCGGCTACTACGGCTACCCCGACGCCATCAACGGCGCCCCCGGCCCCATCCAGCTCGCCCCCGGGCTGACCGCCCCCGTGCTCGCCTTCTGGGGCGGCGCCGACGAGCACATCCCCGCCGAGACGGTCGCCGCCTTCGACGCGGCCCTCACGGCAGCCGGCTGTTCACACGAGTTCATGACTTTTCCTCAGGCGCCGCACAACTTTTTCGAACTGGGCGCCGTCGAACACACCGACGCGGCCAGGGAGTCCTGGCTGCGCCTGCTGGCCTTCGCCGCCGCCCCGGGCCCGTCCGGAGCGGCCTGACCCGGCCGGCGACCGTCACGTCCACAGCACAGGGGGACTCATGACCGGCCGAACCAGCAGCACGCGACGCGTCGGCTCCGCCGCCGCCGTCGTCACCCTCGCCCTCGGCGGCGCCCTGGCGGCCGCCGCGCCCGCCTCGGCGGCGGGCATGAACTACAAGCCGATCAGCACCGCCACCGACGTCGAGGTCCGGGTGCAGTCGAGCGGCAAGTGCCTGGAGGTCGCCGACTGGCGCACCGACGACGGCGCCCCGGTCCGCCAGTGGACCTGCACCGGCGGCGACAACCAGAAGTGGCGGTTCACCGACGGCTACGCCGTCAACGTCCACAGCGGCAAGTGCCTGGAGATCCCCGGCTACTCCACCGCCCCGGCCGCCCGGGCCGACCAGTGGACCTGCGACAAGGGCGCCAACCAGCGCTGGGGGGTCGTCAACGACAGCCAGGGCTCGCTGGCCGTCGTCAACTTCCACAGCGACCTCGTGCTCGACGTCAACAGCGGGACCGCCGCCGACGGTGCCCCGGTGATCCAGTGGTACCCGACCGGCGTGTCCAACCAGCGCTGGTACTTCAACCCGTCCGTGGTGCTGTAGAGCCGGCCCCGCCCCGGCGGGGAGCACCGCCACGCCGCCGGGCACCCCGGCAGACCCGAGCACCGCACCGACCCAGGGGGACCAGATGACCGACCGCTCCACCACGGGGCGACGCCTCGTCCCGACCGTCACCGCCCTCGCCCTCGCCACCGGCCTGGCCGTCGCCGCACCGGCCGGCCCGGCCCGGGCGGCGACCTCCGCCCCCTTCCAGATCGGGAACCTCGCCACCTACAAGTGCCTGGAGGCGGCCGACTGGCGCACCGACGACGGCGCCCCGGTCCGCCAGTGGACCTGCACCGGCGGCGACAACCAGAAGTGGGTCTGGACCGACGCCGACCAGCTCGTCAACGTCCACAGCGGCAAGTGCCTGGAGATCCCGGGGTACAGCGGCGACCCCGGCACCGCGGTCGGCCAGTGGACCTGCAACGGCGGCGCGAACCAGGTCTGGAGCGACGCGAGCCGGCTGCACAGCGGGCTCCGCCACCTCGTCAACGCCCACAGCGGCCGCTACCTCGACGTGGCCGGTGGCAGCACCGCCGACGGCGCGCCGGTGATCCAGTGGGGCCTCAACGGGGCGGACAACCAGGTCTGGTACTACTCCCCGTTCCCGCCCGGACCGCACCACTGACCATGCCGAAGCCCGCCCGACCACCCGACACCAGGGGGATCCGATGACCGCGCTCCGCACCGCTCAGCTCCGCACCTCTCCGTTCCACCGCCTCGGCGCGGCCACCGCGGCGCTCGCCGCGGCCGGCGTGCTCACCGCCGCCGTCCCGACCACGGCGCAGGCCTCCGTCCCTGTCGTCGTGACCAGCCCGACCGAGGTCCGCAACGCCATCACCAACAAGTGCCTGGAGGTCACCGACTGGCGCACCGACGACGGCGCCCCGATCCGCCAGTGGACCTGCACCGGCGGCGACAACCAGAAGTGGGCCTGGACCGACGCGAACCAGCTCGTCAACGTCCACAGCGGCAAGTGCCTGGAGATCCCCGGCTTCAGCACCGCCTGGGGCGTCCAGGCCGACCAGTGGGACTGCAACGGCGGGCTCAACCAGATCTGGTCGGAGACCGTCGTCCACCACAGCGGCATCCGCTCGCTGACCAACCGCAGCAGCGGCCTCGTGCTGGACCTCCCCGGGACCAACCCCGCCGACGGCACACCGATCATCCAGTGGGAGCGCAACTACGGCTTCAACCAGGCCTGGATCTACTCCCCCGCCCAGCACGGCACGCACAGCTGACCGGCGGCCGCGTCAGAAGCCGCCGCCTCAGGGCCGCCCGGTGACCGGCCGGTCGCCGGGGGGTCACGGGGGTGAACCCACCGCCCGGAGCACCGGGCCGCCCGGTTAGGCTCGGGCGGTGCCCGCACCCGCACCCGCACCCGCATCGCCCGCGCCCCCGCCGACGCCCGACCCGACGCCGCCCCGGCCCGCGTCGCGGCTGCGCGCGCCCTGGCCGCGGTTCGCCCTGCTGGTGGTGATCCTCGCCGCGGCGGCCGGCTCGCTGCTGCTCTGGAGCCCGTCGACGCTGCTCTCCGACGGGCTCCCGGCCGGGGTGCCGGGGTACTGGCTGGCACCCGCCTTCACCGCGGTCTACGCGGTCGGCACGCTGGCCTTCGTACCCCGCCCGGCGCTCAACGCGGCGGCGGGGCTGCTGCTCGGCATCCAGCAGGGCATCCTGCTGGCCGTGCTCGGCACCACCCTGGGCGCGGCGGCGGCCTTCGCCCTGGGCCGGCTGCTCGGCCGCGACGCCCTCCGCCCCTATCTGCGCGGGCGCCTGCTGACCGCGCTGGACCGCCGGTTCACCGAGCAGGGGTTCCGCAGCGTGCTGCTGCTGCGCCTGCTGCCCGGCCTGCCGTTCCAGGCCGGCAACTACGGCGCCGCGTTCTCCGGCGTGCGGTTCCTGCCGTTCCTGACCGCCACCGCGATCGGCGTGGTACCGACCACGGCGGTGTACGTCACGGCCGCGGCCAGCGCCGGGGAGCCGGGTTCGGCCGCCTTCCTGCTGTCGGCCGGCGCGATCGCCGTCCTGGCCGTCGGCAGCCTGGTGTCGGTGTGGCGGGCCGCCGCCCGCCGCCGCGTCCCGCAGGCCTGAGCCGGACAGCCCGGCCGGCGGCCCGGCGCGCCCGGCGACTATTCGGTCGCCCCGGCCCCACCGGGTGCGCCAGGATGGCCGCCATGACCAACGACCCGATCCCCGCCGTCGACCGGCCCGAGCCCCCGTTCGCGGCGGACGAGACGGCGATGCTCACCGCGTGGCTGGAGTTCCACCGCGCCACCCTCGCCCGCAAGTGCGAGGGGCTGGGCGCCGACCAACTGCGGCTGCGCGCCGTCCCGCCGTCCTCGCTCTCGCTGCTCGGCCTGGTCCGGCACATGGCGGAGGTCGAGCGCTACTGGTTCCGGATCATCCTGCTCGGCGAGGAGCCCGGCACCGAGGGCCTCTACTGGACCGAGCAGCACCCGGACGGCGACTTCGACTTCGTCGACTCCGCCGACGCCGCGGAGGACTTCGCCACCTGGCAGGGGCAGATCACGGCCGCCCGGGCCGCCTGCGAGGGCCTGCCGCCGGAGACGGTCGGCAAGCGACCGCGCCAGGGACGGGAGGTGACGCTCCGCTGGATCCTGGTCCACATGATCGAGGAGTACGCCCGGCACAACGGTCACGCGGATCTGCTGCGCGAATTGGTCGACGGCGTCACCGGCGAGTGAAATCGTTCCCACATCGTTGACAGAAGGTCAATTCGGCGGTGACCACGACCGATATGGTCTACGCGCGCAACCGTCCGCCGTTCCGCTGCGTCGCAACTGTTGCCCGGGTTCGCCCGGGTTTCCGGCGCGGCACGACTCGTACGGGGGTCGCGAGCGGGCACGGGACCGGTGATCAGTGCGATACTCGGACAGTTCCGACGAGTGGATGACGTGTCAAAAGGACACGCGCACCGGGGGACCTGTACGGAACGAGGCAGGGAGGCGCGGCATGGGAGCACTTCGCGACGAGCACCACAACGGGTGGCTGATGCCCTCCGGGAACTACCCGGCCGCGGTGTACGACGACGAGTGGATCGAGCAGGAGACGGTACCGTCCTCCCCGGCTCCCACGAAGATCGTCTCCCTGCGGCCGACGGGCTTCGAGGCCGCGCGAACGGTCGGCGAGCACATCCGGGCGAGCATCCCGGTGGTCATGGACCTCACCGAGATGGACGAGGCCGAGGCCAAGCGCATGGTCGACTTCGCCTCCGGGCTGATCTTCGGCACCTGCGGCGGGATCGAGCGGATCGCCCGCCGGGTCTTCCTGCTCACGCCGGCGGACGTCGAGGTGATGGTCATCGACCGACCGCTGGACGAGACCGGGTTCTACAACCAGAGCTGACCGGCAACGGTCGCCGACACCAGACCCGCGACCGGGGACGGCCACCGCCGTCCCCGGTTTTGCATGCCCGGACGCCCACCGGGCCCGGCCCCACTGGCTCCGCGCCCCACCAGCCCCACCGGCCCACCGGCCCACCAGCCCCACCGGCCCCACGGACCCCGCCACGACACCGGGGCCTCGAATGAGGCATTCAAGAAAAGATTGAGACATGGACGTCTCACTTGGCGTAGACTCGCCCCATGGCCACCGACCGCGACTCCGTCCTCGAAGCCGCCGTGGGCGTGCTCTCCCGCCGCCCGACCGCCCATCTGGACGAGATCGCCCGGGCCGCGGGCATCAGCCGCGCCACGCTGCACCGGCTCTTCCCCGGCCGCGAGGCGCTGATCCGCGAGGTCGGCCTGCTCGGCCTGCGCACCTTCGGCGCCGCCCTGGACGCGGCCGCCGTCGAGGACGGCGACGCGCACGCCGCGCTGCGCCGCCTGGTCGACCTGATCGTGCCGGATGCCGCGCTCTGCGCCTTCCTGGCCGGCGAGAACCAGCTGTACGACGACGAGGACATCAACGAGCTCTGGGACGCCCAGATCAGCCGGCTGCAGGCGCTCTTCCTGCGCGGCCAGCAGCAGGGCGTGTTCCGCGTCGAGCTCTCCGCCGGCTGGCTCAGCGAGGCCTTCTTCGACCTGGCGGCCGGCGTCGGCTGGGCCGTCCAGGACGGCCGGCTCGCCCCCCGGGACGGCGCCTTCTCGCTCGCCGAGCTCTTCCTCGGCGGCGCGCTGCGACCGCCGCGGCCGCACTGAGCCCTCCACCCCACCCACAGCACCTCGGACCACAGGCCCGCACCAGCGGCCGGAAACCGATACCCATGAGCAGCACCGTCCTCACCCGCCCCCGCCAGCGCTGGATCGGCCTCGCCGTCCTCGTCCTGGCCGTGACCCTGGTCGCCGTCGACGCGACCGTCCTGTCCCTCGCGATACCGTCGATCAGCGAAACGCTGCGCCCCAGCGGCACGCAGCTGCTCTGGATCGGCGACGCCTACTCCTTCGTGCTGGCCGGCCTGCTGGTCAGCATGGGTTCGCTGAGCGACCGGATCGGCCGCAAGAAGCTGCTGCTGGCCGGCTCCACCGCGTTCGGCGCCGCCTCGCTGCTGGCCGCCTACGCGCCCGGCGCCGGCTGGCTGATCCTGGCCCGCGCGCTGCTCGGCGTGGCCGGGGCGACCATCATGCCGTCCACCCTGTCGCTGATCCGCAGCCTCTTCCCGGACGACCGCGAGCGGGCCACCGCGATCGGCATCTGGGGCGCGGCCGCCACCGCCGGCGCCGCGCTCGGACCGGTGGTCGGCGGGGTGCTGCTGGAGCACTTCTGGTGGGGCTCGGTGTTCCTGCTGAACATCCCCGTCCTGGTGCTGCTGCTGGTCTTCGGGGCCTGGCTGCTGCCGGAGTCCAAGGACCCGAAGCCGGGCCGCTGGGACGTGCTGTCCGTGGTGCTCTCGCTGACCGGGGTGATCGCCGCCGTCTACGCGATCAAGGAGGCCGCCGCCCACGGCGTGGCGCGCTGGGACGTCCCGGTCGCGGCCGTGCTGGGCGCCGCCGCACTGACCGTCTTCGTCCGCCGCCAGCTGCGCCTGGCCACCCCGCTGCTGGACGTCCGGCTCTTCTCGGACCGGCGCTTCACCGCGGCGGTGCTGGCCTCGCTCACCGCGCTGGTCGGGCTCTCCGGCGTGGTCTTCGTGACCTCGCAGTACCTGCAGCTGGTGCGCGGCTACGAGCCGCTCAAGGCCGGTCTGGCCGAGCTGCCGGCCTTCGCCGGAGCCGTGGTCGGCGGTCTGCTGACCGCTCGGCTGGCGCGGCGGGCGGGAGCCCGGGCCACCCTGACGCTGGGCCTGCTGGCCATGGGCACCGGCATCGGCCTGCTCGGCTGGGTGCAGCAGGACTCCACCTACCTGGTGCTCGCCGCTGCCTTCCTGATCGTCGGCACCGCCGAGGGCGTGGTCTACACGCTCGGCGCCGACCTGGTGCTGGGCGCCGCGCCGGCCGACAAGTCCGGCGCCGCCTCGGCGGTCTCCGAGACGGCCTACGAGCTGGGGACGGCGCTCGGCATCGCCCTGGTGGGCTCGGTGGTCGGCTCGCTCTACGCGAGCGGGCTGACCGTGCCGGCCGGGGCGGGCCAGGCCGCCGCCACCCAGGCCGGCGAGTCGCTCGGCGGCGCGGTCGAGGTGGCGCACGGTCTGCCGCAGACGCTGGCCGGTCCGCTGCTGGACAGCGCCCGCGACTCCTTCGTGCACGGCATGAACATCGCCGCGATCCTGGCCGGCGGGCTGCTGCTGGCCGCCTCGGCGCTCGCCTGGCGCCTGCTGCGGGGCCTGCCGAAGGCCGCCGACCAGGACCGGGCCGAGGCGGCGGCGCGGCAGCCCGACCGTGAGAAGGCGGCGCTCTGACCCCGGCCTGCCCCCGGGCCGCGCGCGGGACCTCGCATCCCTCCCCGGGGTGCGAGGTCCCGCGCGTCGGTGCGCTCAGCCGGTGCCGAACGGCAGCTCCAGCTCCGCCCAGACCACCTTGCCGTCCCTGGTCAGGCGGCTGCCCCAGCGCTGGGCCAGCTCGTTGACCAGGAACATCCCGCGGCCGCCCTCGTCCTGCTCGGCGAAGGGGCGCAGCTGCGGCGTCTGGCCGCCGGAGTCGGCGACCTCCAGGGTGAGCACCCGGTCGCGGAAGAGCCGGAGCCGGCGCGGGGTGTCGGAGTACAGCAGGGCGTTCGTGACCAGCTCGCTGACCAGCAGCTCGGCGTAGTCGGAGAGCGCGGACAGGCCCCAGCCGTCCAGGGTCGCGCGGGTGAAGCGGCGGGCCGTGCCGGGCAGCCGGCCGCCGCCGGTGAGCGAGAGGGTGGCGATCCGGTCCGAGGGCAGCGGCAGCACCCGGGCCATGATCATCGCGATGTCGTCGTCGGTGCCGTCGGTGACCAGCGCGCCGAGGACGGCGTCGCAGTTCTCCTCCAGGGTGCGGCCGGGGCCGGAGAGCGTGCGGGCGAGCAGGTCGATGCCGTCGTCGAGGTCCTGGCCGCGCCGCTCGACCAGGCCGTCGGTGTAGAGGGCCAGCAGGCCGCCCTCGGGGAGGGTGAAGCCGATCGACTCGAAGGCCACGCCGCCGACCCCGAGCGGGGCGCCGGGCGGCACGTCGATCCGGCGGGCGGTGCCGTCCGGCGCGACCGAGACAGGGGGCAGATGGCCCGCCGAGGCCACCTGCACCGTCCGCTCCAGCGGGTCGTAGACGGCGCAGATGCAGGTGGCGAACTGGCCCTCGCCGATCCCCGAGGCGGTCTCGTCCAGCCGGGTCAGCACCTGCTCGGGCGGCATGTCCAGGGTGGCCAGGGTCCGGGCGACGGTGCGCAGCTGGCCCATCGTGGCGGCGGCCCGGATGCCGTGGCCCATCACGTCGCCGACCACCAGCGCGACCCGGCCGCAGGAGAGCGGGACGACGTCGAACCAGTCGCCGCCGACCTCGCTGGTCATGCTGCTGGGCAGGTACCGGTAGGCGATCTCCAGGCCGAGCGTGCGGTGGATCTCCTGCGGCAGCAGGCTGCGCTGGAGGGTCAGCGCGGTCTCGCGCTCGCGCCGGTAGAGCCGGGCGTTGTCGATCGCGATCGCGGTGCGGGCGACCAGTTCCTCGGCGAGCGCGACATCGGCGTCGGTGAACGGCTCGGGGTTGCGCATCCGGATGAACTCGGAGCCGCCGAGCACCATGCCCCGGGCGGTCAGCGGCACCATCAGGTACGAGTGGATGCCGGCGCCGATGCCCGGTGCGACCCGCTCCTCGGTGGCGACCAGGCCGCGCAGCACGTCCTCGTCCACCTGGGCGCGCAGCAGTGGGCGGCCGCTGCGCAGGCACTGGGTGTAGCTGCGGTCGGGGGCGTACTCGGAGACGTCGCCGACGGTGTCGACGGCGTGGGCCAGGCCGGACTCGTAGGACTCGCCGACGGCCACGGCGCGCAGCTGGACGGAGCGGTCCTCGGGGATCGCGGCGGGCTCGGCGCCGCGCAGCACCGGCTCCAGCAGGTCGACGGTGGCGAAGTCGGCGAACCGGGGGACGACGGCCTCGATCAGCTCCTCCGCGGTGCGCTGGAGGTCGAGCGTGGTGCCGATCCGGGCGGTGGCCTCGGCGATGGTGGTGAGGCGTTCCTGCGCGCGGGCGGCGCGGGCCTCGGCCTGGAACCGCTCGGTGACGTCGATGATGGACGAACAGACGCCGAAGACCCGGCCGGTGGAGTCCTCCAGCCGGAAGTAGGAGGCGGACCAGGCCCGGTCGCGGCGCGGGTCGCCGGGGACGCGGCCGTGCGAGCGGGCGTCGACCACGGGACGGCCGGTGGTGAGCACCTGTCTCATGGTCTGTTCGATCTCGGCGCTGTTGATGCCGGGCAGGACGCCGCTGATCCGGCGTCCGAGGTGGTCCTCGACGGGGACGCCGTTCATCCGGGCCAGCGCCAGGTTGAGCCGGACGTAGCGCAGGTCGGTGTCGTAGACGGCCATGCCTATCGGGGACTGGCCGAAGATCCCGTCGAGGACGGCGAGGTCGGCCTCGACCCGGTGCAGGGCCTGGGTGTCCGAGGCGGTGGCGAGCAGCAGCAGGGTGCCGCCGGGGCCGGCTATCGGGTAGGTGCGGAACTCCAGCTCGACCACGTGGCCGTCGCGGTGGCGGACCGGGAAGACGCCGGACCAGCCCTTGCCGCTCATGATGCGCTCGAACAGGGCGAGCACCTCGGGGCGGTCGGTGCGGCCGGTGAGCAGCTGGGCGGCGTAGCTGCCGACGGCCTCCTCCGAGGAGAAGCCGAGCAGCGCCTCGGCGTCCTCGCTCCAGTGGAGGATGAGGCCGTCCTCCTGGAGCAGCGCGGTGGCGAGCGGGACGAGGCGATGGCCGTCCAGGCGTACGGAGGCTCCGCCCGGTGCGGGGCCGGCGGCGTCGGTCTCGTCCCATTCGTGTCCGTGCATGATCAGCCAGCACCCCGCGTTCGGCTCGTGTCCGGCCGGGCGGGGCCTCGTGGTCCGTGCCGGCCGGGGTTCTTCTCCAGACTGCACGGACATCGGCCGCCCGGCGACCCCTTGGTCAGAGGTTCCTCGGACGGACCTGTCGTACGGGCGTCATGGGCGTACCGGCCGCAGCGTACCCTCCAGAAGGCCCGCCCACTGCCGGATCACTCCGGATCGCCTGGCGCTGTCGTCGGAGAGCAGGTCGGCCAGTCCGAGACCGCGTGCCATGTCGAGGGTCGCCTGCACCGTCTCGCGCACTCCGGGGCGGCTTTCGTCGGCGTCCAGGAACTCGACGGCGGCCCGGTGGGCCTCGCGGCCGACCCTGCCCTCAAGTGCGACGATCCGCGCACGCAGCGGTTCGTCGGTGGCGGCGGCGACCCACAGGTGCAGGGCCGCGCGGAACAGCGGACCGGTGTAGAGGCGCACGATCATGTCGACCACGGCCACGGTGCGGTCCGGTCCGGCGGCCGGCAGCTCGTCCGCGTGGGCGCGGACGGCTGCCAGCCGCTCGGCGGTGACGTGCTCGACGGCCGCGGTGAAGAGGTCCTCGCGGGTCGGGAAGTGGTGCTGGGCGGCGCCGCGGGAGACTCCGGCCCGTTCGGCGACCACGGAGACGGTGGCGCCGTTCCAGCCGACCTCGGCCAGACAGTCGACGGCCGCCGCCAGCAGCCGCTGCCGGGTGGCGCGGCTGCGGTCCTGCTGGGGGGTACGGGCGGCGGGGTGGGCGGTCATCGGCGGCGACTGGTCCTGTCCGTGGGGGGTCCGGGCGGGGTCGATCCTCGCAGATCCGCCGCCCGCCTCAGCGGGCGGCCTCGCGGGCCCGCAGCTCCCGGCGCAGGATCTTGCCGGCGGCCGACTTGGGGACGGCGTCCAGGAACTCCACCGCCCGCACCTTCTTGTAGGGGGCGACCTCGGCCGCCACGAAGGAGGTGACGTCCTGCTCGGTGAGCGCGCTGCCGGGGGCGCGGACCACGAAGGCCTTGGGGTACTCGGTGCCGTCCGCGTCCACGACGCCGATCACCGCGGCGTCGGCGATCTGCGGGTGGCTGAGCAGCAGGGCCTCCAGCTCGGCGGGGGCGACCTGGTACCCCTTGTACTTGATCAGTTCCTTGACCCGGTCGACGACGTACAGGTAGCCGCGCCCGTCGACGTGGCCGACGTCGCCGGTGTGCAGCCAGCCGTCGGCGTCGATGGTGGCGGCGGTGTCGGAGGGCCGGCCGAAGTACCCCTTCATCACCTGCGGGCCGCGGAGCAGCAGCTCGCCCGGCTCGCCGGGGCCGAGGTCGGCTCCGCTGCCGTCCAGGGCGACCACCCGCAGTTCGGTCGAGGGCACCATCCGGCCGACCGAGCCCGGCGGGGGGTCGGTCTCGGTCGGGGAGACGACGTGCGAGACCGGGGACAGCTCGGTCATGCCGTAGCCCTGGAGGATGTGCGGCAGGCCGAGCCGCCGGGCGCAGGCGGCGGCCAGGTCCGGGTCCAGCGGGGCGGCCGCGCAGAGCAGGTACTCCACCGAGGAGAGGTCGAAGCGGTCGACCACCGGGTGCCTGGCCAGGGCGAGCGCGATCGGCGGTGCCACGATCAGGGCCTGGACGCGCTGCTCCTCGATGGTGCGGCAGAACTGCTCCAGCTCGAAGCGCGGCAGGACGACCACCGTGGCGCCGCACCGCAGCGGCTGGTTGAGCAGGGCGGCCAGGCCGTAGATGTGGAAGAAGGGGAGGACGGCGAGGATCCGCTCCCCCTCCCGCGGCCTGTACAGGGCGTCCGTCTGGGCGAGGTTGGTGGCGATCGAGCGGTGGGTGAGCATCACGCCCTTGGGCAGGCCGGTGGTGCCGCTGGAGTAGGGGAGGACGGCGAGGTCGCTGCCGGGGTCGATCGCCGGCTCGGGGTCGGGGCCGCCGGAGGCGAGCAGGTCGGCCAGCGAGCGGTGGCCCTCGGCGCCGTCCAGCACGATGATCTCGGCGAGCGCCCGGCCCTCGGCGGCGAGCTTCCCGGCGGCCTGCCGGGCGGTGTCCAGGAACGGCGAGACGGTGATCAGCCAGCGCGCGCCACTGTCGGCCAGCTGGCCGGCCAGCTCGCCCGGGGTGGCGAGGGAGGACACCGTGGTGACGGTGGCCCCGGCCCGGGTGGCGCCGTAGAAGGCCATCGGGTACGCGATCGTGTTGGGACTGAACAGTGCCACCACGTCGCCCCGGCGCACGCCGGCCTCGGCCAGCCCGGCGGCCGCCCGGCGGACGGCCGTGGCGAGCCGCGCGTGGCTGACCGACTCCCCCGTGATCCCGTCGATCAGGGCCGGCCGGTCGCCGTAGCGGGCGGCGGAGCCGAGCACCGCCTCGTGGATCGGCAGATCGACGATGCCGACGTCCGGGAACTCGCTGTGGAACACCAAGGCGTGCCTCCAAAGGGGTAGTTGACGCCCGGTCGAGGGGATCGGCGAGTGGTCCGGCCCGCCGGTCGGCCGAGCGCGCGCACAGGAGCATACGGACAGTGGCGGAGCGTTGCTCCATTGTGACGAAGGGCGGTGGGATCCCGTGCCGACCGGTCGCCGTGCCCGGCGCACCCGGTCCGCTCCGCTCGCCCGCTCCCGACCAGGGCACACGTCGCCGGGCGGCCCGCCGGGCCGGGGTGCCGGGCGGCGGGCGGCGGCGGGCCGCCGCCTCGCACAGACGGTGGCCCGCGCCGCCGGCGTCGCGCTGGAGTTCGGCGCCGGAGCGCCCCAGCCGGGCGCCCGTCCGGGCCCCGGGTCAGTACGACTTGGGCAGCCCGAGGGTGTGCTGGGCCACGAAGTTGAGCACCATCTCCCGGCTGACCGGGGCGACCCGGCCGACCCGGGTGGCGGCGAGCAGCGCGCCGAGCCCGTACTCCTGGGTCAGGCCGTTGCCGCCCAGGGTCTGGACGGCCTGGTCGACGGTGCGGGCGGCGGCCTCGCCGGCCGCGTACTTGGCCATGTTGGCGGCCTCGCCCGCCGCGAGGTCGTCGCCCCCGTCGTAGAGCAGCGCGGCCTTCTGCGTCATCAGCCGGGCGAGTTCGATCTCCACCGCGCACTGGGCGAGCGGGTGGGCCAGGCCCTGGTGGGCGCCGATCGGGGTCGACCAGACCGTCCGGGCCTTCGCGTACTCGACGGCCCGGCCGAGGGCCTGGCGGGCCAGGCCGAGCGAGAAGGCGGCGGTCATGATCCGCTCGGGGTTGAGGCCGGCGAAGAGTTGCAGCAGCCCGGCGCTCTCGTCGCCGACCAGGGCGTCGGCGGGCAGCCGGACGTCGTCCAGGAAGACCTGGAACTGCTTCTCCGGGGAGACGAGTTCCATCGGTATCGGGCGGTACTCGAACCCGGCCGTCTCGCGCGGGACGACGAAGAGCGCGGGCCGGAGCTTGCCGGTCCGGGCGTCCTCGGTGCGGGCGACGAACAGCACGGCGTCGCTGTGGTCGATGCCGGAGACGAACACCTTGCGGCCGGTGAGCAGCCAGTCCGCACCGTCGCGACGGGCGACGGTGGAGATCCGGTGGGAGTTGGAGCCGGCGTCCGGCTCGGTGATGCCGAAGGCCATCCGCCGGGTGCCGTCGGCGAGGCCGGGCAGCCACTGCCGCTTCTGCTGCTCGGTGCCGTAGCGGGCGATCACCGTGCCGCAGATCGCCGGGGACACGATCAGCATCAGCAACGGGCAGCCGGCGGTGCCGAGTTCCTCCAGGACGATGGAGAGGTCGGCGATGCCGCCGCCTCCGCCGCCGTACTCGGCGGGCAGGTTGACCCCGAGGTAGCCGGCCTTGCCGGCCTCGGCCCAGAGCTCGTCGGCGGGCAGGCCGGCCCGGGCCTTGCCCAGGTAGTACGCGGAGCCGTAGCGGCTGCCGAGGTCGGCCACGGCGCGGCGCAGGGCCTGGCGTTCGGGGCTCTCGATCAGCGGGCTGCCGGGGGTGGTGGTGCGCGGTGCGGACATGCGGTCGTCCTTCCGGGCGGATCGGGGCTGGCACGGGAATCGGGTGGGAGTCGGTGCTCTCCCGAGGGGGTCGGGGGTGCCTTCGCGGGGAGTCGGGCTCGGGAGGCTCCCTCAGGGCGCCGGCTGCACGACGGCGAGCAGGGCGCCGAGTTCGACCTGCTGGCCGGGGACGGCCCGGAGTTCGGTGAGCACGCCGTCGGCGGGGGCGGTGACCCGGTGCTCCATCTTCATCGCCTCCAGCCAGAGCAGCGGCTGGCCCGCGGTGACGGTGTCGCCGACCGCGACGGCGGTGCGCGCCACGGTGCCGGGCATCGGGGCGAGCAGGGCCCCCGGATCGACGTGGGCCGCCGGGTCGGGGAAGCGCTCCAGCGCGGTCAGCACGGTGGCGCCGGCCGGGGTGTCCAGGTGGACCCGGTCGCCGTGGCGCGCGATGTCGTAGCCGCTGCGGACGCCGTCGGTCTCCAGGACCACCCGGGTGGGCGTCGCCGAGACGAGCGTGGTGCCCGGGTGGTCCTCGGCGACCAGCCCGGCCCGGCCGAACCGGTAGCGGACCTCGTACACGGTGGCGTCGGCGGCGGCGTACCGCTTGCTCTGCGGCTGCGAGGGCAGGTTGCGCCAGCCGGAGGGCAGCGCCGAGCCGACGCGGCGTTCGGCGGCGTCGGCCAGCGCGGCGGCGAGGGCCGCCGCCGCGTCCCCGCCGGGGGCGGGGGCGAGACCGGCGGCGTGCTCGGCCAGGAAGGCGGTGTGCACCCGGCCGGCCAGGAAGGCGGGGTGGCGCAGCGCCGCGACGAGCAGGTCCCGGTTGGTGACCGGCCCGTGGATCCGGGCCCGGGTGAGCGCGTCGGCGAGCCGGCGGGCGGCGGCGGCCCTGGTCGGCGCCCAGGCGACGACCTTGGCGAGCATCGGGTCGTAGTGCGCGCCGATCACGCTGCCGGCCGCCACCCCGGAGTCCAGGCGCAGCCCGGTGTCACCGTCGGCGGTAGCGAACTCGACGGTGGTGCCGGGGAGTTCGAGACGGTGCAGGGTACCGGTCTGCGGCTGCCAGTCGCGCGCCGGGTCCTCGGCGTACAGGCGGGCCTCGATGGCGTGGCCGCGCGGGGCGGGCGGCGCCGGGGCGGGCAGCGGTTCGCCCTCGGCGACGCGCAGTTGGAGCGCGACCAGGTCGAGCCCGGTGACGCACTCGGTGACGGGGTGCTCGACCTGGAGGCGGGTGTTCATCTCCAGGAAGTGGAACCGGCCGTCGGGGGCGAGCAGGAACTCCGCCGTGCCGGCGCCGGTGTAGCCGATCGCCCGGGCGGCGGCGACGGCGGCCGCGTGCAGCGCGGTGCGCACCTCCTCGTCGAGGCCGGGGGCCGGGGCCTCCTCGATGACCTTCTGGTGGCGGCGCTGCAGCGAGCAGTCGCGTTCGCCGACCGCCCACACCGTGCCGTGCGTGTCGGCGAGCAGCTGGACCTCGACGTGCCGCCCGGTGGGCAGGTAGCGCTCGCAGAACACCTCGTCCGAGCCGAAGCTCCTGGCCGCCTCGGCGCGGGCCTCGGCCAGCCGGGGCGCGAGTTCGTCCAGCCGGTGGACCACCCGCATGCCGCGCCCGCCGCCGCCCGCGGCCGCCTTCACCAGCAGCGGCAGGTCGGCCTCGACGGGGTCGGTGAGGGCCTCCAGCACGGGCACGCCGGCGGCGGCCATCAGGCGCTTCGCGGCGGTCTTGGAGCCCATCGCGGCGATCGCGGCCGGGGGCGGGCCGATCCAGGTCAGGCCCGCGTCGAGCACCGCCTGCGCGAACTCCTCGTTCTCGGAGAGGAATCCGTAGCCGGGGTGGACGGCGTCGGCCCCGGCGGCCAGCGCGGCCTTGACGATCAGGTCGCCGCGCAGATACGTGTCGGCGGGTGCCGCGCCGGGGAGCCGGACGGCGGCGTCGGCCTCCCGGGTGTGCGGGGCGTCGGCGTCCGGGTCGGCGTAGACGGCGGTGGTGGCGATGCCGAGGCTCCGGCAGGTGCGGAACACCCGGCGGGCGATCTCGCCCCGGTTGGCGACCAGCAGGTTGGCGATCACGTCGGTCCCTCTCAGAGTCGGATCACATGCGGAAGACGCCGTAGCCGCGCGCGCCCTCGACGGGCGCGTTGTGGATCGCGGAGAGGCACAGGCCGAGGACGGTCCGGGTGTCGCGGGGATCGATCACCCCGTCGTCGTAGAGCCGGCCGGAGAGGAAGGCGGGTAGCGACTCCGCCTCGATCTGCTGCTCGACCATCGCCCGGATCGCGGCGTCCGCGTCCTCGTCGTAGGGCTGCCCCTTGGCCGCCGCGGACTGCCGGGCCACGATCGACAGCACCCCGGCGAGCTGCTGCGGTCCCATCACGGCCGACTTGGCGCTCGGCCAGGCGAACAGGAACCGCGGCTCGTAGGCCCGCCCGCACATGCCGTAGTGGCCGGCCCCGTAGGAGGCGCCCATCAGCACCGACAGGTGCGGCACCGTGGAGTTGGCGACGGCGTTGATCATCATCGCGCCGTGCTTGATGATGCCGCCCTGCTCGTAGTCCTTGCCGACCATGTAGCCGGTGGTGTTGTGCAGGAACACCAGCGGGATGTCGCGCTGGTTGGCCAACTGGATGAACTGGGCGGCCTTCTGCGACTCCGGGCTGAACAGCACGCCCTGGGCGTTGGCGAGGATGCCGACCGGGTAACCGTGCAGCCTGGCCCAGCCGGTGGCGAGACTGGTGCCGTAGAGCGGCTTGAACTCGTCGAAGTCCGATCCGTCGACGATCCGGGCGATCACCTCGCGCGGGTCGAACGGGATCTTGAGGTCGCCCGGGACGATGCCGAGCAGTTCCTCCTCGGCGTACTTAGGCGGCTCGGCGAGCGGGTCGGCGCCGGGGCCGTGCCGGCGGTGGTTCAGCCGGGCGACGATCCGCCGCGCCAGCCGCAGCGCGTCCGGTTCGTCCACCGCGAAGTGGTCGGCCAGGCCGGAGGTGCGGGCGTGCATCTCGGCGCCGCCGAGCGACTCGTCGTCGGACTCCTCGCCGGTGGCCATCCTGACCAGTGGCGGGCCGCCCAGGAAGACCTTGGCCCGCTCCTTCACCATCACGGTGTGGTCGGACATCCCCGGCACGTAGGCGCCGCCGGCCGTGGAGTTGCCGAACACCACGGCCACGGTGGGGATGCCCGCCGCGGAGAGCCGGGTGAGGTCGCGGAAGAGCGCGCCCCCGGGGATGAAGATCTCCTTCTGGCTGGGCAGGTCGGCGCCGCCGGACTCGACCAGGTTGACCACCGGGAGCCGGTTCCGCAGCGCGATCTCGTTGGCGCGCAGGGCCTTGCGCAGCGTCCAGGGGTTGCTGGCCCCGCCGCGTACGGTGGGGTCGTTGGCCGTGATGAGGCACTCGACGCCCTCGATCACGCCGATCCCGGTGACGAGCGCCGCGCCGACCGGGTAGTCGCTGCCCCAGGCGGCGAGCGGGGAGAGCTCCAGGAACGGCGAGTCCTGGTCGATCAGCAGCTCGATCCGCTCGCGCGGCAGCAACTTGCCCCGGCCGCGGTGGCGTTCGACGTACTTGGGGCCGCCGCCGGCCAGTGCCCTGGCGTGTTCGGCGTCCAGTTCGGTGAGCTTGGCGAGCATCGCGGCCCGGTGCTCGGCGTAGTCGGCGCCGGCCGGGTCGAGGCGGGTGGGCAGGACGGTCACAGCAGCGCCTCCGGGATGTCGAGGTGGCGGGAGCGCAGCCACTCCCCCAGCGCCTTGGCCTGCGGGTCGAAGCGGTGCTGGGCGGCGACGCCCTCGCCGAGCAGGCCGGTGATGGTGAAGTTGACCGCGCGAAGATGTGGGAGGAGCTGTCGGCTGATCGGCAACCCGGCCGTCTCCGGCAGGAGTTCGCGCAGCAGATCGACGGTGAGGGTGTGCGCGAGCCAGCGCCAGCCGTCCGCGCCGCGGGCCCAGACCCCGAGGTTGGCGTCACCGCCCTTGTCGCCGCTGCGGGCGCCGGCCACCCGGCCGAGCGGTGCCCGCACGGTCGGGCCGGGCGGCAGCGGCTCCGGCAGGTCCGGGCCCGGCTCCGACGGCCGGGTCGACGGCGCCGCCGGGGCGGTGACCGGCGCGGGCGGTACGGCGACCCGCCGCCCGTCCGGCAGGACCGCGGTGTGCTCCACCGCCTTGGCGTCGACGTACGCGGCGGTGAAGACCCCGTACGGCGATCCCGCCCCGGGCGGCGCGGTGAGATGGAAGCCGGGGTAACCGGACAGCCCCAACTCCACGGCCGCCTTGCCGAGTTCGCGCCCGACCTTGGCCGGATCGCGGTCCCGGGCGGTGAGCCGCAGCAGCGCCGAGGCGCTCTCCTCGGTGGCGGCGTCGGGGTGGTCGGTGCGGGCGAGCGTCCACCGGAGTTCGGCGGGGCGGGCGTCCGGCGGCAGGGCCTCGGCCAACTGCCGTTGGACCAGGGCGGCCTTGGCCTCGATGTCCAGGCCGGTCAGGACGAACACCACCTCGTTGCGGTGGCCGCCGAGCCGGTTCAGCCCGACCTTGAGGGTCGGCGGCGGCGCCTCGCCCCGCACGCCGTGGATCCGGACCCGGTCCGGCCCCTCCTCGGCGAGCCGCACGGTGTCCAGCCGGGCCGTGACGTCGGGGCCCAGGTAGCGCGCTCCGCCCGTCTCGTAGAGGAGTTGGGCGGTGACGGTACCGGTGGTGACGGCGCCGCCGGTGTCCGGATGCTTGGTGATGACGCTGGAGCCGTCCGCCGCCAGCTCGGCGATCGGGAAGCCGGGCCGGGTGACGTCGTGCTCGCGGAAGAACGCGTAGTTGCCGCCGGTCGCCTGCGCCCCGCACTCCAGCACGTGCCCGGCCACCACTGCGCCGGCCAGCTCGTCCAAGTCCCCGGGCCCCCAGCCGAACCGGGCGATCGCCGGGCCGACGACCAGCGCCGCGTCGGTGACCCGGCCGGTGACCACCAGGTCGGCCCCGGCGGTCAGGCACTCGGCGATCCCGAAGGCGCCGAGATAGGCGTTGGCGGCCAGCAGTCCTTCGGGAAGGCCGAGTTCGGCCCGCCGGGGCAGCAGGTCGTCCCCCTCGACATGGGCGACGGCGGGATCAAGCCCCTGACGCCGCGCCAGTTCACGGATCGCGTCCGCGAGTCGGGCCGGGTTGAGGCCACCGGCGTTGACCACGATCCGCACCCCGCGCTCCAGCGCCAGGCCGAGGCATTCCTCCAACTGCCGCAGGAACGTCCTCGCGTAGCCGAGCGAGGGGTCCTTCAGCCGGTCCCGGGCCAGGATGAGCATGGTGAGCTCGGCCAGGTAGTCCCCGGTCAGGACGTCCAGCGGCCCGCCCGTGAGCATCTCGCGCACCGCCGAGAAGCGGTCCCCGTAGAAGCCCGAGGCATTGCCGATCCGCAGTACCGCACGCGACCCCACAGGTGCGCCTCCCCTACCGGTGGCCCCGCACTCGCCACGCTTGCCGTCGGGCAGCAGCGTGGCACCGGCACGGAGAAAAAGCAATCATGCCTGCTTGTTTTTCGCCGACACCGCCGCCCGATGGCGCGGTGACTGCCGGCGGTAGCGGCCTCGTTCTCCCGGGTGCGTCCGGAGGGCCACGAGATGCCCGCCGGGGCACGCGCTCCCGGTCTGCGGCACGGTCTCGGCAGGGCGTCAGGCGGAGTCCGGGAGCGCGGCCTCCTCGGGCCGGTCCCGCGTCGCGTGGGCCGGGTCGGGAGCCGGGCGGCGGGTGCGTCCGGCCCAGGCCGCCACCGGCGGGCCTGCCGCGCCCAGGGCCGCGAAGAACACGCCGAGCAGCAGCCAGCCCGCGTGCCCGAGGCCGAGGACCGCGGTCGTCAGGACCAGCGGAGCCAGCGCCTGCCCGGCGGCGAAGCCGATGCCGAGGAAGCCCTGGTACTGCCCCTGGGCGTGGTCGGGGGCCAGGCCGAAGCCGAGCGCGAAGCCGCCCGAGGACTCCCACACCTCGCCGAGGCTGTGCACCGCGACGGCGAGGAGGGCGAGCACCGGCGCGACCCAGACCGGAACGTCCGCGGTCAGGGCCATCAAGGGGCAGCTGACCAGGAAGAGCAGCCCCGCCAGCCGGAACGCCCGGCCGCCCTGGCGCGGCGTCTCCACCCGGGAGCCGATCCTGCTCTGGAGCAGCACGCACACCCCGCTGTTGGCCGCGTAGACCGCCGCCACCGTCCAGCGCGGCGCGTCGGTGTGGGCGGAGAGCCAGATCGGCAGCAGCAGGGAGACGGTCTGGTACTGCAGGCCCATCGCACCGTAGAGCGCGACGAAGGACACGTACGGGCGGTCGGCCAGGACGGCCCAGCGGTGGTGCTCCTCGGGCCGGGGCAGCGGCCGGTAGTTCGGGACGCCGACCAGGGCGACGAGGCCGGCGCCGGCGAAGCTGGCGGCGTTGGCGAGGATGAGCGCGGTGTACGCCGCGCGGGTGTCGACCGAGACGGCGAAGGCCGCGCCCAGGGTGCCCAGGACCACGCCGAGGTTGACGAAGGTGCGGAGCCTCGCCCGGAAGGCGGCCGGGCGTTCGCCGCCGGTCCGGGCGATGAGCGCGCCGCCCGCGGCGCCGCCCGCGGTTGCCGCCAGCCGGTCCAGGGTGGCGATGAGCGTGAAGGTGGCCCAGTCCTGGATGAACACGAAGGCGGCCATCGTCACGGCCTGCAGCGCGAGGGCCGTCAGCCAGACCGTGCGCGGGCCGTACCGGTCGGCCAGGTTCCCGGCCGGGATCCCGGCCAGCAGCCCGACCAGACCGGCGACCGTGAGGCCGGCGCCGACCTGGGCGGCGGGCAGGTGCACCACCAGCGTGAAGTAGAGCACCGCGGCGGTGTTGAACAGCCCGTTGCCCACCCGGCTGACGAAGCTCGCGAGGATGAGGGCGCGCTGCGGGCGGCTCGACTCCGGCGCGGTGGGCGTCCGTGGGCCGACACGTTTCCCGATGATCATGCGAACCAGGCTAACAGCGCCCCCACAAGCGCCTTTCGGACCGGTCGGACCGGTCGGACCGGTCGGACCCGGGAGCAGGGGGCGCTCCCGGGTCCGTCCCGCGTGCGGTCAGCGGGCTGTCAGCAGCGGATCGGCGGAGATCAACGCCCCTGGAGGGACTTGACGTTGTCGCCGAAGCTCCAGCCCTTCGAGCCGTCCCAGTTGACCGACCACGTCATGAGCCCCTTCAGCGAGCCGCCGAAGGCGTTCCACGACTGGCTGACCAGGCCCGGCGCCATGTAGCCGCCGCCCGCACCGGGCTGGGCCGGCAGACCGGGCACCTGCTTGTCGTAGGGCACCTTGATGGTGGTCCCCTGGATGGTCAGGCCGTTGTTCAGGCAGGTGGTCTGCGCGGTGAAGCCCTGGACGGTGCCCGCCTGGTAGGAGTCGCCGGAGCAGCCGTACATGCTGCCGTTGTAGTACTGCATGTTCAGCCACCAGAGGCGGCCGTTGTCGACGTACTTCTTGATGATCGGCAGGTAGGAGCCCCAGATCGACCCGTAGGTGACGCTTCCGCCGGTCACGTAGGCGGTCTCGGGGGCCATCGTCAGGCCGAAGCCCGCGGGCATCTGCGCCAGCACACCGTCGATGATGCGGATCAGGTTGGACTGGGAGGCGGACAGCGTGGTGATGCTGCCGCTGCCGGACAGGCCGGTCTCGATGTCGATGTCGATGCCGTCGAAGTTGTACTTCTTGAGGATCGGCACGACGGTCGCCACGAACTTGTCGGCGACGGTGCTGGAGCTCAGGTCGATGCCCGCGGCGGCGCCGCCGATCGACATCAGGAGCGTCGCGCCGGCGGCCTTGGCCTGGCACATCTCGGCGGGGGTCGAGACCTTCACGCCGGCGTCCATGCCGTCCTGCCACAGGACGGTGCCGTCCGAGAGGATCACCGGGAACGCGGCGTTGATGACGTTGTAGCCGTGTGCGGCGATCCGGCTGTCCGTGATGGGCACCCAGCCCATGCCCGGGTGGACGCCGTTCGCGGCACCGTCCCAGTTCTCCCAGTAGCCCTGGAGGACCTTGCCCGAGGGCTTCGGCTTCGTCGGGCAGGTGTCACCCGGCGGCGTCGTGGTCGGCGGGGTGGTGGTCGGCGGCGTCGTGGTCGGCGGAGCGGTGGTCGGCGGGGTGGTGGTCGGCGGCGTCGTGGTCGGCGGGGTGGTGGTCGGCGGCGTCGTGGTCGGCGGGGTGGTGGTCGGCGGCGTCGTGGTCGGCGGGGTGGTGGTCGGCGGCGTCGTCGTCGGCGGCGCGGTCGTCGGGGTCGCGGTCGGCGTGGGGCTGCTGCCGCCGGGGCCGGCGAGCGACACGTCGTCCGCGTAGAACGCCGGCTGCCCGTACCACCCGTGCAGGTAGACGGTCACCGAGGTGGTGGTCGCCCCGGTGGTGAAGCCGACGCTGAGCTGGCTGTACGTCGCGCTGTTCGGCGTCCAGGTGGACGGCGCCGTGGTGATGCCGGAGCCGGTGGCGCCCAGGTAGACGTAGCTGCCCTGGACGTAGGCGCTCAGCGTGTACTGGGAGTTGGGCTGCACGCTGACGGTCTGGGTGCACTGGGCGTTGTCCAGGCCGGTCGGCGTGGCCTTGAGCGCGGAGGTGCCGGAGTGGACCGGACTGCCGACGGCCGCGCCGGAGCCGCCGGTGCAGGTCCAGTCGGCGAGTCCGTTCTCGAACCCGGGGTTGGCCACCAGGTTGGTGGTGGCCGCCCCGGCCGTGACGGAGCCGGTCAGGGCGAGGCCGGCCCCGAGGACGGCGGCGACGCTCACCCCGGCGAGGGAACGCATCATGACGGTCTGTCCGCGCCCGGGCCGCCCGGCCCGCGACGCGCGTGCCGCGGTCGCCCGCTGGAGGCCGGGAGCCCCGAGCGGCTCGCTCCCGGTCCGGTCGCCTCCGAGGCGGCCGTGGTCCTGGCTGGGTCGGGGCTCGCCCGACGGACGTGGCGTACGCGACCTTCGACGGAACATGCTGTGCTCCCTTTCCCGCCGAGCGTCATGGACATGACCGACGCGTGGGGGCGTGACGCCCGGCTCTGGGTGAGGTGGGGACATGTGGGGCTGTGCCGAACCGGATCGTAGGAGGGGCGACAAGGCCCGTCAATAGGTCTGGACCAATTGCCCGGTGACGGCGGAACACCGGCTCTCCGACTTTCGACAGAGCCGCAGCTCATCCCCAGGTCGCACAAGGACCCGCGGCACCGCCCCCGACAATGGGCCGATGGCCCCCCTCTCCCGAAATCCGTTCACGGCCCCCGGCGAACCGGGCCGGGGGCTGTGGCGCGCCCTCGCGGAGACGACCGGCGGCGCGGCGCTGATGCTCCTCACCCAGCTGATCCTGGGCGGCCGCGGCCCGGCCGGCGAGATCCAGCTCCTCCTCGGTACCGTCGTCCTCGTCCTGCTCGCCGTCCGCCGCCGCTTCCCCGTTCTGAGCCTGCTGGGCACCTCCGTCGTCGTCGGGCTGCTGCCCCCCGCCGGGCTGCCGGCCGCCGTGACCGCGTACACCTCGGCCAAGCACCTGACCGCCCCCCGGCGCCGGAGCACCGTGCTGCTCGCCTCCGCCGTGCTGGCGGCGCTGGTCTGCGCCCTCCTCGCCCCGGCCATCGGGCTCGGCGGCCACGCGTTCGGGCTCGCGCTCGGCGCCGTACTCGCGGCGACCACCCTGGTGGTGCCGGGGCTCCTCGGCGGCTCGGGCGGGCAGGAGGACCGGCTGCTGCGGGCGCTCCGGGAGCGGGCCGCCGCCGCGGAGGCGGCCCGCCGGCTCGCGGAGAGCGAGTCCCGGATCCACGAGCGCTCCCGGATCGCCGCCGAGATGCACGACCTGGTCGGCCACCGGCTCAGCCTGATCTCGCTGCACGCGGGCGGCCTGGAGATGGCCCTGCGGAAGGAGGCGCCGGACCTGCGGGACGAGGCGGCCCTGGTCCGCCGGGCCACCGGGGACGCGATGCGGGAGCTGCGCGAAGTACTCGGCGTCCTGGGCCCGTTGGGCCGGGACACCGGGACGGACGCGCTGACCGACAGCACCGGGACCAGATCCGACGTCGAGGCGCTGGCCGCGGAGTCCCGCACCGGCGGCATACCCGTCGAGCTCACCTGGGACGGCCCCGACCTGCACGAGCGCGCCGCCCAGGTGCGGCGGGCGGTGCACCGCGTGGTACGCGAGTCGCTGACCAATGTGCACCGCTACGCCGCCGGGGCCCGCGTCACCGTGGCGGTCACGCACACCGAGGACCGGGTGGAGGTGCTCGTGCGCAACGGCCTTCCGCCAGTGGCCCCCGAGGCGGCGACCGGCCTGGGCACCGGGCGCGGACTGGTCGGGCTGCGGGAACGGGTGGCGCTGCTCGGCGGCACCCTGGAGGCGGGCCCGACGCCGGCCGGGGGCTTCGCGGTCGCCGCGCGGATCCCGGCCCGCCCCGACCCGGGAGCGAGTCTCACCGCCGCGGGCGCCCCGCCGCGCGAGGCGCCCTCCGAGCCGCACGCCGACCACCCGCCCGCCGGTCTCCGACGCCGCGTCGTAAAGGCTCTCAGCGGGTTCCTCGGCCTCGCGGGCGTCGGCGTGCTGATGATGTGCGGTCTCCTGCTGGTCTCCCAGGCGTCCCCGGATCCCGCCCCCCGCGATCCCGAGCCGCCCAGGATCGGGATGTCCCGCGCGATGGTGGAGCGGGCCGTCTACGGGGACGACCCGGCGGTGCGCGCGGCGGCGACGGGCCGGGAGCCGGCCCGCGCGGAGTCCGTGACGAGCTGCATCTACCCGACGTTCCGCTACGCCGACCCGACACCGCCGGCCCCGGCTGCCGAGGGCACCCCCACGGACGAGGCCGCCCCGCAGGGCGGCGACCGGCTCACCATCACCCGGCTCTGCTTCCGTGGCGATACGTTGGCCACGATCGACCGCTTCACCGTGCCCATGGTGTCGCGCACACCACCGTGGGAGTCCCCGTGACCGAGTTCCCCCCTGCCGTCCACCACCCGATCCGGGTCCTGCTCGCCGACGACGAGGAACTGATCCGGCACGGAGTCCGGCTGATCCTGCGCCACGCCGAGGGCATCGAGGTGGTCGGCGAGGCGGCGAACGGCGAGGAGGCCGTCCGGGTCGCCGCCGAGACCCGCCCGGACGTGGCCCTGATCGACATCCGGATGCCCGTGCTCGACGGGCTCGCCACCATCGAGCGGCTCCTCGCCCTGGACCCCGGGCCGCAGGTCGTCATGCTCACCACCTTCGGCGACGAGCAGAACGTGACGCGCGCGCTGCGCTCCGGTGCCACCGGCTTCCTCCTCAAGGACGAGGGCCCGCAGGAGCTGATCAGCGCGGTCCGGGCCGCCGCCGGCGGCGACGCCGTCCTCTCGCCCAAGGTCACCCGGAGCGTCATCGACCGCATGCTCGACACCGGTGCCGGTACGCCGGCCGCCCCGGCCCCTGGCGCCGTCCCCGACCAGCGACTGGCGGCGCTCACCGGCCGCGAGCGCGACGTCCTCGCGCTGCTCGGCCTGGGTCTCGCCAACGCGGAGATCGGCCGCCGACTGGGCATCGGCGTGGGCACGGTGAAGACCCACGTCAGCGCCGTCCTGGTGAAGACCGGCACGGACAGCCGCGTCCAGGCGGCGGTCCTCGCCCATCGGGCGGGGCTGCTGTCCTGAGCACCGGCCGGTACGCCGTCTCTGCCGGACGACAGAGACGGCCGTCCGCCGCGGGGAGGAGGCACCACCCCGGGCCCGACCTTCGGCAGACGCCCCGGTCACACCCTGAGGCCGACGGTCGGGCGCCGCGGCGCGCCGAGGATGAGAGTCAGTCACCGACCCTCTCCCCGTAGCCCGGAGCCGACATGTCACCGCAGGAAGCCGTTACCGCCCCCGTCTCCCCCGGCCCCGCCGCCGCCCGGGCCACCGGACTGAGCAAGGTCTACGGCCGGGGCGAGGCCCGGGTGGTCGCGCTGGACTCGGTCTCGGTCGAGTTCGGACGCGGCCGGTTCACGGCGATCATGGGGCCCTCCGGCTCCGGCAAGTCGACGCTGATGCACTGCATGGCCGGTCTCGACGCGGTCAGCGCGGGCTCCACGCGGATCGGTGACACCGAACTGTCCGGCCTGAGCGACCGGCAGCTCACCCGGCTCCGCCGGGACAGCGTCGGTTTCGTCTTCCAGGCGTTCAACCTGCTCCCCACCCTGACCGCGCTGGAGAACATCACGCTGCCGATGGCCATCGCGGGCCGCCGGCCGGACCGGAAGTGGCTGGAGACCGTCGTGGCGACCGTCGGCCTCGCCGGGCGGCTGGGCCACCGCCCCGCCCAGCTGTCCGGCGGCCAGCAGCAGCGGGTCGCCGTGGCCCGCGCCCTCGCCGCCCGTCCGGAGATCGTCTTCGCCGACGAACCGACCGGCAACCTGGACTCCCGCGCCGGCTCCGAGATCCTCGGCTTCCTGCGGGAGTCCGTACGGGAGTTGGGCCAGACCGTGGTGATGGTCACCCACGACCCGGCGGCCGCCGCGCACGCCGACCGCGTGGTCTTCCTCGCCGACGGCCGGCTCACCGACGAGCTGCTCGCCCCGACCGCCGAGACCGTCCTGGACCGGATGCGGCGCTTCGACACCGGCGCCCGCACGAGCTGACCCGGCTCCCCGCGCCCCACCCGCCCCCTCGCACCTCCGAACTGGGACCACCGCCATGCTGCGAACAGCCCTGCGCAACGTCTTCGCGCACCGAGCCCGCCTGATCATGACCGCCCTCGCGATCACCCTCGGCGTCGCCTTCGTCTCCGGCACCCTCGTCTTCGGCGACACCGTCGCGGAGGCCCTGCGCGGCGCCTCAGCCAGGAGCCTCAAGGACGTCGCCGTCTCCGTCCAGGCCGAGGCCCGGCGCGGCTCCGACACCGGGGCGGACGACACCGTGTCCACCGCGCTCACCGGCGAACTCGCCGACAAGGTCCGCACCGTGCCCGGCGTCACCTCCGTGCGCCCCACCGTCAACGGCACCGCCACCCTGGCCGCCAAGGACGGCCGGCCGCTCGACGCCGACACCAGCTGGCAGAACCTGGCGACCAACTACGCACCGGACGCGGCCCACGGCGACCGGGACGCCCGGTTCCCGCTCAGCGCCGGCCGCGGCCCCGTCGACAGCGGTGAACTGGCCCTGGACCGCGGGACCGCCGAGCGGGCCGGCTACCGCGTCGGCGACACCGTCCGCTTCGCCACCCGGGGCCCCGCGCTGACCAAGAAGCTGGTCGGCACCGTCGACACCGACGACCCCCGGGTGCGGGCCGGCGGCAGCCTCGCGCTCTTCGACACCAGGACCGCCCAGCAGCTCTTCCTCCAGGACGGCCGCTTCGACGAGCTGGCCGTCGGCTCCGCGCCCGGCACCGACGCCGAGGAACTCACCGGCAGGATCCGCGAGCTGCTGCCCGCCGAGGGCATCACGGTCACCAGCGGAGCCCGGCTCGCGCGCGAGCAGGCCGCGCAGATCGCCGAGAGCACCAAGGAACTCACCCGGATGCTCCTCGCCTTCGCCGGGATCGCCCTGTTCGTCGGCGCCTTCATCATCGCCAACACCTTCACCATGCTGATCGCCCAGCGCACCCGGGAGACCGCGCTGCTGCGCGCCGTCGGGGCCTCGCGCCGCCAGGTCGTCCGCGCCGTCCTCGCCGAGGCCGCGCTCCTCGGCCTCGGCGCCTCGGCGGCCGGCATCGCGCTCGGGACCGGTATCGCGACCGCCGTGCGGCCGATCCTCGACGCGGCCGGCGCGGGCCTGCCGGACGGCCCCCTGGTGATCTCCGCGGACACCCTCCTGCGCTCCCTCCTGACCGGCGTCGGCGTCACCGTGCTCGCCGCCTGGCTGCCGTCCCGCAGGGCCGCGAAGACCGCCCCGGTGGAGGCGCTGAGCACCGTCGACCAGGCACCGCCCCGGCGCGGCATGCTCCTGCGCAACAGCCTCGGCGGACTGCTCACCGGCCTCGGCCTGCTCACCCTGCTGTACGTCTCCACCCGGAGGGACGGCGCCGACGCCAACCTCCAGGCCGCCGCCCTGGGTTCGCTGCTCACCCTGACCGGCCTGATCGTGATCGCCCCGCTGCTGTCCCGCCCGCTGATCCGGCTCGCGGGCACGGTCACCACCCGGTTCTTCGGCGTCAGCGGCAGGCTCGCCGAGGAGAACGCGCTGCGCGATCCGCGCCGCACCGCCGCCACCGCCTCGGCCCTGATGATCGGGCTGGCCCTGATCACCGGCCTGAGCGTGACCGGCGGTTCCACCGACGCCGCCCTCCAGGACGCGGCCGTGCGCGGCCTGACCGCCGACTACAAGGTGTCCAACGCCGGGTACGGCGGCATCGACCCCGCGCTCGCCGGCAAGGTCGCCGACGTCCCCGGCGTCGCGCGGGCGGTGCCCGTCGCCTCCTCGACCCTGGGCGTGCGGGGCCGGACCGCCACGTTCACCGGCGCGGACCCGCGGCAGCTCGCCGCGGTCTCCGACCTGGAGTTCAGCAGCGGCTCGCTCGCGGACCTCGGCCCCGGCAGGGTCGCGCTCTCGGACCAGCTGGCCGAGGAGACCGGCCTGTCGAAGGGCGACACCTTCCCGGGCACGCTGGGCTTCGGCCGCGAGACCAGGGAGCTGACCGTCGCCGGTGTCTACCGCCGGACCCGCACCGTGGGCGGCGCCGTGGGCACCCTGGGCGACGTCCTGCCGTACGCCGTCGGCGGCCGGCTCGACAGCGTCCTGGTCGAGGCCGCGGCCGACGGGCGCACCCGCGACCTCGACCAGCGGATCCGCGAGGCCCTCGGCAACAGCCCGCTCCTCCAGGTGCAGGACCGGGCGCAGTTGACGAAGGCGCAGTCCGGCGAGATCGACACGATGCTCACCATGATGTACGGCCTGCTCGGCATGACGGTCGTGATCGCCGTCTTCGGCGTCGTCAACACCCTGGCCATGTCCGTCTTCGAGCGGACCAGGGAGATCGGGCTGCTGCGCGCGATCGGCTTGGACGACCGGGGCGTCAGGCGGATGGTGCGGCTGGAGTCGGTGGTGATCTCGCTGTTCGGCGCCGTACTCGGCATCGGCACCGGGATCTTCCTGGCCTGGGCCTGCGGCAGCCTGGCCCGGGCCTCGCTCCCGCAGTACCGGATCGTGCTGCCGTGGGCGCGGCTCGGCCTGTTCCTGCTGCTCGGCCCGGCGATCGGGGTGCTGGCGGCGGTCTGGCCGGCCCGGCGGGCGGCCCGCCTGAACACCCTGCGGGCGATCAACGCCCAGTAGCGCCCGGCCGGCGCGGGTACGCGCCGCCCGCCGTCCTGTCAGCCCCGCCGGTTCGGCCGCGCCCCGGTCGCCGCACCCGGCCGGGGCGCGAGATCATCGAGGAGGCCCCGGGCGCGGGCACCGTCGAACCGGGGCGGTGCCGCGGATCGTTCCTCCTGCCGTACGCCCCCGCGGACCGCGACCGGTCGGGCGGCGACGGCGCCCGGCCGGGTACCGCCCCGCCACGCGGCGGCAGAACCGAACCGAACCGACAGGCTGGAGTCCCCGTGCGCGTCAGCGTCTGCATCCTGCCCGACCGGCCGTTCCCCGAGGCGGCCCCGCTCTGGCGGCGCGCCGAGGAGCTGGGCTTCCACGCCGCCTACTCCTACGACCACCTCACCTGGGGCGGCCTGCCGGACGGCGCCTGGTACGGCGCCGTGCCCACCCTGGCGGCCGCCGCCGGGGCCACCTCCCGGATCCGCCTCGGCACGCTGGTCTCCTCGGCGAACTTCCGCCACCCCGTGCCGCTCGCGCAGGACGTCATGACGCTGGACACCATCAGCGGCGGCCGGTTCGTCCTCGGCTACGGCGCCGGCGCGCCCGACGCCGACGGCATCGTGCTCGGCCAGGGCGCGCCCGACACGGGCTGGTCGGTGACGGAACGCGGCGGCCGGTTCCGCGAATCGGTGGAACTGCTGGACCGGCTGCTCACCGGGGCGCCCGAGGGCCGGCCGCGGACCACCTTCCGCGGCCGCTACTTCGACGCGATCGACGCCCGGCTGGAGCCCGGGTGCGTCCAGCGGCCCCGGGTGCCGTTCCTGCTGGCGGCGACCGGACCGCTCGGCATGCGCACCGTGGCGCGGTACGGCGCGTCCTGGGCCGTCACCGACGACGCGGAGCTGCCGAAGGACACCCTCACCGAGGCCTCGACCTGGGCCGGCCTCGCCCAGCGGCTGGAGAGTCTCGACGCGGCCTGCGAGCAGGAGGGCCGCGACCCGAAGTCACTCGGCCGCACCCTGCTGACCGGGTTCTCGCCGCTGCCCACCATGCGCTCGGCGGCGGCCTTCGAGGAGGTCGCGGGGCGCTGCGCGGAGCTCGGCTTCACGGAGCTGGTGGTCCACTACCCGCGCGAGTCCGGGCCGTTCGCCACGCCCGCGCACGTCCTGGAGGAGATCGCGCCCGCCCACCGCGGCGCCGCCCCGCTGCCCTGACCGCGGACCCGCTCCACGGCTACCGCAACGACGCCATCCAGGCCTCGACCTCGTCCGCCTGGCGCGGCAGGCCCGAGGACAGCCACTGCGCGCCGTCGGTAGTGATCAGGAAGTCGTCCTCGATCCGGACGCCGATCCCGCGCAGTTCCTCGGGGACGGTCAGATCGTCGGGCTGGAAGTACAGTCCGGGCTCGACGGTCAGCACCTGGCCGGCCTCCAGGACGCCGTCCAGGTAGGCCTGGCCGCGGGCACCGGCGCAGTCGTGGCAGTCCAGGCCCAGCATGTGCCCCGAGCCGCAGACGGTGAAGCGGCGGTACCGGCCGGACTCGGCGAGGGACGGCCCGCCGTCCGGTGCCAGGCCCCAGGCGTCGAGCCCGTCCGCGATCACGCGCATCGCCGCGTCGTGGAAGGCCCCGTAGCGGGCGCCGGGCCGCAGGGCCGCGATCCCCGCCGACTGAGCGGCGAAGACCAGGTCGTACACCCGGCGCTGGACGTCGGTGTAGCGGCCGGAGACCGGCAGCGTCCGGGTGACGTCGCCGGTGTAGAAGGAGTCGGCCTCGACCCCGGCGTCCAGCAGGAGGAGGTCGCCGTCCCGCACCGGGCCGTCGTTGTGCATCCAGTGCAGGACGCAGGCGTGCGCGCCGGCCGCCGCGATGGTCTCGAAGCCCAGGCCGTAGCCGTCCAGCCGGGCGCGGCGGTTGAAGGTGCCCTCGATCCAGCGCTCGCCCCGCGCGAGGCCCGTGGCATGGCGCAGCTCGCCGACCACGTCGTGGAACCCGGCCACCGTGGACCGGACGGCCGTGCGCAGCTGCTCGACCTCCCAGGCGTCCTTGACCAGCCGTGACTCCGCGAGGAAGGTCAGCAGTTCGGCCTCCGCCCGGTGGGCCGGCCGGACCAGTGCGTCGACGAGCGCGTCCTCGCCGCGCACCACCCGGGTCGGGACGTGTCCGGCGAGCGCCCGCTCCAGGTCGTCCCGGGCGGCGGCCCGGACACCGATCGCGTCGGCGGTCTCCGACAGCGTCCGGCGCCGACCGACCCAGAACTCGCCGTGCCGGCGGCTGCTGTGGAACTCGGCGCCGTTCGGCCCGCCGTCGCGCGGCGACCGCGGCCGGGTGAACAGGGTGACCTCGTGCCCGGTCCCGGTGGGCTCGAAGAGGAGGACGCTGTCGGGGACGGCACTCGTGCCCTGCTCCGCGGTGAGGTGGACGAACGCGGAGTGCGGCCGGAAGGTGTGGTCGAAGTCGTTGCTGCGGACCTTGAGCCCGCCCGAGGGGACGACGATCCGCTCTCCGGGGAACCGCTCGGAGAGCGCCGCGCGCCGCGCGGCGGCGAAGGCCGCACCGGGCAGGAGCGGCAGTGTCGTCCCGGTGTCGGCCCAGCCGTGGTGGAACCACTCGGCCTGCGCGGCCGGCGCCGCACGGTCCTGCGCCCCGGCTCCGCGTGCCCCGCCCTGCTGCTCCACCCGTCGTCTCCGTTCACCGTAGTCCGCCGCACGCCCGCTGCACGTCGGCCGCATGTCGGCCGCACGGGGAAACTACCATTTCACATGTCACACATCTACACCCCGCACAGAAACCCCCGGTACCCCGAGGAGGCGCCCGGGACTACGCGGGCGTCTCGCGGCCGGACTGGACGGTCGGAATCCGCTGGGTGAAGAACAGCGCCACGACGGCGGTGAGGGCGAGGATCGCGAGGGCCGCCCGCAGACCGTCCAGCCGAGCGGCCGCGTTGGCGTCGAGCGCCGCCCGCGCGACCTCCGGGCTCGTGCCCGCCTCGTCCAGCGCCGCCGTGAGCTGGACGTCCGACAGGAAGGGCGCGCCGCTCTCCAGTTGGACGGCCGCCCGGTCCGCGACCTCGGCCGGGACCGCCGGGTTCTGCTCCACGGCGGTCAGGAACGAGGCCGTCAGGGCGGCGATCATGATCGACCCGGCGAGCGCGGTGCCGATCGAGGACCCGAGGTTGGTCACGGCGTTCTGGATGCCGCCGACCTCCGCGCTCTGCTCGTCCGGGACGGCCGACACGGTGACCGCGCCGAGCTGCGAGGCCATCGCGCCCATCCCGAGGCCGATCAGCAACAGGGGCAGGGTGACGATCTCCGCACCCGCGTCCGCGTCGAGCGCGGCGAGCAGGGTGACGGCGCCCGCGAGCAGGGCCAGCGTCCCCAGCCGCACCACCCGGCGCGGTGAGACGTCCGGGAACAGGCGCGGGATCAGGACCGCGGCGGCCAGCAGCGTCAGCGAGAGCGGCAGCAGCCAGACGCCGGTCCGCAGGGCGGACAGGCCGAGGGCGACGGACAGGTAGAGCGGGACGACGAAGAACACGCCCATCTGGATGAAGTACTGGAAGAAGAACATCGTCAGACCGCCGGTGAGCCGGCGGTTGCCGAGCAGGTCCGGGTCGATGAGCGGCTCCCCGCCGCGCTCCACGACGCGCGTCTCCCAGTACAGGAAGAGCCGGATCAGCAGCACACCGGCCAGCAGCAGCCACACGGTGAGCGAGATGCCGAGCCAGCCGGGCGCACCCGGCTTGGGCACGAACCACCCCCAGGAGCTGGAGCGCAGCACCCCGAACACGAAGACCCCGAGCCCGAGCGCGGACAGCAGGGCGCCGACCAGGTCGAGCCCGGCCCGGTCGGCGAGCGGGGCGTCGGCGAGCCGGCGGGCGAACACCAGGATGGCGAGGACGATGACGACCTCGCCGGCGAAGACCCAGCGCCAGGAGAAGTACGTCGTCGCGACACCGCCGATGAGCGGCCCCAGCGCGATCGCCACCGCCCCCGCCGCGGCGACGAACCCGTAGGCGGCCGGTCGGCGCCCGGCGGCGAAGTTGCCGGCCACCAGCGCCACGATCGCCGGGAGGATGAGGGCCGCCCCGACCCCCTCCAGGAAGGACCAGCCGAACAGCAGAACAGCCAGGTTGGGGGCGAGCGAGGTGGTCAGGGAACCGCAGCCGTAGATGACGCAGCCGATCATGAACGCCCGTCGCCGGCCGATGAGCTTCCCGACCTTGCCGCCCGGGATCATGAACATCGCCATCACGAGCGTGTACGCCGTGATGGCGCCCTGGATCCCGGCCACCGTCGTCCCGACGTCGTCGGCCACCGTCGCGATGGAGACGTTCATGACGGAGCTGTCGAGCGCCATCAGGAACTGGCCGGCCGCGAGGGTCGGCAGGACGAACCCGCCGACCGCGGAGGAAGTGCCTGCGCTGGGTGTCATGGGCCGCATCGTCGCAGCGGCGGCGGGACACGGCCACCCGGGAGTCGGCCGGTCGGAGCGGGTCTGCGGTGCGGCGCGCCGGGCGCGCCGCACCCGGGGTCAGACCACGTCCCGCCCGCGCAACGTCCCGGCGCACAGGGCCCAGATGATGAAGATGTTCACGGCGATCAGCACGATGGCCCAGAAGGGGTAGTACGGCAGCCAGAGGAAGTTGGCGATCAGGCTGAACCCCGCCAGGACGACGCCGACGGCTCTCGCCCACACGGCTCCGGTGAACACCATGACCCCGGCCAGCACGACGAGGAGGCCGAGGATGAGGTGGATCCAGCCCCAGCCGGTCAGGTTGAAGCGGAACACGTAGTCGTTCGTCCGGACGAACAGATCGTCCTTGGCGATGGCCGCGATCCCCTCGAAGATCGCCATCGTCCCGCCGAAGACCATCAGGATCCCCGCGAGCACGATCCACCCGGATCGCAGCAGGTGCCCCGAGGAGCCCGCGGGCGGTGCCGGATCGGCGCCGGTGGGCGGGGGCGGATTGAGATTGCCGGCCATGAGGGCCTCCGAACTCTCGGGGAGCCGGCAGGCCCATGGGTCCGGACCCGGCGGCGGCTCCACGTTCCAGCGTTCCACACCCCCGCCGCGGGCGCGCCCCGTGCCGGAGCCCCGGCCGCCACCCGTACGGCCGTTCCCGCTGGTGGGCCGGGGCGTGTGCGGCTCTGCTGGGGAGGAGCTGTCACCACGTGCGCTCCCCGGCGGGGCAAGCGTCCGACCCCAGGGAGAGTGCGATGGCCCCGACGGATTCCGGAGCGGATCCCACAGGAGCGAACGGCGCCGAACCGCCCGGCGACCGGCCTCCGCACCCTGCTCCGCCGCCGGCTGCCTCCGCCCCGGAGCCACCGACGCGGCCCGCGGTGGAACCACCACCGAGGCCCGCGCCGCAACCGCCGGACGAGGTCGAGCACCTGAAGGCCCGGATCGCCGCGCTGGAGCGCACCACCCCGCCCCGCCACCGGGAACACCACCGGCTGCGGACCTCCGGATCCGTGGTGGTCATCGTCATCGCGTCGCTGCTCTCGCTGATCTCCGTCCTCGCGGTCTGGACGAGCGACATCGTCGGCAACACCGACCGCTACGTCTCCACGGTCGCGCCACTGGCCACCGATCCGGCGGTGCAGGACGCCGTCACCACCCGGGTCACCCAGGTCGTCCTGGACCAGATCGACGTGAACGGGCTGGTCAAGCAGCTCTCCGACGCGGCCGCCGAACAGGGCGTGCCGGCCCCGCTCGCGAACCTGATCGGCGGTCTGAGCGGGCCCATCACCAGCGGCCTCAACGACCTGGTGCACACCACCGTCGACCGGGTGGTGACCAGCAGTGCCTTCGAGTCGATCTGGGTCGACGCCAACCGGCTGATCCACACCGCCCTCGACAAGGCCCTCACCGGCAAGGGCGGCGGCGCGGTGACGCTGACCAACAATCAGGTCGGCATCGACATCGCGCCGATCGTGGCGAAGGTGAAGACCGAGCTGGTGGACGCCGGCCTCGGGATCGCTTCCAAGATCCCGGAGGTCCACACCGACTTCGTGGTCTTCCAGTCCGAGGACATCGGCAAGGTCAAGACGTACTTCCGGCTGCTGGAGATCATGGGATCGTGGCTCCCGGTGGTGACCGTCCTGGTGGCCGCCGGCGGCGTCTTCCTCGCCTCCAACCGGCGCCGCGGCCTGGTCGGCGCGGCCGTCGGCGTGGCACTCGCCATGCTGCTGCTCGGCATCGTCCTGACCGTCTTCCGCGCGTACTACCTCGACCGCCTGCCACCGGGTGCGAACCAGGCCGCCGCTGGCGCCGTCTACGACACCCTGATCCGGTTCATGCGCGCGAGCATCCGGGTGGTCTTCGCGGTGGCCGTCGTCACCGCCCTGGGCGCGCTCCTGATCGGGCCGTCCCGCGCCGCCGTCGCGATCCGCACCGCCTGCCGCCGGATGGTCGACGCCCTGCGCGAGGTGCTGTTCGGCATCGGGATGCGGCTGGGCCCGGTCGGCCCGTTCGTCCACCGTTTCAAGCGGTGGATCGGCGCCCTGATCCTCGCCGTGGCGGCGGTCGTCCTGGCCACCTGGAACTACCCGACCACGGCGGTGGTCCTGTGGATCACCCTGGTGGTCCTGCTCGCCTTCCTGATCCGGGAGTTCCTCGACACCGGCCCGGGCCCGGGCACCGTCACCGGCCCGGACGGAGCCCCGGGCCCCGGGCCCGGCACCGTCTCCGGTACCGGGCCGCCGACCCACGCCTGAGCGCCCGCCGCCCGGCTCCCGGGCCGCCCCGCCGGGCCGGGATGCGCGGTGCGGCGGGCACTGCTGGAATGGCAGGAGCGGGCACCGCGCGCCGCCCTCCCGGGCGCGTACCGCCACGGCATCGGCCGACAGCCTCCGCCCGGCCGACCGGAGAGGACCCGACATGAGCGACGAGCTGAACGAGCTGAACGAGCTGAACGAGACCGGACCGATCGACTACATCGTCGTCGAGTTCCCCGGCAGCCGGATGACCGGGGAAGGACTGCCACTGCTGGTCGACCTGGTCGACCGGGGCATCATCCGGATCCTCGACCTGACCTTCGTCCGCAAGGAGACGGACGGCTCGGTCACCGGCCTCGAACTCGCCGACCTCACCGGTGACGGCCTGCTCGACCTCGCCGTCTTCGACGGCGTCTCCTCCGGCCTGCTCGACGAGGAGGACCTCGCCGACGCCGCCGCCGTCCTGGAGCCGGGCAGCTCCGCCGCCGTCCTCGTCTACGAGAACGTCTGGGCCGGCCCGCTGGCCGCCGCCCTCCGGCGCAGCGGGGCGCGGCTGGTCGCGGACGGCCGCATCCCCGTCCAGGCGATCCTCGCCTCCCTCGAAGCGGCCGAGGGCAAGGACGGACGCTGAACCCGCCCTGCCCGTCCGCTCGCCCCACCCCGAAGGTCAAGGAGGTTTCGCCATGCCAGGACTCCTTCGCGGCGTCGCCCGAACCGCCGTCGTCGCCGGAACGGCGACCGCCGTCTCCAACCGGGTCTCCCGGCGGCAGGCCGGCCGCTGGGCCCAGCAGGAGGCACCGCAGGCCCAGGCCCAGGCCCAGCCCGCCGCACCGCAGGCGGCACCCGCCGCGCCCGCCGCGCCCGCCGCCGAGCCCGACGACATGGCCACCCGGCTCGACCAGCTCAAGCAGCTGGCCGAACTCAAGAACCAGGGCGTGCTCACCGACGCCGAGTTCGCGGCACAGAAGTCCCGTCTGCTCGGCTCCTGACCGGCGGCGCCCGCCCGCACCCCGGGCCGGCGGCCACGGCGAGGGCGCCTTCGCCCCGGCCGGTGCCCCGACGCAGCCGGTGAACACCGGTCTGCCGCGACAGGGAGGCGGTCCCATGAGCCGCGAGTACCACTTCCACTGCGAGTACGCCGGCTGCTCGGTCACCGTCGGCATCCACCTGGGCGGCACCCGGGCGGTGGAGCTGCTGGTCGACGGCAAGGAGGTCGCCGCCGAGCGGATCCCCGGCCACCACGCCCAGGTGTGCCCGCTCAGCACCACGCTGCCCACCACCCCGCCGCGCCCGGTCACCGTCGAGGCCGAACTGCCCGGCGCGGTCCGCGGCGCCCCGTCCGCCACCCTGGTCGACGGCGACACCCGGCTGCCGATGCCCGAACGCGAGGTGCCGCGCCGGGCCGGACCGACCGAGGTCTCCTGGTACGGCTGACGGCGTCGACGGCCGGCGTCGGGCCAGGTCGGAGGCGCTCCCCCGGCGGAAGTTAGGGTTCGGATGCGGGTGGCGGACCACCGCCGCCGCGCCCGGACCGCCGAAGGGACCCCGCCCATGCCGACCGCACCCGCCACCGGACCAGCCGCCGCACCGTCACTCGCGCGGTTCGGCCTGGGCACCGCCGCCGTCGGGCGGCCCGGCTACATCACGCTCGGGCGCGAGCTCGACCTGCCGGCCGGGCGCACCGTCGAGGCGATGCGGGAGCGGACGCACGACCTGCTCGACGCCGCCTACGCGGCGGGGGTGCGCTATTTCGACACCGCCCGCTCCTACGGCCGCGCCGAGGAGTTCGTCGGCGGGTGGCTCGCCGCCCGGCCGCGGCTCGCGCCCGAGGTCGTGATCGGCAGCAAGTGGGGTTACACCTACACCGCCGACTGGCGGGCCTCCGGGGTGCCGGTGCACGAGGTCAAGGAGCACTCGACGGCGGTGTTCGACCGTCAGATCGAGGAGACCAGGCAGCTGTTGGGTGGCCTGCCGCAGGTGTACCTGGTGCACTCGGTCACCCCCGACAGCCCGGCGCTCGGCGACCGGGCGCTGCACGAGCGGCTGGCGGCGCTGGCCGCCGAGGGCGTCCGGATCGGCCTGTCCACCAGCGGACCGGCGCAGGCCGCCACCGTCCGGGCGGCCCTGGAGGTGACCGTGGCGGGGCGGCCACTGTTCGCCGCCGTCCAGTCCACCTGGAACCTGCTGGAGCCGTCCGCCGGGCCCGCCCTGGCCGAGGCGCACGCTGCGGGCTGGCTGGTGGTGGTCAAGGAGGGCATGGCCAACGGCCGGCTCGCCGACCGCAACGCGACCGGGCCCGGGACAGCCGCGCTGCGCGAGCTGGCCGCCCGCACCGGCGCCTCCTGCGACGCGCTCGCCCTCGCCGCGGCCGCCGCCCGGCCCTGGGCCGACATCGTGCTCTCCGGCGCGGCCACCCCGGAGCAGCTGGCCTCCAACCTCACCCCGGCCGGGCTCGACCTCGCCGCCGCGGACCTCGCCGCGCTCACCGTGCTCGCCGAGCCCGCGGAGGCGTACTGGCGCGGCCGCGCCGCGCTGCCCTGGGAGTGAGCCCGGGCCGGACGGCCCGCCGCAGCCGGCTCGGGCCCGCGGCCGGTCAGACGCGGGTGTCCTCCACCACCGGGACGACGCGGTCCGACGCGCCGCCGCCGGCCGCGGCCGGCGCGGTCCGGGCCGCCGGGGCGGCGGGCCGCTCTCCGCAGAAGGCCGGCTCCAGCACGCTCATCAGCCCCGTCGTGACGGCCCCGTTGTTGGAGGCGTTGGCGAACACCACCACGCTGCGCCGACCGTCGGGGGTGACGAAGCTCTGGGTCTGGAAGCCCTGGACGATGCCTCCGTGGCCGAGGACGGTCCCGCAGGAGAGCGCGATCTGGCGGATCCCGAGTCCGTAGCCGACCTTCGCCGTGGGCGTGGGGAGGACGGCGGTCAGCTGCCGCAGCGAGTCGTCCGAGACGAGCCCGCCGGCGCGGCCCGCGACCAGCGCGGTGAGGAAGCGGTCCATGTCGGCGGCGGAGGAGATGACGCCGCCGGCGCTCCACAGCCAGGACGCGGTCTGCTCGGTGGAGTCCAGCAGCGGCTTGGCGCGGTCGTCGTTGGTCAGGTAGCCGGTGATGTGCGGGCCCGCGATGCGCTTCTCGGGCACCACGAAGGAGGTCTGCCGCAGCTTCAGCGGCTCGATGATCTGCTCGCGCAGCACGTCGGCGTAGGCCCGGCCGGTGAGGTGCTCGACCGCCATTCCCATCAGTACGTAGTCCGTGTTGGAGTACGCGTACGCCGCCCCCGGGGCGCTCCGCACCCCGTGCTTGACGGAGAGCGCCACCAAGTCCCGCGGTGTGTAGACGGTGTTGCGGATGCGTGCCTCGAAGGCGCTCGTGGTCTCCTCGCCGTTCTGTTCGAGCAGGTCGTCGGTGTGGTCGTAGATGCCCGCGCGGTGCTGCATCACCTGGCGGCCGGTCATCGTCCAGCCCTCGGGCAGAGTGCCCTGCGGCAGGTAGTCGCGCAGCGGCCTGTCCAGGTCGACGAGCCCCTGTTCGGCCAGGCGCATCACGAGCACGGCGGCGAACATCTTGCTGTTGCTGCCCACCCGGAACTGCCGGTCCACCCTCATCGAGGCGCCGCCGAGGTCGGCCTTGCCCATCGTCAGCGACCATTCGCGCTCGCCCGGGCCGTGGTCCCTGATCACCGCGAAGGCGCCGGGGGCGCCCGCGTCCAGGGTGTTCCGCAGTGCGGTCCGCACGGCAGTGGTGTCCGGGAGGGGCGGTGCGGCGGCCCGCGGCGCCGCGGCGGCCGCCCCCGTCCCGAAGGCGGTCGTCATCAGCGCGGCGGCGGCCGCCAGTGCTCCGGCACGCGTGAGCCCGATCGTCACCATCGACAAGTCCCCTGTCTCGTTGGCATCCCGCGCGGCGGGTCCGCGCAGACCAAGATCATATCTCCTCTGCGTGACAGATGTTGACTGTCCGTCACCGCTCGGGTCGCGAGCCGGACCATGCGGACCGACCCTCGGTCGACGGTCAGTGACGATGCCATGACAGCGCGCCGCCCACCCTGCGGGCACACTCCGGAGCGCTGGGGCACCCGCCTTGCCCGAACGGGCAAACCTAACGTTCGGTCGGCCCTCCGTACGCGGCGGACCGCCCTCGCCCCGCCGTGCGCCGGACGCCCCCCGTTCACCCGGCCGCCACCCGGAACAGCGCCGCGACCTGCGCGGAAGCCCGGCCGCCCCGGCCGCGCAACTTCTCCGATGGGCACGATCCGCCCAAGTCGGACCATTCCGCCCCTTCCGTCGGCAATCGGCAGCAGTCGACGGTGAAACCCACCGGCCCGCCGGAGCGGCGAGTGAGCTGCGTCACTTGACGCTCTATTGGCCCCGGGCTTGACTTCGGAGCGACGAGAAAGCGGATCGCGGAATTCAGCGAGTAATCACCGCACACCCGTCGAGCCTTTGCATGATTCGTCCTGTTCACCGCCAGACGGAGGTACTGCCATGAAGCTCGTCCACTTCGTGAAGAAGGTCATGCCGGAGAAGAGCCTGAAGGCCTACGCGTGGTACGGCTGGATCTAGTCGGGTAGTTCGTCTACCGGGCGCGGGCCCGGTGAGCAGTCGTCTCACCGGGCCCGCGCCTTTCACCCTTGGAGTTCACCGATGCCCATGTCCAGTACCGGCAGGAGCGCCCGGGCCACCGTCTTCGCACCGCGGATCGAGGAACTTCTCCGCAGGTACCGCGGGGCGGACCTCTTCCGTCTGGAGCACGACACCATCGGGGTCGCCGGCGCCGACCTGATGGACAGCCTGCTCCGCAGCCGGCCCGCGAACGACTCCGAGCGCCCGACCTTCAAGCCCGTCCAGGGCCGGTCCGTCACCCGGACGGACGCGTCGGCGCTCATGCAGGCCGTCTCCGCCGACGTCCGCGCGGCGCTGAAGAAGCCCCTCGGCGACGAGGTCGACCTCACCGGGAAATGGCCGCACGTCGCGCACGTCTATCTCCGGGATCTCGTCTTCGGCCGGGAGAGTTTCCGTTTCCGCGTCCTGGTGGACCGCCGCCTGGAACTCACGCCGAAATTGACCTGGGCGGCCGTCGCGGCCGGCACCGCCATGCTCGGAAAGCCCGGCACGGAAATCCCGCTGTCCAATCTGGCGGCCCGCGTGCTGGACGCCGAGAGCTATGACGACCGCCGGTATGCGATGTACCTCTACCGGAGGGTCGCCGCCCCGATCTGTTTCACCGTGTCCGCCCTCGTGACGAATGCGCTCTGGCTCGGTTCGCCTTTCGAGGACGGCGTGTCGAACCGGGACGTCCTGCTGGAGTCCCTCCGGCTGCTGCCGCCGTCCTGGAACATCCTGCGGATGGCCTCCCCCGAGTTCACCGCGGTGGACGACCGGATCGGGGCCAGGGACGACCTGCTGATCCTCCCGCTGGTGAGCCACCGCGACCCGCGGCTCTGGGAGGACCCGGACAGCTACCGCCCTGAGCGCTGGGCCGACCTCGACCCCGACGACCACCCCGGGTACCTCCCGTTCGGCCATGTGAACGAGCGCTGCTGGGGTCGGCACATGGTGATGCCGCTGGCCGAACGGCTCCTCGACATCGTGCGCCGGGACGGTCTCGTGGTGAACCCGGAGCAGACCGTCGGCAAGGTCGAACTCGACGGCCTGCTCGAAGTCTCCGACGTCCGGCTGGTCCGGCGCTGAGCCGTGCCGTCCGGGCCCGGCCCCTCCCGGTCCCGGACGGCACGGGCCGCCCGCCTCAGCCCAGGGGCGCGCCGGCCAGGAACCGGTGCAGCGAGGCCGTCAGGGCGGTGGCGAAGGCCTCCCGGACCGGTTCGGCCACGCGGTCCAGCGACAGGTAGGGGTTGAGGTCCTCCAGCTCGACCAGCAGCAGTTCCCCCTCCGGGGCACGGCAGGCGTCCACCCGCTGGATCCCGTGGTCGAGCGTGTTCCAGTCGATGAACCCCCGGGCGAAGGCGAGGTCCGCGTCGGTGGGGTGGTACGGCTCCAGGATCCAGCGCCGCTCGGCATCCGGCGCGTACAGCGCGTACTGGAAGGCGTCGTCGACGAAGTAGAACGACACCTCGTAGCGGAAGTCGACGCGCGGCTGGACGAGGATGTCGCCGTACGCGAGGCCGGCCAGCCCGTCCGGGTCGACGAAGGCCAGGCCGATGGAGTCAGCACCGGCCTTCGGCTTGACGGCGTACTGGGCGCAGCCGGGCAGGCGGTCCAGGTCCTCGGGCCGGTCGACGGTGGGGATCACCGGGTGCCCGGCCTCGGTGAGGTCCAGCAGGTACTGCTTGCCGGCCATGTCACCGCGCCCGGTGAGCGGGTTGTAGACCCGGGTGCCGCGTGCTTCCGCCGCGGCCCGGAAGGCCTCGTACCGCTCCTGGTAGTGCAGGACGGGGCCGCTGTTGCGGACCAGCACGGCGTCGAAGCCGTCCATCAGCGCGGCCGCGTCCAAGGGGTGGCAGAGCGCGATGTCGAAGTCGGCCCGGAGCCGGGCGGAGAGCCGGATGTCCTCGTCGCAGTACCGCCGGCCCCGGGCCTGGTAGGCGAGGTCGGTCACGAACAGAACGCTGGGGCGGGCGGGCACGTGGCGGCTCCTCGGTCGGTGGCGGCCCAACATACCCACCGGCCGGTCCGGGCCCGGCCGGGGCCCCGGGCACCGGCGGCAGCCCGACTCCTTGACGAATCCATGACAGCGGCGCACCATCGTGCTGGCGCGCGCCGCACCTCCTCCCCGTTCCGTCCCTACGGACCCCCCACAGGAGGACAGTCATGCGACTGCCCCGCCGAGGGAAGCCCGCCGCGGTCGCCGCCGCCGTGCTGGCTCTCGCGCTCGCCTCCCCGCTCACCGCCCAGGTCGCCGCCCAGCCGGTCACCGCCGGCCCGGCCGCGGCCCCCGACTCCGCCCGGCAGTACGTCCTCGACGGCCCCCGCACCGTCGCCGAACGCACCGCCGTCGCCGCCACCGGCGCGTCCGTCGACGCCGTGCGCTCCGATTCCGTGGTGGTCACCGCGACCGCCGCCGAGGCGGACCGGCTGCGGGCGCTCGGCTGGTCCCCCAGCCCGCTGCCGGAGCCGGTGTACGGCGACGGGGCCGGCACACCGGGCGTCGTCGCCGCGGTGTACGACTTCCCGTCCGCCGACTCCGGGTACCACAACTACGCGGAGGCCACCGCCGACATCGACGCCGTCGTGGCGGCGCACCCCGACATCATGAGCAAGCGGGTCATCGGCACCTCGTACGAGGGCCGGCCGATCGTCGCCGTCAAGATCAGCGACAACGTCGGCACCGACGAGAACGAACCCGAAGTGCTGTTCACCGCCCACCAGCACGCCCGCGAGCACCTCACCGTCGAGATGTCGCTGTACCTGCTCCACGAGTTCGGCGACAAGTACGCCACCGACGGCCGGATCGCCAACGCCGTCAACAGCCGGGAGATCTGGGTGATCCCCGACCTCAACCCGGACGGCGGCGAGTACGACATCGCCACCGGCCGCTACCGCAGCTGGCGCAAGGACCGCCAGCCCAACGCGGGCAGCAGCAGCGTGGGCACCGACCTGAACCGCAACTGGGACTACAAGTGGGGCTGCTGCGGCGGCTCCTCCGGCTCCACCTCCAACGAGACCTACCGGGGCGCCGCCCCGGAGTCCGCCAAGGAGACCAAGGTGGTCGCCGACTTCGTCCGCACCCGCGTGGTCGGCGGCAAGCAGCAGATCACCGCCGCCATCGACTTCCACACCTACAGCCAGCTGGTGCTCTGGCCGTTCGGCTGGACCACGGCCAACACCGCCACCGGGATGACGGCCGACGAGTACAACACCTTCGCGACCTTCGGCCGGGCCATGGCCGGCACCAACGGCTACACCCCCGAGCAGTCGAGCGACCTGTACATCACCGACGGCTCGATCGACGACTGGCTGTGGGGCACCCAGCGGGTCTTCGCCTACACCTTCGAGATGTACCCCGGCCCGAACGGCAGCAGCGGCTTCTACCCGCCCGACGAGGTGATCGGGCGCGAGACCAGCCGCAACCGCGAGGCGGTGCTGCGCCTGGTGGAGACCGCCGACTGCATGTACCGCGCGATCGGAAAGCAGCAGCAGTACTGCGGCATCGCCTCCTGAACCGCGGACGCCGCACCGGCCGGGGCCTCACGGACCCGGCCGGTGCGGCGTCCCCGCGTCGGCGGGAGCGGTTCCGGGACCCCCGCGCTGACGGTGCGCGTTCCGGACGAACGTCCTCCATGCCAACTCGTCTTTTCCCGTTCAATTTGACGATGCCTCAGCTCAAGGAGCATAGTGCAATATCACATTGCAACGAGCTCCTGGACCGCCCAGGAGCCCCCTTCACACAGGAGAAGGCTTCCCATGACTCGCAAGATCCTGACGACGGCCGCCGCAGCGGTCGCCCTGGGTACGGTTCCGGTCGTCGCGGCTCCGGCCGGTGCGGCAGCCGTCGCCGACGCCCCCACGGTGATCTGCGACAACTACGGTCTGCAGGCCGGTCTGGCGACCAAGGTGTGCGCCACCGTGAGCGGCGACAGCATCGAGTTCACCGGCCACATCGGCCTGGCCGGCCCGCCGAGCCCCGGCAGCCCGCTCCCCCGGCCGACGGAGGTCGAGGCGGTCCTGACCGGCAGCGTCGCCGGCGGGATCACCCTCGGGACGACGCGGCAGACGCTGACCTTCCAGAGCCGGTCGGTGCTGGTCGAGGGCGTGCGCGGCACGGTGCCGTGCGGCTCCACCGTGCGCGCCTCGTTCGCGGTCTCGTCCGCCGGGTGGCCCGCCAGGCCCGTCACCACCGAGGTCCCGGTCACCTGCTGACGGTCCGGCCCTTCGCCGGTGCGCCCGGCGGACATGACCGGGCCCGGCCGGGCGCACACCCGGCCGGGCCCGCCGAGCCTGGCCGGAGCGAGCCAGGCCAGCCCTCAGGACCTAACAGATGCGCGGCAGTTGCTCACCCATCGGCAGGTCGACCACCCGGGTGCCGCCGAGCGCCGTGCGGGCGACGACCATGCCGGGGTGCTCCGCCACGCACTCGCCGATCACGGTCGCTCCCGCGCCCAGCGGGTGCGCCCGCATCGCGGCGAGCACCGCGTCCGCCTGCTCGCGCGGCACGAAGGCCACCAGCTTGCCCTCGTTGGCGACGTACATCGGGTCGAGGCCCAGCACCGCACAGGCGTTGGCGACCTGCGGCGGCACCGGCACGGCACGTTCGCCGATCCTGACGCCCACCCCGGCCGCCGCCGCGATCTCGTTGAGCGCCGCGGCCAGGCCGCCCCGGGTGGGGTCGCGCAGCACGTGCAGGTCCGGGGTGACCGCCAGCATCGCGTCCACCAGGCCGCCGAGCGCGGCGCAGTCGCTCTCGATCTCCACGCCGAACTCCAGGCCCTCGCGCACGCTCATGATCGCGACCCCGTGCAGCCCGATCTCCCCGCTGACGATCACCACGTCCCCGGGGGCGGCCCGCTGCGGCCTGATGTCCACCCCGGCCGGGACGAGGCCGATGCCGGCGGTGTTGAGGTAGACGCCGTCGCCGTGACCGGCCTCGACGACCTTGGTGTCACCGGTGGCGACCTCCACCCCGGCCAGTCGCGCGGCAGCCCCGAGCGCCCGGGCGACCCGGTCCACCACGGCCATCTCCACGCCCTCCTCCAGGATGAACCCGCAGGACAGGTAGGCCGCGCGGGCCCCGCTCATCGCGAGGTCGTTGACCGTCCCGTTGACGGCGAGGTCCCCGATGCTGCCGCCGGGGAAGAACAGCGGCCGCACGACGTAGGAGTCGGTGGAGAAGGCGAGCCTCGCTCCGCCGAGTTCCAGCACGGCGGAGTCCCCGAGGGCGGCGAGCGCGGCGCCGCCGAAGGCCGGGGCGAAGATGTTCTCCACCAGCTCGGCCGACATCGCGCCGCCGCCGCCGTGCCCCATCACCACCCGGGGGTGGTCGCGCAGGGGCAGCGGGCAGCTCCACCCGGAGAAGTCCGGCGCCTCGGACGGCGCCTCGGAGGGCACGGCCACCGGCACGGCGCCCGACCCGGTCAGAACCTCGGCCTCAGCCAACGGGGCTCGCCTCCCGGGGAACGGCCGGCGTGCTCAGCCGGCGGTAGAGGTAGTACGCGGCGCAGGCCCCTTCGCTGGACACCATGGTGGCGCCGAGCGGGGTGCGCGGAGTGCAGGTGGTGCCGAAGGCCTCGCACTGGTCGGGCTTCAGCAGCCCCTGGAGGACCTCCCCGCTGCGGCACTGCGCCGGCTCGCGGGTGGTGATGCCGGTGACGTCGAAGCGGTACTCGGCGTCGTGGTCGCGGTAGCGCGGGGAGAGCCGCCAGCCGCTCCGCGGGATCACCCCGATCCCGCGCCAGGCCCGGTCGGCCACCTCGAAGACGTCCTCCAGCATGGCCCGGGCCGCCGGGTTGCCCTCCGGGCGCACAGCCCGGGCGTAGGCGTTCTCCACGGTGTGCTCGCCGCGCTCCAACTGCCGCACGGTGCGCCGGATCCCCTCCAGGATGTCGAGCGGCTCGAAGCCGGTGACCACGATCGGCACCCGGTGGCGCTCGGCCAGTTCGGGGTACTCGCCGGTGCCCATCACGCTGCAGACGTGCCCGGCGGCCAGGAAGCCCTGCACCCGGCAGTCCGGCGAGGTCATGATGGCCTCGATGGCCGGGGGCACCCGGACGTGCGAGACGAGCATGCTGAAGTTGCGCAGCCCCTGCTTCCGGGCCTGGTGGACGGCCATCGCGTTGGGCGGAGCGGTGGTCTCGAAGCCGATGCCGAAGAAGACGACCTCGCGGTGCGGGTTCTCCCGGGCGACCTTCAGCGCGTCGAGTGGCGAGTAGACCACCCGGACGTCACCGCCCTCGCTCCGGACCCGGAAGAGGTCGCGGTCGCTACCCGGCACCCGGAGCATGTCGCCGAACGAGCAGAAGATCACCTCGGGCCGGGCCGCGATCGCCAGCGCCCGGTCGATCACCTCCAGCGGGGTGACACAGACCGGGCAGCCCGGCCCGTGGATCAACTCGACCTCTTCCGGCAGGAGTTGGTCGATCCCCTGCCGGATGATGGTGTGCGTCTGCCCGCCGCACACCTCCATCAGCGCCCACGGCCTGGTGACCGTCGCCCTGATGTCCGCGAGCAGGCCGGCCGCCAGCTCCGGGTTCTGGAAGTCCTCCAGGTACTTCACTGCTGCTCCTCCCGTACGGCCGCGGCCGCCGCTTCCCACGGATCGCCGAACTCCTCCTGCAGCAGGCCGATCTCGGCGAAGAGCTCCAGCGTCCGGCGGGCCGACTCCTCGTCCAGGCGCTGCAGCGCGAACCCGACGTGCACGATGGCGTACTCACCCACCCGCAGGTCCGGCAGGTACTCCAGGCACACGTCCTTGACGACTCCGCCGAAGTCGACCACCGCCATCCTGGCTCCGTCGCGTTCCGCGATCTCCACCACTCTTCCGGGCACCGCCAGACACATCCGGGTCTCTCCTCTCAGATGGCGGCCGGGCCGGCGGCCCGGGCGGCCACCATCAGCTGCCCGAGCGCCAGTCCTCCGTCGTTGGGCGGCACCCGGCGGTGCCGCAACACGGTGAATCCGTCCGCCCGCAGGCCCTCCGCGCAGGCCGAGGACAGCAGCGCGTTGGCGAAGACCCCGCCGGTCAGCGCGACCGTCCCGGTCCCGTGCTCCTCCCGGGCCACCGCGCAGACCCGGCGGACCAGCCCCGCGACCGCGTCGTGGAAGCGCGCCGCGATCAGGCCGGCCGGGGCGCCGGCGGCCAGGTCGGCCACCACCGCGGCCAGCACCGGCGCCGGGTCTGCGACCAGCGTCCCGTCCACCGGCCGCAGCCCGAAGGCGTAGGCCCCCTCCGCCGGGCCGTGCGCCAGCGCCGCGCCCTCCAGCTCGATCGCCGCCTGCGCCTCGTACTCGACCCGCTGGCAGATCCCGGCGAGGGCGGACACCGCATCGAACAGCCGCCCCATGCTGGAGGTCGGCGCACAGTTCAGCGAGCGCTCCAACTGCCGCTTCAGTACCAGCCGTTCGTTCTCCGGGCAGGCCAGGACGGGTGGCAGCTCGGGCGCCCACGGGAGCCCGGCCGCGAACAGCTGGGCGAGCGCCGTCCGGTAGGGCCGCGCCACCGCCGCGTCCCCGCCCGGCAGCGGGACGTAGGCGAGGTGGGCGAGGCGGCGGTAGCCGTCGTAGTCGGCCAGCAGGACCTCGCCGCCCCACACCGCACCGTCGTCACCGAAGCCGGTGCCGTCGAAGGCGACCCCCAGAACGGGCCGGCCGCCGTCGAGGCCGTGTTCGGCCATCACCGAGGCGACGTGCGCGTGGTGGTGCTGCACCGTCCGCACCTCCCGCCCGCCGGCGGTGCTCCGGGCGTGCCGCACGGACCGGTAGCCGGGGTGGCGGTCCACCGCCAGCAGCTCGGGCCGGACGCCGGTGACCGCGCCGAGATGGGCCACCGCACGGTCGAAGGCCTCCAGGGTGGCGAGGTCGTCCATGTCCCCGATGTGGCCGGACAGCCAGGCGTAGCCGTCCTGGGCCAGCGCGAAGGTGGTCTTGAGGTCGCCGCCGACGGCCAGCACGGGCCGGACGGGGGCCGGGAGCGGCAGCGGCAGCGGTGCGTGGCCGCGCGAGCGCCGGATCGGCAGTTGCTCGCCGTCCACCACCCGCACCACCGAGTCCTCGCACGGGACGTGGATCGGCCGGTCGTGCGTCAGCCAGGCGTCGACCAGCGGTGCCAGCCGGGCGAACGCGTCCCGGTCCTCCGTCACGACCGGTTCGCCGGAGAGGTTGGCGCTGGTCATCACGAGCAGCCCGGGGCCGGGCGGGGCGATCAGCAGCTGGTGCAGGGGGGTGTAGGGGAGCATCACCCCGAGGTCGGGGCTGCGCGGCGCCACCGCCTCCAGCGCCGCCGGCAGCGGCCCCCGGCGGCGCAGCAGGACGATCGGCCGGACGGCGCCGGTGAGCAGTTCCTCCTCGACCGGGTCGGGGCGGAGCAGCGGCGCGATCTCGGCGAGGTCGCGCGCCATCAGGGCGAAGGGCTTGGCGCCGCGCCGCTTGCGCCGGCGCAGCCGGGCCACGCTCCGCTCGTTCAGCGCGTCGCAGGCCAGGTGGTAGCCGCCGATGCCCTTGACAGCCAGGATCGCGCCGTCGGCGAGCAGCCGCCGGGCCTCGGTGAGCGCCGCCTCGCCTTCGAGCGACGGCAGCCCGGGCACGACCAGCGCGAGCCTCGGTCCGCACGCGTGGCAGCAGAGCGGCTGGGCGTGGAAGCGCCGGTCGGCCGGGTCGGTGTACTCCCGCTCGCAGTCCGGGCAGAGCGGGAAGCCGGCCATCGTGGTGTTGGCCCGGTCGTACGGCAGACCGGTCACGATGGTGTGCCGGGGACCGCAGTTGGTGCAGCTGATGAACGGGTGCCGGTAGCGGCGGTCGCCGGGGTCGGCTAGCTCGGCGAGGCAGTCCGCGCAGGTCGCGGTGTCGGGCGGGATCAGTGTGCGGCGGGTGCCGTCGGTCCTGGAGGGGGTGATGGCGAACCCGGCCGCGCCGGTGAGGGCCAGCGCCTCGTGCTCGACCGAGGCGACCCGCGCCAGCGGCGGCGCGTCGGTGGCGACCCGGCGGCAGAACGCGTCCACCGACTCCGGCGGCCCCTCGACCTCGGCCAGCACGCCGTCCCCGGTGTTGGTGACGGTGCCGGCCAGGCCGAGCTCGGCGGCGAGCGTGAAGACGAACGGCCGGAACCCGACGCCCTGGACGAGGCCGCGGACGGCGACCCGGCGCCGCTGCGGCCCGGCCGCCGGCCGACCGGCCGTCACGACCGTTCCGCCACCGGGGCGTGCGGATGCGCGTGCGCGCCGTCGTCCCCGTGGTGGTGCCCCTCACCCGGCCCGTGCGCGTGCGGGTGTCCGGGGGAGTGCCCGTGCCCCGGGGCGCCGGCCATCACCGGCCGGTGGGCCTCGGCGCCGTCCAGCACCGCGAGCGCCCGGTCCAGCAGCACCCCTGCCCCCTGCCCGGTCCGGACGGAGGTGAACAGCACCTCCACCCCCGGGTTGACCCGCGCGACGCTCGCCAGGAACGCGGCCTCGTCGAACTCCGCCGCCACCGCGAGGTCGGCCTTGGTCACCAGCACCAGGTTCGCCAGCCCGAAGGCCGTCGGGTACTTGAGCGGCTTGTCCTCCCCCTCCGTGACGGAGGCGAGCACCACCCGCAGGGATTCGCCGAGGTCGTAGGAGGCCGGGCAGACCAGGTTGCCGACGTTCTCGACGAAGAGCAGCCGGGTGTCCGGCGGCAGCCAGCCCGCCAGGTGCTCGCGGAGCATCGCCGTCTCCAGGTGGCACAGCCCGTCGGTGAGCACCTGCTTCACCGGCGCGCCCGAACGGGCCAGCCGCCGGGCGTCGTTCTCGGTGGCGAGGTCCGCGGTGAGCGCGGCCACCGGCACGCCGCGGGCCCGGGCCAGCCCGAGTTCGGCCTCCAGCAGCGCCGTCTTCCCGCTGCCGGGGCTGGACAGCAGGTTCACCACGACGGTTCCGCGCGCGGCGAGTTCGGCGCGCAGCTCGCGGGCGCCGTCGTCGTTGCGGGCGAGGACCGCCTGCCGGAGTTCCACCGTGCGACACATCGGTTTCAGCCTTCCTGGTCGGCCGACGCGCCCACCGGGCGCTCGGCCCACTGGACGCCGAGGATCTGCAACTCCCGGCCCGCGAGCAGCTCGACCCGGGCGCCGCCACAGCGCGGACACCCGAGGTCGGGCGGCATGCCCACGGCCCACTCGACGCCGCACGGGGTGCACCTGGCACGCGCCGCGACGGCCTCGGTCTCCAGCTTCGCGCCCTCCACCAGCGTTCCGGCGCAGGCCAGTTCGAAGCAGAAGTCCAGCGCGGAGGGCACCACCCCGGCGAGTTCGCCGACCTGGAGGCGCACCTTCTCCACCGCGACCGCCCCGTGGTCCCGGGCTGCCGCGTCCACCTGCTCGACGACGGCCGTCGCGATCGACATCTCGTGCATCGGGCCCACTCCCTCCCCTCGCCGGAGGCGACAGGCTTCATTACAAGGGCACGGTGGCGGCCTCGGCCGCAGCCGCGCCGCCACCGCGCCCGGAGTACACCGTTCGCCGCAATCCGGCCTCACATCCGCAGGATCCGCAGGTAGCGCTTCAGGTCGGGCAGGCTCTGCCAGACCAGGGTCACGACCGCGGCCGCGACGGCCGCGCACAGCAGGTTCTTCAGCATGGTGACGCCTCTCTCTGCGCCTGCGCGTCCGATCCGACGATCCGCAGGACCACTTCGACCGCCTCCTCGACGGCTGCGGCCACCGGGGCACTGAGCCCGATGCCCTCCTCCAGCGACTCCGGCTCGCACCCCACCACGAGCACCCGTTCGGGCGCCGATCCGCCCGTCCCGGCGGCCAGCGTGGCGAGCAGCGCGAGCACGGCGTCCGGCCCCATCCGGTGCCCGTCCATGACGGGCGCCTCCACCGGGCCGGCGTCCGCCTCGATCAGGTACACCGTGCCCGGCTCGCCTCCGCGCGCGGTGGCGTCGACCAGCACGAGCGTCCGGTAGCCGTCCAGCAGCTGGTAGGCCAGGTGCACTCCGCGCACCCCGATGTCCACCAGCTCGACGTCGGCCGGCAGCGGGTGCCCGGCCAGCCGCCGGACCGTCTCCACCCCGAACCCGTCGTCACCGAGGAAGATGTTGCCCACCCCGGCCACCAGCACCCGGCCCGTGCTCACGAGTCCTCCAGCGGGGTGACCTCGTCCGGCTGGAAGTACCGGAACCGGCCCTGGGCGCGCCACAGGTCCGCGCCCGGGTCGTCCTCGACCGTGACGGCGAGGTGCACCGAGCCGTCGACGTCGTGCAGCACGGCCTCGACCACGGCGGTCCGCCCGTGCAGGAAGAGGTCCTGGGCGTCGGTGCGCCGCCGGCCGGGCCGGAGCAGGACGCGGCTGCCGGCCCCGACCTCGCGGCCGTCGACCACCACCCGGTCCCGGTCCGGGTCCACCTCCGGGTCGTTGCCAGGGTCCCACCAGGGCTGCTCGGCGGTGGACCCGGTGATCTCGCGCAGGCCCCGGACGGCGCCGTGCAGGCGCTCCAGGACCTCCGGGGGCATCGACTCGGCGAGGTCGATCACGGCGCCCGCCCGCTCGTCCGTGCCCCGGGCCTCGCGCTTCTCGCGCTCGGTCAGCGCCGCCGTCCGCAGGGCGAGGATCTCGTCGATCTCGGTCGCGTCGTAGAGCGCGCCGAGGCTCTCCGGGGCGACCAGCGGATGGTCCTCCAGGATGATCGGCGAGGAGAGCAGCACCTGGTCGCGCCCGGGCGGGCCGGCCAGCACGGGCCAGGTGTGCTCGTTGCGGCACTCGGCCACGGCCGCCTTCGCCCATTCGGGCGGGTCGGTCACCGACAGGAAGGTGCCCCGGTCGAGGCCGAGCAGCAGGTGTGCCGAGACCAGTGCGCGGGGCAGCGCCGCCTCCCGCCGGTCGCCCGGCCCCGGCTGCCACGGCGCGGTGTTCTCCACCACGACCGCGAGCCTGCGCACCTCGTACGGTCCGGGGACGTCCCGGGCGGTCAGCCGCATGAGGCCGTCGGCCTGTTCGCGCCGGCGCAGCAGCCGGCCGACCGTCACGCCGTCCTCGCGGAGCAGTTCCATCTCCTCGCAGGCCGGCAGCCGGAACGGCCGGACGATCCCGTCGCCGGCCAGCTCGTCGACGGGGAGGACGAGTTCCACGCGCTCCTCGACGCCCTCGTCCCACGGGACGAGCACCCGGTCGGCCAGCTCCAGCTCGTCGACCGGCTCGAAGCCGCCGCCCGGGGTGGCGCGCTGGACGGTCCGCCGCTGCGCGCGGAGGAACCGCAGCTCCACCGCCAGCCGGTCGCCGGGGCGCGGCTCGATCAGGCACTCGGTGCGCTGGTGGGAGTGCTCACCGCTGTCCTCGCCGTAGCCGGGCGGGACGAGGACGCCGAACTGCCAGCGCAGCCGGTTCTTGGCCGCCGAGGCCCGGTAGGGATAGAGCACGTAGCCCTCGAAGAGGACGGCGTCGGCGATCTGCCGGGCCTGCGCGAACCGGCTCTCGGTCTCGGCCGTGAAGGCGTTCGCGTTCACCGGGCGACCTCCTCGGTCCCGACCGCGTCGAGCAGCTCGCGCACGGTCGCGTCCCAGGACGGCAGGGCCCGCCGGGAACGGTAGGCGAGCAGTTCCGCCATCAGTTCGGCCGGCAGCCGCAGCCACCCGCAACCCGGGAAGTGCTGCTCGATCATCTCCCGCCACACCCGCACGGGCATCCGCACCGTCGCCTCCCGGTCCCAGGGCACCGGGGCCACCTGGAAGCCGCCCGGGCCGGTGAACGCGGTGCCGGAGAAGAGCAGCAGCAGCGGGACGTCACCGCCGTCCAGCGCCGCGAGGTAGCGGGCGGAGGCCACGTCCATGTCGTAGGTGCACGGGACGGGCAGGTCCACCTCGGTCTCCCCGGTGAAGCCGGGCACCATCAGCGGCACCTGGGCGAACTGCACCGGGTGCAGCGTGCCGCCCCAGCGGGAGCGCTCGCCGAACAGGTCGGCCAGCCGCTCGCCCTCGGCCTCGCCGTAGGAGCGCCGCGCGGGTTCGATCCGCAGCTGGCAGCGGAGCGCCAAGGCGTGCACCCTGGTCCCTTCGGGGGCGGTGATCCGCAGCCGCAGGACCAGCGTCGGCCCGGCCGCGTGGGGGTCGGGCCGCACGCCGGTGCAGGCGAAGGACAGCGCGGTCACGAGGCCCCCTCCGGTTGGAGCGCGCGGGCCCGGGCGGCCACCCGGGCGAAGAAGGCGTCGAGTTCGGCCCGGGCCTCGGCCCCGCCGTCGAAGCCCTTCCAGCACCGCCGCAGCCGGCCGACCAGCTCGTAGCAGACGTCGATCGGCACCAGGAAGCACTGGACCGGGCTCGCCGCCGGGTGCCGCAGCAGCAACGCCTCGACGTCGGGCTCCAGTTCGGCGGCGAGCCGGCTCGCGCCGAGCGCGGCCCGCCAGTCGGCCTCGTCCGGTTCGCTCTCGGTCGCACCGCCCGGGCCGGGGTAGAGCAGCACCAGCCGGTCCTGCCGGGCGTTGCGGAACAGGAACGCCGTCTCGACCGGGATGCCGAGCGCCGCCCACTGCTCCTCGCCGAACCGGTGGTCCGGCTCGGCGAGGTAGCGGTCGGGCACGCCGCGGTAGCGGCCGCCGGCCGCGCCGGGCTGCTGGAACAGCAGCCCGCAGGCCGTGCAGACACAGGTGAGGGACTGCTCCTCGGTGTCCACCAGGTGCCGGTGCTCCCGCGGGAGCTGCTGGCCGCAGAAGGTGCAGCGCTCCGGCTGCGGGGGCGCGGGCTCGCGCAGCCGGCGCAGCAGGGCGGCGCCGGGGCGGGAGAGCTGACGGGCGCTCACCGCACCTCCGCCGAGGCCGGCGGCCGGGTGCCGATCTGCAGCAGCTGCGGCGCGCGTTCCAGCTCCACGGCCGTCACCTCGGGGGCGTGGCAGGCCAGCACGGCCTCGACGTCCTGCTCCCCGCAGCCGCAGCCGCTCCTGCTCCGGCGCAGCCGCAGCGTGCCGGTCGCGGGGTCGAAGCCGAGCAGTTCGACCGGCTCGGGCAGCGCGGCGAGTGCGCGGGCGATCCGGGCGGTGACGTCCTCGGGGTGCAGGTCGTGCAGGACGAGCAGCCCGGCCACCGCCTGGTCGTCCAGCAGCTGCCGCAGCGTCTGCGGCGGCAGGGCCCGGACGAGCCGGGTGAGGCCGTCCCCGTAGAAGGCCATCAGCTCGCGGACCAGCTGCTCGCCGGCCCCCTGCCCGTCGCCGCCGGCCAGCTGGTCCAGCGCCTCCTGGATCCGCAGCCCGGTCTCCTCCGCCGTCATGCGGTGAGCCCGCTCAGGCCGGTGGGGACGTGCATCTTCTGCACGGTCCGGCCGCCGCCGACGTACATGTGGACGCCGCAGGGCAGACAGGGGTCGAAGCTGCGCACGGCCCGCATGATGTCGATGCCCTTGAAGTTCTCCGGCGAGTTCTCCTCGAAGATCGGCGTGTTCTGCACCGCGTCCTCGTACGGGCCGGGCGTGCCGTAGCTGTCGCGGACGCTGGCGTTCCACGGCGTCGGCGGGTACGGGTGGTAGTTGGCGATCTTGCCGTCGCGGATCACCATGTGGTGCGACAGCACGCCGCGCACGGCCTCGGTGAAGCCGCAGCCGATCGACTCGTCCGGCACCTCGAAGCGCTCCCAGGTCTGGCTGCGCCCGGCCCGGACCTCGGCGAGGGCCTTCTCCGCGAAGTGCAGGGCCGCCGCGGCCGCGTAGGCCTGGAAGTACGTCCGGGCGCGGTTGCGCTCGATGGCGTTGCTCCAGCGCGGGATCTTCCACTCGAAGGTGGTCTCCGGCTTGGTCATCGAGCGCGGCAGGTTGATCTGCACGCTGTGGCCGGTGGCCTTGATGTAGCCGATGTCGACCAGCCCGGAGAGCGCGGTGGACCAGAGGCGGGCGATCGGGCCGCCGCCGGTGTCGAGCGCGAGGTGGTCCTTGCCGTCGAACCAGCGGGGGGACATCACCCAGCTGTACTTGTCGTCGAAGTCGCGCTTCTGCGGCGCGGGGACGGTGTGCTGGTTCCAGGGGTGCCTGGGGTCGACCGGGTTGCCCAGCGGGTCGTGGGTGACGAAGAGCTCCTTGCCCTCCCAGTCCTCGTAGTAGGAGCTGCCGAGCAGGATGCGGATGCCGAGGTTGATCTCGGTCAGGTCGTTGGTGACCAGCTTGCCGTCGACGACCACGCCCGGGGTGACGAACATCTTCCGGCCCCAGTCGGTCATGTTCCGGTACGTGAAGTCGCAGTGGTCCGGGTCGTTGAGGCTCCCCCAGCAGCCGAGCAGGATGCGACGCCGGCCGACCTCCTCGTAGCCGGGCAGCGCCTCGTAGAAGAAGTCGAAGAGGTCGTCGTGGAGCGGCACGACCTTCTTCATGAACTCCACGTACCGCATCAGCCGGGTCAGGTAGTCGGTGAAGAGCTGGACCGTCGCCACCGTGCCGACGCCGCCCGGGTAGAGCGTGGAGGGGTGCACGTGGCGGCCCTCCATGAGGCAGAACATCTCCCGGGTGTAGCGGCTGACCTGCAGCGCCTCGCGGTAGAACTCGCCCTCGATCGGGTTGAGCGAGTGCATGATGTCGGCGATCGTCCGGTACCCGTGGTCGCCGGCGTGCGGGGCCGCGGTGCGCTCGGCCAGCTCCAGGACGCCGGGGTTGGTCTCGCGGACCATCTTCTCGCAGTAGTCGACCCCGACCAGGTTCTCCTGGAAGATGTTGTGGTCGAACATGTACTCGGCGGCCTCGCCGAGGTTGATGATCCACTCACCGAGGTGCGGCGGCTTCACCCCGTACGCCATGTTCTGCGCGTAGACGGAGCAGGTGGCGTGGTTGTCGCCGCAGATGCCGCAGATGCGGCTGGTGATGAAGTGCGCGTCGCGCGGATCCTTGCCCCGCATGAAGACGCTGTAGCCGCGGAAGACGGACGAGGTGCTGTAGCACTCCGCCACCTTCTTCTGCTTGAAGTCGATCTTCGTGTGGATGCCGAGGCTGCCCACGATCCGGGTGATCGGGTCCCAGGACATCTCCACCAGGCCGCTGCCGTCGCCGGCTGCCTTCGTCGTCGGTGCCATCGTGTCTGTCGTGCCCTTCTGGAAGCGGGGAGGGTCAGCGGCGGAGCGGGCCGCCGCACGGGGGTGCGGCGGCCCGCCTGGTCACCGCGGTGTGCGGTAACCGGTCGTCAGCGTGCGCCCCGGGTGGCGCCACTTCGGTTCCTTGTCGAGGGTCTTCATGGTGATCGAGCGCAGTCGCCGGATCACCGCGCCGTACGCGGAGCTGGCGTTGGCCGAGATGTGCGAGCCCGGCGGCGGGTCCATGAAGGGCATGAACTTGTCCGGGAAGCCGGGCATCGTGCAGGCGATGCAGATGCCGCCCACGTTGGGACAGCCGCCGATGCCGTTGATCCAGCCGCGCTTGGTCACGTTGCACTTGACGACCGGGCCCCAACAGCCCAGCCGTACCAGGCACTCCGGGGTGCCGTACTCGGTGGCGAACTGGCCCTGCTCGTAGTAGCCGCCGCGGTCGCAGCCCTCGTGCACGGTGGCGCCGAACAGCCAGGTCGGGCGCAGCTTGTCGTCCAGCGGGATCATCGGCGCGGAGCCGGCCAGCTGGTAGAGCAGGTAGGTCAGGGTCTCGGAGAAGTTGTCGGGCTGGATGGGGCAGCCCGGCACGCAGACGATGGGCAGGCCGGCCTTGGACTTCCAGTCCCAGCCCAGGTAGTCGGGAACGCCCATGGCACCGGTCGGGTTGCCGGCCATGGCGTGGATGCCGCCGTAGGTGGCGCAGGTGCCGATCGCGACGACCGCCGTGGCCTTGGGCGCGAGCCGGTCCAGCCACTCACTGGTGGTGATCGGCTGACCGGTCCGCGGATCGTCGCCGAAACCGCACCAGTAGCCCTCCTCCTTGATGCTCTCGTTCGGGATGGATCCCTCGACGACCAGGACGAACGGGTCGAGTTCCCCGCGGTCCGCCTTGAAGAACCACTCCACGAAGTTGTCCGCGCCCTGGACCGGCCCGCACTCGAAGTCGATCAGCGGCCAGTGGACGGCGATCTTCGGCAGGCCCGGCAGCGCGCCGGTGACGATCTCCTCGATGCTCGGCTGCATGGCCGCGGTCAGGGAGACCGAGTCACCGTCGCAGCTCAGGCCCGCGTTGATCCAGAGAATGTGCACCACGTCAGCGTCGGTGGCGCTCGTTGCTGCAGCACCCATGAGGATGCCTCCTCGGAACTGGGAGCCGGACAAAAAGGCTCAAACCAGTCATAGCAGCGGTTGCGGCGGCCCGCCGGTCCGCAGGGCCGGGCGAGCACCCGGACGGAGCGCAAGCCGGGAGGGCCGTTCGGAGCAGCCGGGCGGTCACCCTGCGGGCGGCATGGAGGGCGGCGCGGGAGGCGGCGCGGGAGGCGGTGCGGAGCGGGCCGGAGTCCGTCCGGGCGGCCGCGCCCCGGCCTCGGGGCGGCGCCGGCGAATTTGACATGACTGAACCAGGCCGCGAGCGGGCATACCGTCAGTAGCCCGCCGAAGGGCCCCGGTTGAAGCTCCCCCACGAGCGCAACCGAGGCCCCGGCCGGCGACCGGGCCTGGACGTGACTCCCCCCACGGAGCGGCGGCCAGGCCCGCATGCTGTACAACCAGCGATACGCAGCGTACATGTCATATCCACGTACCGCTACCGGGCGGACGTCCGGAGGTCGACCGACGGCCCGTCAGGGCGCCGCCGCCGCGCCTCCGCGACCGGTCGGCGCCCTGGTCAGCGGCGCCCACCACAGACGGAACGGCCGGTGCACCGAAGATGGTTCCCGGTGCACCGGCCGTTCGGGTCCGCGGCCCCGGGCCGCCGGACTCAGGCGGGAAGCGGACGCTCCACCGGGGCGTGCCAGTCCGGGACGCTCGCGCCCGGCTCGGTGAAGGCGGCGAAGTCCGTGGTGCCGGTGAACGGCTTCCGCTGGTAGAGATCGCGGGCGTAGGCCCACAGGTGCGGGTACGCGGCCAGACCGGGGTTCACCGCGCGCGCGTGGTTGGGCCCGACGTCGTAGCGCACCAGCGTCACCCAGAGCCGCACATCGGCCTCGGTCAGCCGGTCGCCCAGCAGGTAGCGGCTGGTGGCCAGCCGGGCGTCCAGCTCCGCGAAGGTCTCCAGCAGCAGGGCGCGGGCCGCGAGCGCGGCGTCCCCGGTGCCGGCCGCCGCGCCCGCGCCGTGGTTCACGGCCGGGCCCAGCCGGGCGTCCAGCGCGTCGATCTCGGCCCGGAGGTCCTCCGGGTAGGTGTCGGCGCCGTTGCTCCACCGGCCGAACTGGGTCGCCAGGTCGATGCCTATGGTCCGGAAGTCGTTGCTGACCACCCGACCGGTCCGGCGGTCCCAGAGCGTCGGCACCGAGATGTGCCCGTCGAAACCGGGCTCGGTCCGCTCGTACGCGTCGCGCAGCAGGGTGAACCCGTTCACCGGGTCCGGCCCGTAGGTCTCCCGGAAGGCCCAGCCGCGGCCGTCACGGCGGCCGTCGACGTAGGAGACCGAGACGACGTCCTCCAGCCCGTTGAGAGCGCGCTGGATGGTGGTGCGCTGCGCCCAGGGGCAGAACCAGCCGGCGTAGATGTGGTAGCGGCCGGGCTCGGCGGCGAAGCCGCTGCTCCCGTCGGCGGTGATCCGCCCGGTGAAGCGGTACAGCGGGCGCTCGTCGCCGGGAGCCCTGGTGATCCGGTACTCGCCGTGGACGGCGGTGTCGGCGGGGCTGGCGTAGGGCACGTTCTGACTCACATCGAACTCCTCGGACTCCTCGGAAAGGTGGAACGGTGCGGCTCGGCGGGTGGTCTCGGTGCGGAGGCGGGGCGCCGGGGCTTCGTCACGCGCCCGGGCCCGCGCCGGGCGTCCGCAGGCCCAGGAAGGTGACGTGCCGGCGCAGCCGGAACCCCAGCGACTCGTAGAGCCGGATCGCGGTGGTGTTCTCGGCGGAGGTGTGCAGGAACGGCGTGTCGCCCCGCTCACGGATCCCGGCCGCGACCGCCCGGACCAGCCGGGAGCCGAGCCCCCGGCCCCGGTGGGACTCGGCCGTGCAGACGGCGCTGATCTCGGTCCAGCCCGGCGGGCGCAGGCGCTCCCCCGCCATCGCGACCAGCGCGCCGCCGCGGCGGATGCCCAGGTAGCCGCCGAGTTCGATGGTCCGGGGCAGGAACGGGCCGGGCCGGGCGTGCTCCACCAGCGCCAGCATCTCCGGTACGTCGGCGGGGCCCAGCCGGACGGCCTCCTCGTCGGGCCGGGCCCGGACGCCGTCGTCCACCAGCTGGACTCCCCGGCCCCGCAGCAGGATCTCCCAGTCGGCCGGGACGGCGTCCGGGGAGCCGGTGGCGGCGACGACGGCGCCCGGGCCGTACAGCGCCGCGACGTCCCGCCAGGTCTCCCGGTCGGGCCGGTCGGGGAGGGCGACGAACGGCGACACGTCGGCCGGGTAGCGCAGCACCTCGCCGCTTCGCTCGGCCAGGTGGGCGTGCGGGCCGAGCAGGGCGGCGCGGGCCGGGTTGTCCAGGGGGTGGCGCCGCTCGGCGGTGTCCGGGGCGTCGTCGGGGATGAGCACGGGGTACTGGGGCATGCGGGAGCCGTTCCTCGATCTCGGTCTTCTCGGTCGCTTCGGCCCGGGGCGTCGCCGGCCGGGGGCAGGACCTCGGGCGGCTGCCGGGGGCCGGGCAGCCGGGACGGGCCACGGCGGAGCGGGGCTGCCGGGCGTAACGGGGCGCCGGGCACCCGTGACGACGGGCGGTTACGGGCGGTTACGGGCGACAGAGGCCGGTCGGGGAGCCGACCCCGTCGATCCAGCGGCGCCGCACCAGCCGGGCACCACCGGTCCGGGTGCCGGGGGTCCGGGTGCCGGCGGCCGCGTGGGCTCCGGCCTGCGGGCGGAACGCCGCGCGCGGCCGCAGCGGGTGTCCGAAGACCACCCGCCCGCCCCGCAGTTGGCGTGCGTGCATCGCCCGTCCGTTTCGCGTCCGGCAACCGTGAAGGTCCACAGTACCGCTCGACCGGCCCGGGACCAGGGGCAATCCCGAATCGCCGGACGCCGACGCCGGGCCGAAACAGTGCCGTCGCACCGTGCTCACAGCGCGTTCACTGCAGGATGTTGATCGCCCGGGCGACGACCAGGGCGCCCAGCGCGAGGGAGGTCGCCGCCTGCGCCATCATCAGCAGCTTGGCCCACCGTCTGACCGCCGAGACGTCGGTGGGGCTGAAGGCCGTGGCGGTCCAGAACGAGAGCGTCAGGTAGTCGGCGAACCGCGGCACCCAGGCGGCCGGCGCGTGGTCCGGGTACTGCATCTCGGGGAACACGAACGCCGGGTTCGCGAAGGGCCGGTGGGCGCGGGCGGCGGCGCCGCCGCGGTCCAGGCTCCAGTACCAGAGCGCGAAGGCCACCACGTTCGTCACCCAGACCACGCCGCCGGTCGCCAGCAGCCCGACGGCGTTGTTCGCGAACAGCTTGTTGTCGGTCAGGATGTCCACCACCAGATGGACGCCCGCGAACACGTTGGCCACCGTGATGGCGCCGATCAGCAGCTGGGTGACGACCCGGAGCCAGGCCTTCTGCCGGTCGATCCGGCCCGGGTCGCCGATGATCAGCACCGCCAGCAACGAGCCCACGGCGACCGGCAGCACCCAGGCGGGGTCGACCCGGTAGCGGGCCGGCAGCGTCACGTGGAGCATCGCGACGACCGCGACCGCCAGCACCACCGGCCACCAGTGCTCGCCGTTCACCGCGGCCCGGTCCGGCGTCATCCGCCGCGGATCCGTCGGGTGGGGGCTGGAGGGCATGCCCCATTGTCACCTCGCGGCCCGGATCGCGGCCGCAGGCTCACCAGCCGGGGCCGGGGCGGGGCGGCTCCTACCGGGTGGCGGCCGTCGCCGTTCCCTCCAGGCGCCCGACGATCAGCTCGCAGAGCTCATGGGTGCGCAGGGCGTCGTGGGCGTCGATCGTCTTTCCGGTCCGGACGGCGTCGAGGAAGGCGAGGACGACCTGCTCGATGCCGCGCTGGCGGGCCACCGGGACCCAGTCGCCGCGACGGCGGATCGTGGGCTGGCCGCGGTGGTCGATCACGTCGGCGAGGTTGTGGACCTCGCGCTTGGAGTCCCCGCCGGAGACCTGGAGGATCTCCTCGGTGGAGCCGGAGACGCGGTTCATGATGCCCAGGGCGGTGAAGCCCTCACCGGAGAGGGTGAGGACGACGTGCTCGACGAGGCCGTCGCGCACCCGGGAGCGGACGTCGACCTGCTCGATCTCACCGGGCGCCAGGAAGCGCAGCAGGTCCACCACGTGGATGAAGTCGTCGAAGACCATCGAGCGCGGCGCCTCGGGCAGGCCCTCGCGGTTCTTCTGCAGGACGATCAGGTCGCGCGGCCGCTCCTTCGCCTGCACGTAGCCGGGCGCGTAGCGGCGGTTGAAACCGACCATCAGCGAGCGGCCCGTGCGGTCGGCGAGGTCGACCAGCCGGCGGGACCCGTCCAGGGTCTGGTCGAGCGGCTTGTCCACGTAGACGTCGACCCCGGCCGTCAGCAACTGCTCGACGATCGGGACGTGCTGGTCGGTGGCGGCGTGCACGAAGGCGGCCCGGATGCCGCTGCCGATCAGCGCGCCGAGGTCGGTGAACCGGTGCTCGGGCGCGATCCGGTGGGCCTCGCCGATCCGGTCCAGCTTGGCCCGGTCCCGGGTCATCAGGCGCAGGTCGAGGCCGGGCAGCGTGCCGAGGACCGGGAGGTAGGCCTTCTGGGCGATGTCGCCGAGCCCGATCACCCCGACGGGGAGGAGAGCGTCGGGGGCGGAGGTCAGGCTCATCGGTGCTCCAGTGGTCCGGACGATCATCGGCCCGGCCCACCCTACTCGCCGCTCCCCCGGCGGCCGGCGGGGTGGCCCGGCGCACCCGGCGGACGGGTGCGGCGGTGCCGGCGCGGTGGGGACCCGGCCACCGGTCGGGGCCCCACCGTCCCCCGCTCAGTCGACGTCGAGCGCCCGCGTCAGCGGGCGCTCCGCCATGTGGCGGCCGGCCGAGACGGTGGACCCGCCGGGGCGGGCCGCCCAGGCGCGCGCGGCGGTGTCCCGGGTCCGCACCGCCCGCGGCGGGGTGCTCACCCGGGCGGTCAGCCGGCCGAGGCCGACCGCCTCGCCGGCGGGCAGCGACCACAGGTCGGCCCCGCTCCGCAGGGCGGCCTCGGCGGTGAGGTCCAGTCGCGCGAGGGCGGCCTCCCGCCTGGCGCCGGCGGTCACGGCGAACTCCTCGTCCTCGTCATGGTTCAGATCCAGCCGTCGAGCCCGGCCAGGAAACCGTCGTGATCGTCCCGGTGGACGGTGTGGCCGGCGCCGGGCACGGTGCGCACCTCGAAGCCCCGGGCGCGCAGCAGTTCGGCGTCCTCGGTGCTCACCAGGAAGCTCCGGTCGGCCAGGAGCACCAGCGAGGGCACGGCCGGTGCGGCCGGCAGGCCGCACTCCTGGCCGGACAGGGCGAGCGCGGACTCCTCGTCCCAGGCCGCGAGGGTGGCGAGTTCGACGTCCACGTCGGCGGCCTCCCAGCGGGGGTTGAACTCGGCGATCTGCTCCCGGGTGGCGTGCCGGAACTCCACGAACATCCGCGGGTCGGCGCCCTCGATCCGGCCGAACTGCCAGGCCGGGTCGACATACACGGCGCGGGCCGGCTTCAGCCGCTCGACCGCGCCCAGCAGGCTGATGCCGCCGAGCGAGTGGCCGACGGCCAGCTCCGCGCCGGCCGGCAGCGTCTCGACGAGGTCCTTGGCGTAGGCCTCCAGGGCGTACCGCTCCTGCGGGCTCCCGCCGGTACCGCGCGGGCTCCGGCCGTGGCCGCGCTGGTCGACGGCGATGACGCGGTACCCGCGCGCGGCCAGGGCCGGGCCGACCCGCCGCCAGGTGCGGTGGTCGGACATGATGCCGTGCACCAGCAGGGCGACGCGGTCGCCGGAACCCCACTCCTGGGTGTGCAACTTCACGAGATGGAAACCTTTCTGGGAACGCTCGGGTGGGCGGACGTACTCGGTCGGGTGAACGTCGTGGGTGTGCCGGGAGGTGCCGGCGTACTCAGCGAACACCGCGGACCGGCTTCAGCGCGAGGGCGCCGACCCCGGCGAGGGCCGCGCCGAGCAGGAACAGCGGGGTGCGGCCGCCGAGGCCGGGCACGACGGAGGCGACGAAGGGCACCAGGGTCCGCGGACAGGGATTGGCGATGTCGAGCCCGCCCATGTCCCGGGCGGCGTCCTCCGCCTCGGGCAGCACCATGGTGACCGGCGCGGTGTCGACGGCCGTGAAGCAGCCGAAGGCCAGTCCGTTGACCACGGAGAAGACGATCATGCCGGGCCGCCCGAGGCCGACCACCGGCCATCCGGCCCGGCCGGGCGGGGAGGAACTCGCCGCCCTGGTCGCCCGGTCGGTGAACGAGCCCGGCCAGGTGCCCGCCACCCGGAACGTGCTGGGCTTGCGCACGGTCGTCCGCGAGTCGGCCTCACTCCGCCCCCGCTCCGGGCCTTCCCGACGGGAGAATCCGGTTGTGACCGGGACGGCTCGTGGGCGAGGCTCTCGGCATGACCACTCCGCCCGAGTCGATCACGCTGGACGACCTCACGCTGCGCCGCTTCGACGGCGAGGCGGACCTTCCCGAGCTCTTCCGGGTGATCGAGGAGTCCCTGGAGCACCTCCGCCCGTGGATGCCCTGGGTCGCCACGCACAGCCCCGACGCCACCCGTGCCTTCCTGGCCGGCCGCGCCGAGCAGTGGGAGAGCGGCGCCGCGTTCACCTACGCGATGGTGACGGAGCGGGGCATCGTCGGCGCCTGCCAGCTGTTCCGCCGCGAGGGCCTGCCGGGCGACGGCCTGGAGATCGGCTACTGGCTGCACCCCGCCGCCACCGGCCGCGGTCTGGCCACCAGAGCCGTCCGGGCCCTGGTCGACGAGGCGTTTCTGCTGCCCGGCGTCGACCACGTCGAGATCGTCCACGACCCGGCGAACCGGGCGAGCGGCGCCGTACCGGCGCGCCTCGGCTTCGCCGAGCACCTCTGCCGGCCCGCCGAGCGCCTGGCGCCCGCGCAGACCGGGGTGGACAAGGTCTGGCGGCTGACCCGGGCGCGGACAGGGCTGTGACCGGCCGCACCGGACGGGCGACCGGGGCGGCAGAGACAGCGCGGCCGGAGCACGGGGGGAGTGCCCGGCGCCGCTAGGGCAGACGGACGGGCCGGCCGCCGGAACTCCACGGCGGCACGGGTGCCGGGCCGGTGCGGCGGGACAGCACCGCGCCGCCGGGGCCGCACGGCCCCGGGGCGCCCCGGGTGGAGGTCGAACCGCGGATCAGAGCTTGAACATGGCGGTGTACGGCTGTGTGATCCGTTCCTGCCGTGAACCGAAGTCGACCAGTACCGCGATGTCACCGCCACCCTCGACGGCGATGGCCCGGCCGAGGCCGTACGTGTCGTGGGTGACCCTGTCGCCGACGGCGAACCGTTTGAGAGGAGCTTCGACCCGGGCCTTGAAGGGGCTGGTGGGCAGAGTACGCCGGACTGCTGCTGATTTCGTCATCTCCCCCAGTATGCGCCGGAACTCGCCCCAGTGGGCCCTCCGGAAGGTCTCGAATTCGCACATAACCGGAATCCGTATGGTGCGGTTCACCACCGCGCCGACGGAATTTCGCGGCCGCGGACGGTCTGCCACCGGCGCGAACCGCGTCGGCGGGGGCGGGCAGCACACCTGTGCCCGCCGCTCTTTCGAGCGATTCGCAGGCCCGGCCGGCCCCGCGCACCGGGACGCCAACTCCGCCGGGCGGCCGACCGGTTGGCGATGCTTCCGCCGCCGCGACAGTCGGCCCCGGGCGGGGACGCGGAGCCGCCGGGGGTGAATCCCTCCACCACGGAGACCCCCGGCCTGCTAGAGTCGAATGAGTTGCAGTAGTGGTTCCCATGAACTTTGTGTGGGCCTGCTGAGGTCTCGCAGGCGCATTTCTGTTTCCCGGCTCTTCCCCGGGTGGGTCATCATCGCGGCATCTCGGAGCACGCACCGTGCGAGCTCCGGACAGCCCCTTGAAGGAGATTTCTTTATGGCTAATGGCACTGTGAAGTGGTTCAACGCGGAAAAGGGCTTCGGCTTCATCGAGCAGGAGGGTGGCGGCCCCGACGTCTTCGCCCACTACTCGAACATCAACGCCAACGGCTTCCGTGAGCTGCTCGAGGGCCAGAAGGTCGAGTTCGACGTCACGCAGGGCCAGAAGGGCCCGCAGGCCGAGAACATTCGTCCGCTGTAGTTTCTGCCACGGCACCCGCCCGGCAGCGAGGGGCCCGCACCGCGTTCATGCCTGGTGCGGGCCCCTCGGCTTTTCGCAGGACCCACCGCTGCCCGGGCTTCATTCCCGGCTCCGCCACCGGCGGCCTTCCCCACGCGAGCTGCTCCGCGCCGCGTCCGGGTCGGCGCCCCGCCGTGATGACTCACGGTTCGAGGTTCTTCGCTCCCGCCCGCGCGGTGAGCGCCGACCGTAGGTGACGTGCCGCACGGTTTCACCGTCCACGCTCCGCCAGTTCCGGCCCGTTCCTTGCAGCCTCCGCCCGGATTACCCGTGGGCGCGGAGCCTTCCTCGTGACGTGCCACCTTGAGGAAGGTCTCCAGATGAATCGCTCCAGTCGCTCCTCGTACCAGAATTCCGAGTCCCGCTCCGGCGGCGGCTCGTACGGCTCCCGTTCCGGCGGGGGCGGTTCCTCGTACGGCTCCCGCTCGGGTGGTGGCAGCGGCTCCTACGGCTCGCGTTCCGGCGGTGGTGGCTCCTCGTACGGCTCCCGTTCGGGCGGCGGTCCGAGGCGGCGCCAGAGCTCCTCCGTGCAGGGCGAGTTCGCGATGCCGGTCAGCACCACCCCGGCCCTGCCGGCCGTCGAGACCTTCGACCAGCTCGACATGCCGAAGGCCCTGCTCTCGACGCTCACCCGCCAGGGCGTCACCTCGCCGTTCCCGATCCAGGCCGCGACGCTGCCGAACTCGCTGGCGGGCCGGGACGTCCTCGGCCGCGGCCGGACCGGCTCCGGCAAGACCATCGCCTTCGGCCTCGCGCTGCTGGCCCGCATCGCCGGCCGGCAGGCCGAGCCGGGCCGGCCGCTGGCTCTCGTCCTGGTGCCCACCCGTGAGCTCGCGCAGCAGGTCACCGAGGCGCTCACCCCCTACGCCCACTCGGTGCGGCTGCGGCTCGCCACCGTGGTCGGCGGGGTCTCGATCGGCCGCCAGGCCCAGATCCTGGGCCGGGGGGCGGAGGTCGTCGTGGCCACTCCCGGCCGCCTCAAGGACCTGATCCAGCGCGGCGCCTGCCGGCTCGACAGCGTCGGGATCACCGTCCTCGACGAGGCCGACCAGATGGCCGACATGGGCTTCCTGCCGCAGGTCATCGAGCTGCTCGACCAGGTCGAGGCCGACAGCCAGACGATGCTGTTCTCCGCCACCCTGGACCGCAACGTCGACCGCCTGGTGCGCCGGTTCCTCAAGGACCCGGTCACCCACTCGGTGGACCCGTCCGCCGGGGCGGTCAGCACCATGGAGCACCACGTCCTGCACGTGCAGAACGGCGACAAGAACGCCACGATCGCCCACATCGCCTCGCGCGAGGGCGGCGTGATCATGTTCACCGACACCAAGCACGGCGCCGACCGGCTGGTGGACGAGCTGCTCGCCAGCGGGGTGAAGGCGGCCGCGCTGCACGGCGGGAAGTCCCAGCCCCAGCGCACCCGCACCCTCCAGCAGTTCCGCAACGGCCAGGTCACCGCGCTGATCGCGACCAACGTCGCGGCTCGCGGCATCCACGTCGACGGCCTCGACCTGGTCGTCAACCTGGACCCGCCGACCGACCACAAGGACTACCTGCACCGCGGCGGCCGCACCGCCCGGGCGGGCGAGTCCGGCACCGTCGTGACGCTCGTCCTGCCCAACCAGCGCCGCGAGACGGCCCGGATGATGGCCACCGCCGGCATCACCCCTGAGTCCACCCGGGTCCACTCCACCGACGACGAGCTGGCCCGCATCACCGGCGCCCGCGTGCCCACCGGCGTGCCCGTGGTGATCGCCGACCCCGTGGTCGAGCGGCCCCGGCGCAGCGCCTCGGGCGGTCGCAACCGCCGCAGCCGCCCCACCTCGGCCGGCCGCGGCCAGCAGGGCGGCGGCACCGGCGGCCGCGGCCAAGGCGGCGGCACCGGCGGCGCCCGCCGTGGCGGGCCGCGGCGCGTCGACCTGGCCGCGTAGGCCCCGCGTCCGGTCGGTCCCGCCGCGCGTCGGCGGGACCGGCCGGATCCGGCCGGACACCCGCGGGCCGGGCCCAACCGCGGCAGCACCGTCGAGCACCTCCCTGATCGCCGCCGTCACCGGTGGACCGACCCGAAGGAGCCCCATGACCATGGCCCTCGAACACCCCGCCGACTTCGCCGCCGACGCCCTGACCACGGTCGGGGACGTGATGACCCGACCCGAGCTGCAGATCAGTGACGACGTCATGGTCGACACCGCGCTGGACATCCTGCTCAGCTCCGGCGCCCCGCACGCCCTGGTCCGCGACGAGGAGGGCCGCTGCGCCGGGCTGCTGACCCGTCTGCACCTCGCGCCGTTCCGGGCCCGCTCCTGGTACACCGAGCGCACCCCGGTGCGGGCGGTGAAGCACGACCGCGCGCCGTTCGCCACCGCCGGGATGCCGGCCGCCACCGCGACGGCCACCATGCGCGCCCGCGGTCTGGACACCTGGCCGGTCGTGGACGACGACGGGCACGTCATCGGTCTGCTCAGCATCTGAGTCCCACCCGGGACCCCGCCTCCCCCGGCCCACCGGGGGAGGCGGGGTCCCGGTGGTTTCCGGGGCCGCCGCCCCGGGCACGGTCAGCCGGTGGCGGCGGCCACCTCGGTGAGGGCCTCCAGCACCGGGCGGATCAACGGGTGGCCGTCGGCGCCGGCCCGGACGGCGGCGAAGACCCGGCGGGTGGCGAGCGCGCTGTCCACCGGCCGCACCGCGACCCGTCCGAGATCCACCCCGAGCAGGGCGGACCGGGGCACCAGCGCCACCCCCGCACCGGCCGAGGCCAGCGCCACGACGGCGCGGAAGTCGTCCGAGGAGTGCACCAGACGCGGCTGGAACCCGGCGTGCTCGCAGGCCAGCAGCACCACGTCGTGGCAGGGATTGCCCGGGTAGGGCCCGATCCACGGCTCGGCGGCCAGGTCCGCGACGGCGATCGGCCCCTCCCCGGCGGCCAGCGGATGGCCGAGCGGCAGCACCGCCTCGAACGGTTCGGCGTACAGCGGCACCCGGGTGAGCCGGGCGTCGTCGGCCCGCGGCGCCCCCCGGTACTCGACGGCCACGGCCAGGTCGGCCCGCCCCTCCAGGACCATCGGCAGGCTGGCGTCGCCCTCCGCGTCCAGCACCTTGAGGCGGACGCCGGGCGCCCGGGAGGCGAGGGTCCCGATGGCGGGCGCCAGCACCAGGGAGATCCCGGTGGCGAACGAGGCCACGGTGACCTCACCGGCCACACCGGCGCTGTAGGCGGCGAGATCGGCCTCGGCCCGTTCCAGCTGGGCGAGGACGGCGTCGGCGTGGCCGAGCAGGATCTCCCCGGCGGCGGTGAGCCGCACCCCCCGGCCCTCGCGGGCGAGCAGGTGGTGGCCGGTCTCCTGCTCCAGCGCGGCCAGCTGCTGGGACACCGCCGAGGGGGTGAGGTAGAGGGCGGCCGCCGCGGCGGTCACCGTGCGGTGGTCCGCCACGGCCCGCAGGGTCCGCAGCCGTCGTGCGTCGATCACACGCCAATTCTGCCAGCGTGCCGCGGGGTGCCGGAGCCACCGGGGGGGGGACGTCCGGCGGCGCCGTGGGCGGGCGGGTCCGCCGAAACCGCGAACGGGAGTGGGACGTCGGCCGGGCCGACGTCCCACTCCCGGGCGGGAGGGTGGGGCAGTTGGTCTCTGGTGGTGCGCCGCGGCGCACCGTGCGGCGGCGGGGTGCCGAGCGGACGTGGTGCGCCGCACGGCGGCCCGGGGGTGCCCGTGGCGCGTCCGGTTCCGGGCGGACGGGCCACGGGCGGTCCCGGGAGGTGCCCCGGCCGGGGCTACTCCCCCAGGGCGGCGCGGGCGTCGACGAAGGCCGCCACCACGCGCTCGACGTCCTCGGTGGAGTGCGCGGCGGACAGCTGCACCCGGATCCGGGCCGCGCCGTGCGGCACGACCGGGAAGGAGAAGCCGATCACGTACACGCCGCGCTCCAGCAGCAGCTCGGCGAGCCGGCCGGCCTCGGCCGCGTCGCCGATCATGACCGGGGCGATCGGGTGGTCGCCGGGCAGGATCTCGAAGCCGGCCTCGGTCATCCGCGAGCGGAACAGCGCCGTGTTGGCGGCCAGCTTCTCGCGCAGCTCGGTCGAGCGCTCGACCAGGTCGAGCACCTTCAGCGAGGCGGCGGCGATCACCGGGGCGAGCGAGTTGGAGAACAGGTACGGCCGCGAGCGCTGGCGCAGCAGGGCGACGATCTCGCGGCGCGCCGCGACGTAGCCGCCGGAGGCGCCGCCGAGGGCCTTGCCGAGGGTGCCGGTGATGATGTCGACGCGGTCCGTCACGCCGTGCAGCTCGGGGGTGCCGCGCCCGTTCGGGCCGACGAAGCCGACCGCGTGCGAGTCGTCGACCATGACCATGGCGTCGTAGCGCTCGGCCAGGTCGCAGATCTCGCGCAGCGGGGCGACGTAGCCGTCCATCGAGAAGACGCCGTCGGTGACGACCAGCCGGCGGCGGGCGCCCTGGGCCTCCTTGAGCTGCTGCTCCAGGTCGGCCAGGTCGCGGTTGGCGTAGCGCAGCCGGCGGGCCTTGCAGAGGCGGATGCCGTCGATGATGCTCGCGTGGTTCAGCGCGTCGGAGATGACGGCGTCGCGCTCGTCGAGCAGGGTCTCGAAGACGCCGCCGTTGGCGTCGAAGCAGGAGGAGTAGAGGATCGTGTCCTCCTGGCCGAGGAACCCGGAGAGGCGGTCCTCCAGCTCCTTGTGGACGTCCTGGGTGCCGCAGATGAACCGGACCGAGGCCATCCCGTAGCCCCAGCGGTCCAGGGCGTCCTTGGCGGCGGTGAGCACCTCGGGGTGGTCGGCGAGGCCGAGGTAGTTGTTGGCGCAGAAGTTCAGTACCTCGCCGGGCTGCCCGCCGGCGGTGACGGTGACGGCGGCGCTCTGCGGGGTGCCGATCACCCGCTCCGGCTTGAACAGGCCGGCCTCGCGGATCTCGTCGAGGGTGGCGGCCAGGTCGTCGCGCACGTTGTCGAACACGGTGTCTCCCTAGAGGGGGTCAGACGGTCTCAGACGGTCCAGTCGAGGATGATCTTGCCGCAGCGGCCGCTCGCGGCCTCGTCGAAGGCGGCCTCGAAGTCGGCGGCGGCGTAGCGGCCGGTGATCACGGGGCTGAGGTCGAGCCCGCCCTCCAGCAGGACGGACATCGCGTACCAGGTCTCGAACATCTCGCGGCCGTAGATGCCCTTGATGGTGATCATCGAGGTGACGACCGAGGCCCAGTCGACCGGGAACTGCTCGGCGGGCAGGCCGAGCATGGCGATCTTCCCGCCGTGGGTCATGTTGGCGATCATCGACTGCATCGCCTCGGGGCGGCCGGACATCTCCAGGCCGACGTCGAAGCCCTCGCGCAGGCCGAGCTTCTGCTGGCCCTCCTCGATGGTGTGCTCGGCCACGTTCAGGGCCAGCGTGACACCGACCTCGCGGGCCAGGTCGAGGCGGTACGGCGAGACGTCGGTGATCATCACGTTGCGCGCGCCGGCGTGCTTGGCGACGGCGGCGGCCATGATGCCGATCGGACCGGCACCGGTGATCAGCACGTCCTCGCCGACCAGCGGGAAGGAGAGCGCGGTGTGCACGGCGTTGCCGAAGGGGTCGAAGATCGCCGCGACGTCGAGGTCCACCGGGACCCGGTGCACCCAGACGTTGGAGGCGGGCAGCGCGACGAACTCGGCGAAGGCACCGTCCCGGCCGACCCCGAGGCCGACGGTGTTGCGGCAGAGGTGGCGTCGGCCGGCCAGGCAGTTACGGCACTTGCCGCAGACCAGGTGGCCCTCGCCGCTGACCAGGTCGCCGACCGAGATGTCCGCGACGGCCGCGCCGATCTCGGCCACCTCGCCGACGAACTCGTGGCCGAGGACGAGCGGCGTCCGGATGGTCTGCTGGGCCCAGCCGTCCCACTTGCGGATGTGCAGGTCGGTGCCGCAGATCCCGGTGCGCAGCACCTTGATCAGCACCTCGCCGGGGCCGATGGCAGGCTTCGGGACGTCCATCAGCCAGAGTCCGGGCTCTGCCTTCTGCTTGACGAGTGCCTTCACTGCGGCGGCTCCTGACGCATGGTGGGGCGGCCTGGTGTGGGCAGGCCGACGGGGCCCGGCGGGGTGGCTGCTCCTGCCCCCTCGCACCGAACATGGAGCAATCTGCCTGGTGGGAGGGGGTGCGGTCCATCGAGGAATTCTTAAGGGGCGCCACAGCTGGGCTAAACGATCGTGCCCGAGCCGGGCCCGGCCACCGGCGCGGCGTGCCGGTGGCCACCCGTTCGGCGGAGCGCCGGGGGCGCTCGGCACGGGCGCGGCGGCCCGGCCGGGCGTGAACCGGGCCGGGGTGACTGGGGGTTTCGGCTGGTTCGGCGCGCCGGCGGTTCCGGGGTGACCGGGCGTGGGGCCGTTCGGGCCAGTGCGGCGGCGGCCCGCGCGCGGGCCGGTCGTGGCGCGCATACGGTGGCGATCGCTCCCCCCATGGCCCCGTGGAGCGCCGCTCCGGGGCCGTTCGGCCCAGAGAGGCGCTCCGATCATGACGAAGACACGACGGCCGCTCGCCCCGCTCCCCCGCCGCTCCGTGCGGGCGGCCACCGCGGTACTGGCCCTGACCGGTCTGCTGGCCGCCGCGGGTTGTTCCGGCCGGACGGCGTCCGACCCCCCGCCCGCCGGCGCGGTCACGGCCGTCCCCGCCGCGCTCAGCCCCTCGGCGAGCCCGTCCGGCCCGTCGTCGGGTCCGTCGTCCGGCCCGTCCTCCGCCTCCTCCTCCGCCTCGGGCTCCGCTTCGGGCTCGCCGAGCGCGTCCGGCTCCTCGCCGACGTCCGGCGGCACCGTGGCCGCGCTCACCCCGGACGTCACCGCCCGGCTGGACTCGGCGGTGCAGAAGGTGCTGAGCGAGGCCTCCGTCCCCGGGGTGATGGTCGCTCTGACCACGCCCGACGGCAGCTACCTCAAGGCCTTCGGCGTCTCCGACAAGGTCGCCGGTACGCCGATGGTCACCGGGCTGAACATGCGGATCGGCAGCGAGACCAAGACCTTCACCGTCACCGGGCTGCTCCGGCTGGTCGACCAGGGCAAGGCCGGTCTGGACGACCCGGTCGGCAAGTACATCGCGGGCGTGCCCGGCGGGGACACGATCACCCTGCGCCAGCTCGCCGACATGCGCAGCGGCCTCTTCAACTACAGCGCGGACCCGGACTTCCAGCAGGCCGTGGTCAACGACCCGAACCGCGTCTTCACCCCGCAGCAGCTGCTCTCCTACGCCTTCGACCACCCCGCGGACTTCGCCCCGGGCAGCGCCTTCGAGTACAGCAACACCAACACCGTGCTGATCGGCCTGGTGGTGGAGAAGCTGAGCGGGCAGCCGCTCGACGTCTTCCTGAAGCAGCAGGTGTTCGACCCGGCCGGGCTGGGCCGGACGGTCTTCCCGACCGACGCGGCGTTCCCCCAGCCGCACGCCCGCGGGTACACCGACCAGACGCCGGACGGCTCGATCGCGGACGCCACCGACTGGAACCCGTCCTGGGCCTGGGCGGCGGGCGCGGTCATCTCCGACCTGGCCGACATGCAGAAGTGGGCGAAGGTGCTGGCCACCGGCACCCTGCTCAAGCCGGCCACCCAGGCGGAGCGGCTGGTGACGCCGCCCACCCCGCTGCCGGACGTCGGCTACGGGCTCGGGCTGTTCGTCAACCACGGCTGGGTCGGGCACAACGGCTCGCTGCCCGGCTACCAGAGCGCCGTGGTCTACCTGCCGTCGGCGCAGGCCACCCTGGCGGTGCTGCTGAACACGGACATCTCGTCCCAGGGCGAGGAGCCGTCGACGCTCTTCGCCAAGGCGATCACCGAGATCGTCTCGCCGGGGAACGTCTACTCGTTCCCGCCCGCGACGGCGAGCTCGTCGCCGTCCGCCTCGGTGACCTGAGCGGTCCCCCCGGTGGCCCGGGGAGCCGACCGGCCGGCGGGGCCGTCGGCCGGTCAGCTCCCCAGGACCCGGGCCAGGTCGTAGGAGACCGGCTCCTCCAGCTGCGCGTAGGTGCAGCTCTCCGGGGTGCGGTCCGGGCGCCAGCGGCGGAACTGGGCGGTGTGCCGGAACCGGGTGCCCTCCATGTGGTCGTAGGCCACCTCGACCACCCGCTCGGGGCGCAGCGCCACCCAGGAGAGGTCCTTGCCGCCGGTCCAGCGGCTGACCGCGCCGGGCAGCCGGGCATCGGCGTGGGCGGCCTCGTCCGCCCAGCCGCCCCACGGGTGGGCGGAGACGTCCGTCATCCGCAACGGCGCCAGTTCCTCGACGAGTTCACGTCGGCGCGCCATCGAGAAGGCGGCGCAGACGCCGACGTGCTGCAGGCGGCCCTCGGCGTCGTTGATGCCGAGCAGCAGCGAGCCGACCACCGGTCCGCTCTTGTGCTCGCGGTAGCCAGCCACCACGCAGTCGGCGGTGCGCTCGTGCTTGATCTTGAACATGGTCCGCTCCCCCGGCCGGTAGGGCTGGTCCAGCGGCTTGGCCACCACGCCGTCCAGTCCGGCCCCCTCGAACTCGGCGAACCAGCTCTGCGCCAGCTCGCGGTCGGTGGAGGCGGGAGCGGTGAAGACCGGGTCGGCGGCCCGGCCGAGCGCCGCCTCCAGGGCCGGGCGGCGCACCGAGAGCGGCTCGTCGAGCAGCGAGACGTCGCCGAGCGCGAGCAGGTCGAAGGCGACGAAGGAGGCGGGGGTGCGCTCGGCCAGCAGCCGCACCCGGCTGGCCGCCGGATGGATCCGCTCCAGCAGCTCCTCGAACCGCAGCCGGCCGTCCCGGGCGATCACCACCTCGCCGTCCAGCACGCAGCGCGGCGGCAGCTCCCGCTTCAGGGCCTCCACCAGTTCGGGGAAGTACCTGGTGAGCGTCTTTCCGGTGCGGCTGCCGAGCTCGACCTCGTCGCCGTCGCGGAAGACGACGGTGCGGAAGCCGTCCCACTTGGCCTCGTACTGCATTCCCGGCGGGATCTTGGCGACCGACTTGGCGAGCATCGGCGCCACCGGCGGCATCACGGGCAGGTCCATGGCTCCGATCCTCGCGCCAACCGTTCCGGGGCGCGCGCCGGGCGGAGCGCGTCTAGCGTGAGAGGCATGGGCGCAGCCGTGGAACTGGATGTCGCCGGGCGCAGCGTACGGCTGTCGAATCCGGACAAGGTGTACTACCCCGAGCGCGGCTTCACCAAGCTGGACGTCGCGCAGTACTACCTGGCCGTCGCGGACGGGGTGCTGCGCGGGCTGCGGGACCGGCCCACCACGCTGCAGCGGTTCCCGGACGGCGTCACGGGCGAGTTCTTCTACCAGAAGCGGGCGCCGAAGGGCCTGCCGGAGTGGCTGCCGACGGCCCGGATCAGCTTCCCGAGCGGGCGGTCCGCCGACGAGATCTGCCCCACCGAGCCGGCCGCCGTGCTCTGGGCCGCCAACCTGGGCTGTCTGACCTTCCACCCGTGGCCGGTGCGGCGGACCGACACCGACCACATCGACGAGCTGCGGATCGACCTCGACCCGCAGCCGGGCACCGACTTCCACGACGCCGCCCTGGCCGCCCACGAACTCCGCGCCGTGCTGGAGGAGCACGGACTGCGCGGCTGGCCCAAGACCTCCGGCGGACGCGGGGTGCACGTGTACGTGCCGCTGGAGCCGCGGTGGACGTTCACCGACGGCCGGCACGCGGTGATCGCGCTCGGCCGGGTGCTGGAGCAGCGGATGCCGGGCCGGGTGACCACCGCGTGGTGGAAGGAGGAGCGCGGCGAGCGGATCTTCGTGGACTACAACCAGATGGCCCGGGACCGGACCATCGCCTCCGCCTACTCGCTGCGCGCCCGCCCCCGGGCGACCGCCTCGACGCCGCTGCGCTGGGAGGAGCTGGACGACGCCGCACCGGAGGACTTCGACCTGCGGACGGTGCCACCGCGGTTCGCCGAACTCGGCGACCTCCAGGCGGAGATGGACGACAAGGCGTACCGGTTGGACGGGCTGCTGGAGCTGTACGAGCGCCAGCTGCGGGACGAGGGGCTGGGCGAACTGCCGTACCCGCCCGACCATCCGAAGGCCCCCGGCGAGCCGAGCCGGGTGCAGCCGAGCCGGGCCCGGAAGACCTGACGGGGCGGCGGGCACCGCGCGGTGGTCGCATAGGCTGACGCTCTTCGAACGGGTGGAACGGGGGGCGTCGGGGTGGGCGGGCGCGGACTGCGGGAGATCATGGCCGACGCGGCGGGCGGACTGTTCCCGCCGCCGGACGGCTCGGTGACGGTGGTGCCGCAGCCGTCGGCGCGCGAGGCCGGCGTGCTGGCGTTCTCCGCGCACGCCGTGGTGTTCACCGACGAGGACCCGGCCTGGGTGCGGACCGCGCTGGCCGCCGTGCCGAGCGACCCGCTGGCCGCACCGCTCTGCCCGCCCTTCCTGACCGCGCTCGCCGAGCGGACCGGCCGGGTGGCCGGCACCATCGACCTGCTGACCGTGGCCGGCCGGCTGCCCGGTGCTCCCCCGCTGGCGCTGGCCGAGGTCCGGGACCGGGCGCACCCCCGGGTGGTGCGCGCGCTGCGCTACCGCGAGGACGTCCGGGTCTTCACGGTCGACGGCGGGGTCCTGGTGCTCGGGCGCGGGGTGGCCGGACGGTGGGAGTGCGCGATCGAGGTGGACCCACAGGCGCGCGGCCGGGGCCTGGGGCGCGCGCTGGCGGCGAGCGCCCGGCATCTGCTCCCGGAGGGCGAGTGGATCTGGTCGCAGCAGGCGCCGGGCAACGCCACCAGCGTGCGGGCGTTCCAGGCGGCCGGCTACCGCCCGGTGGGCGCGGAGGCGCTGCTGGTGGTGGGGCGGCCGTGAACGGGGGCGGGGCGGTTCCGGGCGGGGCGGTTCCGGGCGAGGTGGTTCCGGGCGGGGCGGTTCCGGGCGAGGTGGTTCCGGGCGAGGTGGTTCCGGGTGGCCTGGTGACGGTGCCGGCCGAGGTCCGGGACCGGCTGACGGTCCGCTTCGGCCCGGCGGCCGAGGCGTGGTGCGCGGCCCTCCCGGCGGTGGTCGAGGAGCTGGCCCGGCGCTGGGGACTGGAGCTGCGCGCGGCCGGCGGCGGCGGGACGTCCCGGGTGTTCCGCTGCGAGCGCGGTGACGGCGCCGCGGTCTGGCTGAAGCTGACGCCCGATCCCGAGGTGGCCGCGCAGGAGGCGGTGGCCCTGCGGGCCTGGTCGGGGCTGCCGTCCGTGGTGCGGCTCCTGGCGACGGACACGGCGGCGAACGCCCTGCTGCTGGCGGACGTGGAGCCCGGGGCGCCGCTGCGGCAGCGGGCCTGGCGGCCGGCGGAGGTGGCGCCGCTGCTCGGCGCCCTGCGCTCGGTGCCGGTGGACGGGCTGGCCCTGCGGCCGCTGGGCGACCGGGTGGAGTTCCTCTTCGACCTCACCGAACGGCGCGCGCCCGGCGCGGTGCCGCCCGGGGCGCGTGCCTTCGCCCGGGAGCTGGCAGCCGGCGGGCCGCTCGCGCTCGTCCACGGGGACCTGCACCCGGCCAACGTCCTGGACGGCCCGGCCGGACCGGTCGCGATCGACCCGCGCCCGTCCCTCGGGGACCCGGACTTCGACCTGGTGGACTGGGTGCTCGACGGCGTCACCGACCGGCCCGCCCTCGACCGGGCGATCGCCGACCTGAGCGCCCGCGTCCCCGGGGCCGATCCGGCCCGCGTCCTGGCCTGGTGCCGCGCCCTCGCGGTGACCGTCGCCGCCCCCCGCGCGGCAGCGGGCCGGCACGACGCGGAGACGGCGTTCCTGCTGGAGCTGGCGGGGTTCTGAGGCCGCGGCGCGGCACCGGACGGCGGGCGGGGTCCTGAGGCCGCCGTGTCCGCACAGGAGGTCGACGGGTCCGACTTCCTGTGCGAGCGCCGAGGGCGGGGCTTCAGCCTGCGGCGAGGCCGCCCAGGAGGAAGGCGAAGGCGCCGGTGAGGAGGGCGCCGGTGGTGATCGCCAGGGCGGTGACCAGCCACTTCCAGGGGATCAGCGACCTCAGCAGCCGGGCGGCCAGGCAGGCGCCGAGGGTGATCGCCGCGAGGGCGAACAGGAAGAGGCTCAGCCACTTGAACAGCCCGGCCGTGCCCGCCAGGCGGCACTCGCCGTCCTCGCAGGAGACCCGGACCCGGTTGTGGGTGTCGACCTTCCAGTCGATCCGGGCGTACTCGTTCGGCAGGCCGCCGCCGTCGGGGTAGAAGGTGCCCCGGCAGTCGCCGGTCTCGGTCGGGACGGCCTCGGCGGAGTCGGTCCGCAGGCACCGGTCCGCCACCAGCACCCCGGGGGTGCCGGAGAGGCCGGTCGCGTACCCGAGCCCCTCCCCCGCCGTCACCGCGCCCCAGCCGCCCACCCCGAGCAGCGCCAGCACGGCGGCGGCGATCGTCAGCGCCTTCACCAGTGCCCGCCGAATGTCCGGATCCATCGCCACCCCTGTTCCGTCGCCCCCGGTTGCAGGGACGCACCGACCGGCCGCCCGGTTCGGCTCCGTAGGCCGGCGGTCGGGAAGGGCGGCGGTCAGGAGTGCTCCGCGGCCTCGCCGGAGACGAGGAGGCAGCGGAAGGCGGGCACGAGCACGCCGCCGGTGCCCCGGGGCAGCCCGACGAACAGCCGCTCCCAGGAGTTCGGGCCGCTGAAGCCGACGACGAGCAGGAAGGCCGCCAACGGCACGGCGGCCAGTCCGAACAGGCTCATCGCCGACCAGTGCGCCACCGGCTTCACCCCGCTCGCGCGGCAGACGCCGTCCTCGCACCGGACGGGCCTGACGGCCAGGTGGCCGACGTCCTCCTGGAACGTGCAGGAGGAGACGGGTGCGCCGTGCGCGGGGTTGAACGTCCCCGAGCAGTCCTCGGGCGGGCCCTCGTGCCATGGTGCGCAGAGTCCGCGAATGCACCGGCCGGGCTCGCCGGACCACCCGGCGGCCGGGCGACATGCGGTGCGGTGCGGCTCGGCACCAGCGGGCCCACGCCGCACAGCGCGGCGGCCGCCGTCAGGACGAACACCCTGCCGAGGAACGGTCGCATCCGCCGCCCCCGCCGTCGCTCCCCCGCAATTCGCTCCGCCCCCCGGCGGAGCGCACTGCCCCCGGGAGGGGACGCGGACCGACCGGTGCGTGGTTGCGGGGGGGGTGCGGTCAGGCGGAGTGCGCGCCGGCCGGGGCGAGGGAGGCGATGATCCGGACCGCGTCGGCGATCTGGCCGTCCGTGAGGTCCCCCCGGGCGGTGAGGCGCAGCCGGGAGACGCCGTCCGGGACGGACGGCGGACGGAAGCAGCCGACCGCGAGACCGGCCCGGCGGCAGTCGGCGGCCCAGGCCACTGCGGCCTCCGGGCCGGGGGCGCGGACCGAGACGACCGCCGCGTCCGGGGTGGAGGCCCGCAGGCCGGCGGCGGTGAGCCGGGCGGCGAGGGTGCGGGCGACCTCGCGGGCCCGCTCGGCGCGGTGCGGCTCGGCCCGCAGCAGGCGCAGCGCGCCGAGGGCGGCGCCGGCGGCCGCCGGGGCCAGGCCGGTGTCGAAGATGAAGGTGCGCGCCGTCTCGGTGAGGTGGCGGATCACCCGGCGCGGGCCGAGCACCGCGCCGCCCTGCGAGCCGAGCGACTTGGACAGCGTGACGGTGGCGACGGTGTCGGGCTCGCCGGCCAGGCCCGCGGCGGCCAGCGCACCGGCGCCGCCGGGGCCGAGCACGCCCAGGCCGTGCGCGTCGTCCACCAGCAGGGCGGCGCCGTGGGCGCGGGCGGCGGCGGAGAGTCCGGGCAGCGGGGCGGCGTTGCCGTCGACGGAGAAGACCGAGTCGGTGACCACCAGCGCCCGCCGGTGGGTGCGTTCGGCGAGCGCGGCACGGACGGCGTCCGGGTCGCTGTGCGGGGCGCGGTGGACGTCGCCGCGGGCGAGCCGGCAGCCGTCGATCAGCGAGGCGTGGTTGTAGGCGTCGGAGACGATCAGGGTGTCCGGGTCGGTGAGCGCGGTCAGCGCGGCCAGGTTCGCGGTGTAGCCGGAGGAGAACACCAGGGCCGCCTCCACCCCGTAGAACTCGGCCAGCTCGCCCTCCAGTTCGGTGTGCAGGGCGGTGGTTCCGGTGACCAGCCGGGAGCCGGTGGCGCCGCCGCCCCAGCGCAGCGCCGCGTCGGCGGCGGCCCGGGTGACGGCGGGGTGCCGGGTCAGCCCGAGGTAGTCGTTGCCCGCGAGGTCGAGCACCGGGTCCTCGGCCGGGCGGCTGCGCAGCGTCCGGGTGAGGCCCGCCCGGGCCCGCAGCTCGGCCGTCTCGTCGAGCCAGTCGAAGACGGCGGCGGGGGCGGGAACGGCGTCCGCCGGAGTGCGGACGGGCGGTTCGGACGCGGTGCGGTGGGCCATGCCCGGCACTCTGGCACGGCGGGCGCGACCCGGGCAATGTGCGAAGCGGCACACGCCCGGGCGGCCGTTCCGACGCCGTCCGCCGGCGGATCGGGGTCGGTGGGGGCCTCGGGCTGCCGGCGCTCTCGGACCGGGAGCGGGCCCGGGCGTTCGTCGACCTCGCGCACCGGGCCGCCGGGGAGGCCGTCCGGCAGGAGGGGTGCGCCGGGGCGCGCCCCGCCGAGCGGGCGCCCGCGACTCCGGGGAGGAGCCGAGCCCCGGGCTTTGCCCGGGGTGTGCGCGAGCAGGCAAGATAGCCGGGTGACCCTCCTTGATCTGATGCCGAAGCCCGCTACCCCCGACGCGCTGTACGAGACGTTCGCCGCCTGGGCGGAGGAGCGCGGGATCACGCTGTACCCGGCGCAGGAGGAGGCCCTGATCGAGCTGGTGTCGGGGAACAACGTCATCCTCGCGACGCCGACCGGGTCGGGGAAGAGCCTGGTGGCGGCCGGTGCGCACTTCGCCGCGCTGGCGGAGGGCAAGCGGACCTTCTACACCGCGCCGATCAAGGCACTGGTCTCGGAGAAGTTCTTCGACCTCTGCAAGGTGTTCGGCACCGAGCAGGTCGGCATGATGACCGGCGACGCGAGCGTCAACCCGACCGCGCCGATCATCTGCTGCACCGCCGAGGTGCTGGCGCAGATCGCGCTGCGGGACGGCGCCCGGGCCGACGTCGGCCAGGTCGTCATGGACGAGTTCCACTTCTACGCGGAGCCGGACCGCGGCTGGGCCTGGCAGATCCCGATCCTGGAACTCCCGCAGGTGCAGTTCCTGCTGATGTCCGCGACGCTCGGCGACGTCCGTCGCTTCGAGGAGGACCTGACCCGCCGCACCGGCCGGCCGACCACCGTGGTCCGCTCGGCGACCCGGCCCGTCCCGCTGTTCTACGAGTACCGCCGCACCACCATGCACGACACCCTGGAGGAGCTGCTGAAGACCGGTCAGGCCCCGGTCTACGTCGTGCACTTCACCCAGAAGGAAGCCGTCGAGCGGGCGCAGTCGCTGATGAGCATCAACATGTGCTCGAAGGCGGAGAAGGACGCCATCGCCGCCCTCATCGGCAACTTCCGCTTCACCACCAAGTTCGGCCGCAACCTGTCCCGCTTCGTGCGGCACGGGATCGGCGTGCACCACGCGGGCATGCTGCCCAAGTACCGCCGGCTGGTCGAACGGCTCGCCCAGGCGGGGCTGTTGAAGGTGATCTGCGGTACCGACACGCTCGGCGTGGGTGTCAACGTGCCGATCCGCACGGTGCTGTTCACCGCGCTGTCCAAGTACGACGGCGTGCGCGTGCGGGTGCTGCGGGCCCGGGAGTTCCACCAGATCGCCGGACGGGCCGGGCGGGCCGGGTTCGACACCGTCGGGCAGGTCGTCGCGCAGGCGCCCGAGCACGTGATCGAGAACGACAAGGCCGTCGCCAAGGCGGGCGACGACCCGAAGAAGAAGCGCAAGATCGTCCGCAAGAAGGCGCCGGAGGGCTTCGTCGGGTGGTCCGAGGAGACCTTCGAGCGGCTGATCGGGGCCGACCCGGAGCAGCTGGTCTCCCGGTTCAAGGTGAGCCACGCGATGCTGCTGTCGGTGATCGGCCGGCCCGGCAACGCCTTCGAGGCGATGCGCAAGCTCCTCACCGACAACCACGAGGAGCGCGGCGCGCAGCGCCGGCACATCCGCACCACGATCGCCATCTACCGCTCGCTGCTGGAGGGCGGCGTGGTCGAGCGGCTCCCGGAGCCGGACGCGGAGGGCCGGATCGTCCGGCTGACCCTCGACCTCCAGGAGAACTTCGCCCTCAACCAGCCGCTCTCCACCTTCGCGCTGGCCGCCTTCGAGCTGCTCGACCCGGCCTCGCCCTCGTACGCGATGGACGTCGTCTCGGTGGTCGAGGCCACCCTCGACGACCCGCGCCAGATCCTCGCCTCGCAGCAGAACAAGGCCCGCGGCGAGGCCATCGGCGAGATGAAGCGCGACGGCATCGAGTACGAGGAGCGGATGGAGCGGCTCCAGGAGATCACCTACCCGAAGCCGCTGGAGGAGCTGCTCACCCACGCCTACGAGGTGTACCGGCGGGCGCACCCGTGGATCGGCGACCACGAGCTGCGGCCGAAGTCCGTGGTCCGCGACCTGTACGAGCGGGCGATGACCTTCTCGGACTACGTCGGCCACTACGACCTGGCGCGCACCGAGGGCATCGTGCTGCGCTACCTGGCCGGCGCCTTCAAGGCGCTGGAGCAGACCGTGCCCGACGACCTCAAGACCGACGACCTCAAGGACGTCATCGCCTGGCTCGGCGAGCTGGTCCGCCAGGTCGACTCCAGCCTGCTGGACGAGTGGGAGCAGCTGGCCAACCCGACCGATCCGCAGGCCCCCGAGGTCGCGCTGGACGACAAGCCGGCGCCGGTGACGGCCAACGCGCGGGCGTTCCGGGTGCTGGTGCGCAACGAGCTGTTCCGCCGCGTCGAGCTGGCCGCGCTGGAGAACTACCACGCCCTCGGCGAGCTGGACGGCGAGTACGGCTGGAACGCGGACCGCTGGGCGGAGGCGATGGACGGGTACTGGGACGAGCACGACGACCTCGGGACCGGACCGAACGCGCGTGGCCCGAAGATGCTGCTGATCGAGGAGGAGGACTCCTCCTGGAAGGTCCGGCAGATCTTCGACGACCCGGCCGGTGACCACGACTGGGGCATCAGCGCCGAGGTCGACCTGTACGGCTCCGACGAGGAGGGCCGGGCGGTCCTGCGGGTCACCTCGGTGGACCGGCTCGACGGCTGACCACCCGACGGCGGCGGGGTCCACCACGGGTGGGCCCCGCCGCCGCGTCACATCCAGACGAAGGGCGCGCCCGCCGAGTAGGAGACCGCCCGGGTGGCCTCGTCGAGCGCCTGCTCGCCGCCGGCCGGGGCGGTGGACGGGGCGCCGACCGGGGTGGGCGGGCCGGAGGGGGCGGGCGCGGTGCCGTGCGGCTCGACGGGCCGCGAGCTGGTGACCGTCACGTACTGGCCGACCGCCGCGACGCGCTGCTCCGAGCCGGGCTTGGCGCTGCCGGCGGGCTGGGCCGGGGCGGTGGACGCGTCCGGGAGGATGAAGGTGAGCGCGCCCGGCTTGGCCCGCAGGGTCTCGGCGGCCCTGGCGGCGGCGGCGTGGTCGGCGAAGCGCAGCAGGGTGACGCTGCTGAGCACCGGCTGGGCCTGGCCGGCGAAGCTGACGGCGAGGTAGGCCTGGCAGCCGCTGTCGCGCAGCAGGTCCTCGGCGCGGTCCTGGAGGGTCTCGGCGCAGCTCTCGCCCTGCCGGACACCGGAGCGCTTGCCCCGGTAGGCGCCGACCTCGATCACCCGCTGGGCGGGGAAGAGGGTGTCGACGTTGAGGCCCTCGGGGTCGGTCGCGGCGCGCGGTGGCGGACTGCCGACCACCCGCGGGGTGCTGGAGGCGTCCTTGCTGGCCGGGCCCAGGCCGGGTATCCAGTCGCCGGGCGCCGGGCGGGTGATGATCCAGCCGCCGGCCGCCACCACGCCGACCACCACGACCCAGCCCACGACCCGGCGGGCGCCGAATCTCCCGGGCGGCTGTCGATGGGCCTCGGCCGGCCGGGCGGCTCCGTGCTGTTCCTGGTCACCCGATGGCGGGGTCCGCTCCCCCTGCGTGGTCATGGCGCAGATTCTAAGCAGTGCGCGGGTGGTGGAGATCACGGGGGCGGGCCGTTGACGATCACCCGTACTACCGGTCGGTAACCCCCACCCCCGGGGGACGTGACCTGCACCACTACCGTGAGCTGTGACACTGTGACAACTCGCACATCCTCCCGGAGATCTTCTGGTGGGTTCCCTCTGGCGTCGCCCGACGGCCAGCAGGCAGGATCAGCCTCATGGATCTGCTCGATACCCTCACCGCCAAGGGCCTGCGCGGGGAAATCCCCACCCGCGAGGAGGCCCTGGCCGTCCTCGCCACCACCGACGACGAGCTGCTGGACGTGGTCGCGGCCGCCGGGCGGGTGCGCCGGCAGTGGTTCGGCCGCCGGGTCAAGCTCAACTACCTGGTGAACCTCAAGAGCGGGCTCTGCCCGGAGGACTGCTCGTACTGTTCGCAGCGGCTGGGCTCCAAGGCCGAGATCCTCAAGTACACCTGGCTGAAGCCGGACCAGGCCGCCGAGGCGGCGAAGGCGGGCGTCGCCGGCGGCGCCAAGCGGGTCTGCCTGGTGGCCAGCGGCCGCGGCCCGACGGACCGTGACATCGACCGGGTGGCCGACACCATCTCGGCCATCAAGGACGCCGACCCGGCCGTCGAGATCTGCGCCTGCCTCGGCCTGCTCTCCGACAACCAGGCCGAGCGGCTGCGGGCGGCGGGCGCCGACGCGTACAACCACAACCTCAACACCTCCGAGGGCACCTACGGGGACATCACCACCACCCACACCTACGCGGACCGGGTGGACACCGTGCAGAAGGCGCACGGCGCGGGCCTGTCCGCCTGCTCCGGCCTGATCGCGGGCATGGGTGAGAGCGACGGCGACCTGGTCGACGTGGTCTTCGCGCTGCGCGAGCTGGGCTCGGACTCGGTACCGGTCAACTTCCTCATCCCGTTCGAGGGCACCCCGCTGGCCAAGGAGTGGAACCTCACCCCGCAGCGCTGCCTGCGGATCCTGGCGATGGTCCGCTTCGTCTGCCCCGACGTCGAGGTGCGGATCGCGGGCGGACGCGAGGTCCACCTGCGCTCGCTGCAGCCGCTGGGCCTGCACATCGCCAACTCGATCTTCCTGGGCGACTACCTGACCAGTGAGGGCCAGGCCGGCCAGGCCGACCTCGACATGATCAAGGACGCGGGCTTCGAGGTGGAGGGCGCCGGCGAGGCCACCCTGCCCCGGCACCGGGCCGACATCGCGGCCGCCGCCGAGGGCGGCGCGTGCGGGACGGGCGGCGGCTGCGGGCCGTGCGGCGGGCAGGCCGCGCCGGCCGAACAGCCGACCGCGGAGCAGACCGGGGGCTGCGGGCCCTGCGGCGGGCACACCGCGCCGGCCGTCGAGGCGGACACCGCCGAGGCCACCGAGACCGCCGGGGCCGGGACGGCCGTCGCCGGGGCGAACACCGGCGACGGGCTGCGCAGCGACCTCGTCCGGGTCCGCCGGCGCGGTGCCGGTACCGAGCTGGCCCCCAACGCCTGACCGTCCGCAGGGAAAGACTCACCATGGCTCAGCTGACCACCGACACCCTCCTCGCCCTCGACCGCGCGCACGTCTGGCACCCGTACGGTCCGATGCCCGGCACCGCCACCCCTTACGTCGTCGAATCGGCGTCCGGGGTGCGGCTGCGGCTCGCCGAGCCCGTCGCGGGCCGCCGCGAGCTGGTCGACGGCATGTCGTCCTGGTGGGCGGCGATCCACGGCTACGGGCACCCGGTGCTGGACGAGGCGGTGCGCGACCAGCTGGGCCGGATGAGCCACGTGATGTTCGGCGGGCTCACCCACGAGCCCGCCGTACGGCTCGCCGCCCGGCTGGTCGAGATCACCCCGGAACCACTGCGGCACGTCTTCCTGGGCGACTCCGGCTCGGTGGCGGTCGAGGTGGCGATGAAGATGTGCCTGCAGTACTGGCAGTCCGTCGGGCGGCCGGAGAAGCGGCGGCTGCTCACCTGGCGCGGCGGCTACCACGGGGACACCTTCCACCCGATGTCGGTCTGCGACCCGCAGGGCGGCATGCACCACCTCTGGGGCGGGGTGCTGCCCGACCAGCTCTTCGCACCCCAGCCGCCGGCCGGCTTCGACGCCCCGCCGGACGCCGGGTACGCGGCGGAGTTCGAGTCGCTGATGGAGCGGCACGCGGGCGAACTGGCCGCCGTGATCGTCGAGCCGGTGGTGCAGGGCGCGGGCGGGATGCGGTTCCACTCCCCGGCCTACCTGCGGATGCTGCGCGAACTCTGCGACCGGCACGGGGTGCTGCTCGTCTTCGACGAGATCGCCACCGGGTTCGGCCGCAGCGGCGCGCTGTTCGCGGCCGACCACGCCGGCGTCTCGCCGGACGTGATGTGCCTGGGCAAGGCGATGACCGGCGGCTACCTGACCATGGCGGCCACGCTCTGCACCGCCGAGGTCGCGGACGGGATCAGCCGGGGCGAGATGCCGGTGCTGGCGCACGGGCCGACGTTCATGGGCAACCCGCTGGCCGCGGCGGTCGCCAACGCCTCGATCGACCTGCTGCTGGGCCAGGACTGGCAGGTCGAGGTGAAGCGGATCGAGGGCGGTCTGCGGGACGGCCTGGCGGACGCCGCCGAGCTGCCCGGGGTCCGGGACGTACGGGTGCAGGGAGCCATCGGGGTGGTGCAGCTCGACCACCCGGTGGACGTGGCGGCGGCGACCGAGGCAGCCACCCGGGAGGGCGTCTGGCTGCGGCCGTTCCGCGACCTCCTCTACACGATGCCGCCGTACGTGACGCAGGACGAGGACGTGGCGCGGATCGCCGCGGCCGTGACGGCGGCGGCGGTGGCCGGATGAGCGCGCGGATCCTGTTCGTCACGGGGACCAACACCGAGGTCGGAAAGACCGTCGCCACCGCCGCGGTCGCCTCGGCGGCGCTGCGGGGCGGCGCGCGGGTCGCGGTGCTGAAGCCCGGCCAGACCGGTCTGGCCGCCGGCGAGCCGGGAGACGTGGACGACGTCCGCCGCCTCGCCGCCGACCCGGCCTCGGGTGCGCCGGCCGGCCGGCTGACCACGCGCGAGCTGGCCCGGTACCCGGAGCCGCTGGCCCCGAACACGGCGGCGCGGCGCGCCGGACTGCCCCCGGTGTCGCCCGACGAGGTGGCGGCGGAGGTCGCGGCGCTGGCCGCGTCGCACGAGCTGGTACTGGTCGAGGGCGCCGGCGGACTGCTGGTGCACTACGACGACGAGGGCCGGACGCTGGCCGACCAGGCGCGCGCGGTGCGGCGGGCCGGTCTCGCGGCCGAGGTGCTGCTGGTGGCCTCGGCGGGGCTGGGCACGCTCAACATCGTCGCGCTCACGGCGGAGGCCCTGCGGGCGCGCGAGCTGCCGCTGGCCGGCGTCGTCGTCGGCTCCTGGCCGCAGCGCCCCGGGCTCGCCGAGCGCTGCAACCTCGCCGACCTGCCCCGGTCGGCGGACGCTCCGCTGCTCGGCGCCCTCCCGGCGCACGCGGGCGGCGCGCCGGACTTCGCCGCGCTGGCCGCCGCCTCCCTGGCGCCCGAGCTGGGCGGCGACTGGGACGCCGCGGCCTTCGCCCGGACGCACCGGCCGTACGCGCTGTAGGACGCGCGGGAGGCGCGGGTGCCCGCCCGGGCCCGTAGGGGCGGGCGGGCACCGGGCTCAGGCGGGCGCCGGGCTCAGGCGGGCGCCGGGCCGTGCAGCAGTACCGGTTTGACGGCCGCTCCGGCGACCGAGTCCGCGACCGCGCGGTTGATGTCGGCCAGTGGGTACGACCGGACGAGCCGGTCCAGCGGGAAGCGGCCCGCCAGGAAGAAGTCCAGCAGCTGCGGGATCAGCAGCTGCGGGACGCTGTCGCCCTGGAGGATGCCCTTCACCGTGCGGCCGAGCAGCTGGACCAGTCCGACCGAGAGGTCCTGCCCGGTGCCCGCCGACCCGACGATGCCGGCCGTTCCGCCGACCGCCAGCGACTCCACGGCGGCCCGGGCGGTCCGCGGCAGGCCCACCGCGTCGAGCGCGAAGTCGACACCGCCCCGGCTGAGCCGGACCACGGCGGCCGCCACGCCGTCCTGGGCGCCGTCGAGCACGTCGGTGGCACCGAGTTCGAGCGCGAGGTCCAGCCGGGCGCGGTTCAGGTCGACGGCGATGATCCGGGAGCAGCCGGCGATCCTGGCCGCCATCACCGCCGCCAGCCCCACCGGCCCGGCGCCGAACACCACGAGACTGCTCCCGGGCGGTGCCGCGAACACCCCGAGCACCGCGCCCGCGCCGGTCTGCAGCCCGCAGCCCAGCGGGCCGAGCAGTTCGAGCGGGGCGTCCTCACGGACCTTCACGACACTGCGCCGGTGGGCGACGACGTGGTCCCCGAAGGAGGACTGGCCGAAGAAGTGCCCGTTGATCTCGGTGCCGTCCGCGTCCCGGTAGGCGGTCGAGCCGTCCGCCCGCCGGCCGCGCAGGTTGAGCGGCAGGAACGACGCGCAGTGCATCGGGTGGCCGGTGAGGCAGGGACGGCAGGAGCCGCAGCTCATCGGGGCCAGCACCACCGGGTCGCCGGGGGCGACCGAGGTCACCCCCGCGCCGACGGCCGCGACCACACCGCTGCCCTCGTGCCCGAGGACGGCGGGCAGGCCCGGCGGGAGGATCTGGTCCAGCGCCAGCAGGTCGGTGTGGCACAGGCCGGTGGCGACGAGCCGGACCAGCACCTCGTCGGCCCGGGGCGGCTCCAGCAGGACGTCCTCGACCGTGAACGGCCCGCCCTTGCCTCGGGCGACGGCGGCCTTGATGGACAGCATTCGGGTCCTCTCTCATGACGGTGGGCAGGGGCCGGCCCCGGGTCACCGACCCGGGGCCGGCGGGGCGGCGGGGGCCGCCGCCGGGTCGCCGGGGCGGGCTCCGGGCGCGTCGCCCGGAGCGTCGTGGCCGCCGTCGTCGTGCGGACCGGCGGTGGTGCTGGTCACCCGGCCGTCGGCGAAGCGCAGCCGGCCCTCCCCGGCGACGACCAGGTCGGCGAACTCGAAGCGGGTGATGCCGGTGTCCGCCGCGACGACCCACGCCTGTCCGGTGCGCCCGTCCCGCACGGCGACGGCCATCGCGTCCACCACGAGGTCCGGGGCGGCCACCGCCACCCCGGCAGCCCGCCAGGCGGCGAGGCGCCCGGCGATCAGCGGCGTCTCGACCGCGCCCGGGCAGAGCACGTTGAGGGTGACGCCGTCGCCCGCGAGCGCCGGCGCCAGCGACCGGACCAGCCCCACCACGGCGTGCTTGGAGGCGGCGTAGAACACGTCGGGCGAGGGACGCAGCCCGGTGGTACTGGCGGTGACCGTGATCGAGCCCCCGCCACGGGCCCGCAGCGCCGGGAGCGCGGCCTGCACCCCGTAGACCACCGAGTCGACGTTGACCGCGAGCAGCCGCCGGTAGGCCTCGGGGTCGAACCCGTCGCCGATCGCGCTCCCGGCCAGGACACCGGAGTTGAGCCAGACGGCGTCCAGGCCGCCGAACCGGTCGACCGCGGCCCGCACCAGCCGCTCGTTGTCGGCCAGTTCGGCGGTGTCGGCCCGGACGAACAGGGCGCCGGTCTCCCGGGCGACCGCCTCGCCGCGGGCCCGGTCGATGTCGGCCAGCACGACGTGACCGCCCTGGGCGGTGAACCGCCGGGCGGCGGCGGAACCGATTCCGCCGCCCCCGCCGGTGATCAGTACGACCTTGCCCGCGAAGCCCGCGAGGTCCGCGGACCTCGCGGGGCCCGCGGGGCCGGCCGTGTCCGGAGTCGTGTCCATGCGTCCGGGCTAGGAGAGCAGGGTCGAGAAGAAGACCAGCTTGGCCTCGGCGACCTTGCCGGGGTCGACCGGGCGCCACTGGCGGACCCCGGTGCGCCCGGCGTAGCTGCCGCTCACGCCGACCACCGGGCAGTAGAGCCACTCGCCGGAGACCAGGTTGCTGAACCGCGCCCAGGCCTCGACGTGCACGTCGCCGTCGGCGAGCGCGATCTTCTCGGTGATGCAGGTCATCAGCTCGTCGTCGCTCTCGCGGCGCGTGACGATCTTGTAGAAGCCGTCGACCGTACCGATCGCGGCACCCGACGGGTCGCGCAGCTCCGCCACGTAGGTGCCGCTCTGTCCGACCTTCGGGTCCTCGAAGTCGATGTCGTTGGCGAAGGTGACCAGGTGCTCACTGAGGTTCTCGAACATTGTCCATCGTTCCTTCGGTAGGGGTGCCGGGTGCTCCCGGCGGTCATGACGGGTGGGGTCGGGTGCCCTGGGACGGTCGGGTACCGGGGATGTCAGGCCTTGCGGAACACGTCCTTGACGAGGATCAGGCCGTCCTTGAGCGTGAAGAGGTCCACGCCCCGGTCCAGCACCCGGCCGGTGGCGTCGCGCAGGGTGAACTCGATGATCTGCCGGTCCCCCACCACCACGGCCGGCTCGAAGACCAGGGCGATCCCCTGGTCGCCGAACTCCTCGCGCTTCTTGACCAGGTCCACCAGGTAGGCCCGGATCTCGTCGCGCCGGTAGGTGGTGCCGGGCTCGGGCCCCTCGGCCACGCTCCAGACGCCGTCCTCGGCGAAGCAGGCGACCGCCTCGTCGAAGGCGTCCCGGGCGCACGCGTCGAAGAAGGCCGCGACCTTGCCCTCGCCCACCGCCGTGCCGGCTACCGCGTTGTCGGTCATCGTGATCTCGTCTCTCTCGGGTCGGAATCTGTCGGTCGGAATCTGTCGGTCGGGGTGTGTCGGTCGGGATGTGTCGGGCACGCTCGGTCGTACGGAACGGGCCGGGCGGGCCGGGCGGGTGCCGGTCAGGACAGCAGGACTGGCAGGCTCTCCAGCCCGCGGAACTGGAGGCTGTGCCGCCAGACCAGCCGGTCGGCCGGCACCGCGAGCTCCCAGCGGGGGAAGCGGCTCAGCAGGCGGCCGAACAGCACCTCGCCCTCCAGCCGGGCCAGCGGGGCGCCGATGCAGTGGTGGATGCCGTGGCCGAAGGACAGGTGCTGGTTCCTGGTGCGGCCCACGTCCAGCCGGTGGGGGTCCGCGAAGACCGCCGGGTCCCGGTTGGCGGCGCAGAGCGAGACGAAGACGATCTCGTCCGCCGGGATGGTCACCTCGCCCACCTGGACCGGCTTGGTGGTCCAGCGGATGGTGGCGAGGTTCAACGGGCTCTCGTAGCGCAGGAATTCCTCGACCGCACCGGCCAGCAGGGTGGGGTCGGCCCGGAGCCGGCCCAGCTGGTCGGGGTGCTGGATCAGCGCTAGCACGCCACTGCTGATCATGTTCGCGGTCGTCTCGTAGCCGGCGTTCATCAGCAGGAACAGGCTGGAGATCAGTTCGCCGCCGTCCAGCCGGTTGCCGTCGTCCTCGGCGTCGATGAGCGCGCTCACCAGGTCGTCGGCGGGCTCCTCGCGCTTGGCCTCGACCACCGCCGCCAGGTGGCCGTACGCCAGCCCGACCGCCTCCCGCTTCTCGGCGGCGGTGGACCGGACGCTGGTGAGCACGCCGTTCCAGCGGCGCAGATCGGCGAAGTCGGACACCGGCACGCCCAGCAGGGCGCCGATCACGTAGATCGGGAAGGCCAGGGCGATCTGCTCGACCAGGTCGAACTCCGCGCCCGGCACGATGTCCTCGACCAGGTCGTCGGCCAACTCCTCGATCCACGGCCGCATCTGCTCGACCCGGCGCATGGTGAAGGCCTTGGAGACGATCCGCCGCAGCCGGGTGTGGTCCGGGGGGTCGCTGAAGAGCATGCTGCGCGGGTTGCTGCCCGCCGAACCGTCGGGGTGCAGGGCGTGCCGCTCGATGATCCGGGGCAGGCCGAGCGCGTCCTTGGACAGCGACTGGTCGGCCAGCAGCGCCCGGACGTCCTCGTGCCGGGTCACCACCCAGGCGTTGACCTCCGAGGCGAGCGTCTTCACCACGTGCCGGCCGACCGGCGCCTCGGTGCGCAGGACGTCGTAGGAGGGATAGGGGTTCTGCATGAACGTCGGACCGAACACGGTGTCGGCCTCCGGGGCCGGTGCGGGCGGGGTGGATTCGGTGGTCATCGCGGTGCTTCTTCCTCCGGTACCGATCCGGACAGCCACGACTCGACGGCACGGCCGGTCGAGGGTCCGGAGTCTCCGATGATGGTCAGGTGATCTGCCGGCACGTCGACCGTCGTGTGCCGGGTGGGCCAGGACGCCGCGGGGACCGGTCGGTCGGCCGCGGTGCCGGGGAGGGACTCGGTCGCCCGGACGAGCAGGATCGGGCTCGCCACCGGCGCCGGCCGCCAGTCGCGGAACAGGTCGAAGTGACGGCCCATCGCGCTCAGTCCGGCGTCCGTGGTCGCCTCCACCAGCTCGGCGCGGTCCGCCAGGGCGGTGAACAGCGTCGACTCCAGGGCGGTGAGACCCGGGCTGCCCGGCAGGTGACTGTCGAGCAGGACCACGGCGGCCGGGGCCGCTCCCTCCTGCGCCAGCGCTCCGGCCACGGCGTGCGCGACCCAGCCGCCCGACGAGTAGCCCACCAGGACGACGGGCCGGTCGCCGTGCTCCGCGCGGACGGCGGCCGCCTGGCGGCCGACGAACTCCGCCAGGGTGCGGGGCAGTGCCTCACCGGCCGCGTACCCGGACGGCGCGAGCACGGTCAGGCCCCGGCGGCCCCGGAACGCGGTCGCGAACCGGGCGTACTGGTAGGCGTGCGCGGGTGCCACCAGCGAGGGGAAGCAGACCAGGGGCGGTCCGGCCGGTCCCTCGGCGAAGCGGGCGCTCCGTGGTGCGGGCGGCGCCGACGCCGGGGCGTCCGGTCCGTCCGGGCGGTCCGGGCCGTCCGGTTCGTCGCGCAGGTGGGCGGCGGCGGCGAGCAGGCGCAGCCCCTGGCCGGCCCGGCCGGCCAGGCTGGCCTGCCGGAACAGCGCCACCAGCGGGGTCTCGGGCCCGTTCGGGGCCGGAGCCTGAGCCTGAGTCGGAGCCTGAGTGGGAGTCGGAGTCGGAGTCGGATCCACCGGGGGCGCGGCGACGATCCGCTCGGTCAGCAGGGCGGCCAGCGCCGCGCCCGTCGGGCACTCGACGATCGCCGACGGGGCCAGCCGGACCCCGGTCGCCTCGTGCAGCCGGGTGCGCAGCTCCGCCGCGCCCAGGGAGTTGAGCCCGAGCTCGGTGAAGGTGTCGGCCGGCCCGGCGGGCGCGTCCGGATCGCCGAGCACGGCGGCGACCTGATCCAGCACCACCTCGGTCAGCAGCGCGGTCCGGGACGCGGGCGGCGCTTCGCGGAGCCGTCGGCGCAGCGTCTCGCTCCCGGTCTCGGCCTCGTCCGGCTTCGACCCCGGCTGCACATACCTGTGCGGACTCGTGTGCGGGCTGCCGGCCGGCTCCTGTCCGGCGAAGGCCTCCCGGCCGGTGCCGTTCCCGGCCCCGGGCCGGCCGGTCATGGCGGTGGAGCGGGTCGCGGACAGCCAGTGGCCGCGGCCCTGGAACGGGTAGACCGGCAGGTCCACCCGGCGGCCGCCGCCCGGGGCGGTCAGGTCCACCGGCAGTCCCCGTACGTGGAGGCGGGCGAACGCGGCCGTCAGCGCGGCGCGGTCCGGGCGGTCGGCCCGCAGCAGCGGGACGGCCGCGGCGGCCCCGGGATCGGTGAGGCAGTCCTGGACCATCGCGGTGAGCACGGCGTCCGGCCCGAGTTCGACGAAGGTGCGCACCCCGCGCCCTTCCAGCGTCCGGACGCCGTCGGCGAACCGGACCGGCTCCCGCACGTGCCGCACCCAGTAGTCGGCACCGGCCACCTCGGCCGGACCGACCACCGCACCGGTCAGGTTGGAGACCAGCGGGATCACCGGCGGGTGGTAGGCGATCCGCTCGGCCTCGGCGCGGAACGCGGCCAGCATGCCCGCCATGTGCGGGGAGTGGAAGGCGTGGCTGACCCGCAGCCGCTTGGTCCGCCGGCCCCCGGCGGCCAGCACGGCGGCGACCTCCCGGACGGCGTCCTCGTCGCCGGAGAGCACGGTGGCGGAGGGGCCGTTGACCGCGGCCACCGAGAGCCGGTCGGCACGCTCGGCGACGAGCTCCGCCACCTCGTCCGGCCCGGCCTCGACGGCCGTCATCGCGCCGCCGGGCGGCAGCTCCTCCATCAGCCGCGCCCGGGCCGCGACCAGTGCGGTGGCGTCCGCGAGGTCGAACACACCGGCCACATGGGCGGCGGCGAGCTCCCCGATCGAGTGCCCGGCCACCACGTCCGGCACCAGGCCCCGGCTCTCCACGAGCCGGAAGAGGGCGACCTCCAGCGCGAACAGCGCCGCCTGGGCGTGCCCGGTCCGGTCCAGCAGGGCGGCCTCGGTGGAGCCGGGGCCGGCCTGCAGCACGCCCCGGACGGAGTGGCCGAGCCGCTCTTCGAGCCCGTCGCAGGCCTCGTCGAACGCCGCCCGGAAGACCGGGAACGCCTCGTACAACTCCCATCCCATTCCCGGGCGCTGGCTGCCCTGCCCGGTGAAGAGGAAGGCCACCGCGCCGTCCGCGGCCACCCGGCCGGTGACCACCCCGGGCACCTGGCGGTCCGCCGCGAGTGCGGCGAGGCCGGCGTCGAAGCCGGCCCGGTCCTCGGCGAGGACGACCGCCCGGTGGGTCAGCGCGGCCCGGCCGGTGGCGAGGGACCAGCCGAGGTCGGCGAGCGTCTGGTCGGGGTGGGTGCCGAGGTGGGCGCGGAGCGAGCGGGCCTGGGCGCGCAGCGCGTCCGCGCCCCGGGCGGACACCGGCAGCGCGAGGACGCCGGCGGCCGCGGGGGAGGTCCCGGTGGTGGCGACGGAGCCGGTCGCGAGGTCCGCCGCGGGGGCGGGGGCCGGCCCGGGCTCCGGCTCGGGGGCCTCTTCGATGATCGCGTGCGCGTTGGTGCCGCTGACACCGAAGGAGGACACGCCGGCGCGGCGCGGCCGGCCGGTCCGCGGCCACGCCACCGGCTCGGTCACCAGTGACACCGCGCCGGACGACCAGTCCACGTGCGGGGACGGCGCGTCCACGTGCAGCGTCCGGGGCAGCACCCCGTGCCGCATCGCCAGCACCATCTTGATCAGCCCGGCGAGGCCGGCGGCGGCCTGGGTGTGCCCGATGTTCGACTTCACCGAGCCCAGGTACAGCGGCCGGTCGGCCGGGCGGTCCGGCCCGTAGGCGGCCAGCAGGGCCTGCGCCTCGATCGGGTCGCCCAGCCGGGTGCCGGTGCCGTGCGCCTCCACGGCGTCCACCTCGGCCGGCGTCAGACCGGCGTCGGCCAGCGCCTCGCCGATCACCCGCTGCTGGGCGGGCCCGTTCGGCGCGGTCAGCCCGTTGCTGGCGCCGTCCTGGTTCACCGCGCTGCCGCGCAGCACCGCGAGCACCGGGTGCCCGTTGCGGCGCGCGTCGGAGAGCCGCTCCAGCACCAGGACGCCCGCGCCCTCACCCCACCCGGTGCCGTCGGCCCCCGCGGCGAACGCCTTGCAGCGGCCGTCCTCGGCGAGTCCGCGCTGGCGGCTGAAGTCGACGAACACTCCGGGGCCGGACATCACCGTCGCCCCGCCGACGAGCGCCAGCGAGCACTCGCCCTGGCGCAGCGACCGGGCGGCGAGGTGCAGCGCCACCAGCGAGGACGAGCACGCGGTGTCCACGGTGAGCGCCGGACCGCGCAGGCCCAGGGTGTAGGCGAGCCGGCCGGAGAGCACGCTGGCCGCGTTGCCGGTGCCCAGGTAGCCGTCCAGGCCGTCCGGGATCTCCCGGACGAACGACAGGTAGTCCTGCCCGTTGGTGCCGATGAACACCCCGGTGCGGCTCTCCCGCAGACCGAGCGGGTCCAGGCCGGCGCGTTCCACCGCCCGCCAGGCGATCTCCAGCAGCAGCCGCTGCTGCGGGTCCATCGCCGCCGCCTCGCGCTCGCCGATCCCGAAGAACGCCGCGTCGAAGCGGTCGGGCCGGTCCAGGAAGGCGCCGTGGCGGGTGTAGCTGGTGCCGGACCGCTCCGGGTCCGGGTCGTACAGGGTGGCGAGGTCCCACCCGCGGTCGGTCGGGAACTCGGACACCGCGTCGCGCCCGGTGCGCAGCAGCTCCCAGAAGTCCTCCGGACCGGCGACGCCGCCGGGGAACCGGCAGTCCATCGAGACGATCGCGACGAGGTCCTCCGCGGGATCGGCGCCGGTCGCGGACCGGTCGGCCCGCTGCTCGGTGTCGTCCCGCAGCCGGGTGCGCAGATGGGCGGCGAGCGCCTGCGGGTTCGGGTGGTCGAACGCGAGGGTCGGGGGCAGGGTGACGCCGAGGGCGGTGCCCAGCGCGTTGCGCAGTTCGACCGCGGTGAGCGAGTCCAGGCCGAGTTCCCGGAACGGCTTGTCGGCGACGACCGCCGTGGCGTCCCGGTGGCCCAGCACCCGGGCCGTGGTGGCCGCCACCAAGTCGCGCAGGGCCCGGTCGAGTTGGGCGGGCGGCAGGGCGGCGAGCCCGGTCGTGGCGCTGCCCGCGCCGGCCGTCGCGCCGCTCGGGGCGGGCTCCGGCCGGGCTTCGGGCAGGTCGGCGAGCATCGGCGGCAGCGGCGCTCCCCCGGCGGCCAGCCGCGCCCAGCGGACGTCGGCGACCACGGTGGTGGCGGCGCCGGCGTCCACCGCCGTGCGCAGCGCCGCGAGGGCGGGCCCGGCCGCCATCGGCTCGACCGCGAGCCGGGCCAGCTTCTGCCGGGCGCCGTCGCCCGCCGCCATCCCCGCGCCGGCCCACGGCCCCCACGCGATCGAGGTGGCCGGCAGGCCGTCCCGCACCCGGCGCTCGGCCAGCGCGTCGAGGAACGCGTTGGCCGCCGCGTAGTTGCCCTGGCCGGCGCTGCCCAGCGTGCCGGCCACGGAGGAGAAGAGGACGAACGCCGACAGCTCGGTACCGAGGGTCAGTTCGTGCAGGTTCAGCGCGGCGGCGGCCTTCGCCCGGGCCACTTCGGCGAGCCGCCCGGGCGTCAGCGCGGTCAGCACGCCGTCGTCGAGCGCACCGGCGGCGTGCACCACGGCCGTGACCGGGGCCGGGAGCCCGGCCAGCAGGGCGGCGAGCGCGGCGCGGTCCGCCACGTCGCACGCCTCGATGCTCACCTCGGGGCCCAGCGCGGCCAGTTCGGCGGCCAGCTCCTCGGTGCCCGGTGCGTCGGCGCCCCGGCGGCCGGTGAGCACCAGGTGCCCGGCGCCCTCCCGGGCGAGCCAGCGGGCCACTTCGGCGCCCAGCGCGCCCGTGCCGCCGGTCACCAGGACGGTGCCGGACGGCCGCCAGCGCGGCGGCGTCGGGCCGGGCCGGGCGCGCACCAGCCGGCGGGCGAACACCGCGTCGCCGCGGATCGCGGCCTGGTCCTCGCCCGTCGCCCCGGTGAGGAGGCCGGCGAGCCGGGCGCCGGTCCGCCCGTCCGGCGCGGCCGGGAGGTCCACCAGGCCGCCCCAGGTCAGCGGCTGTTCCAGCCGGGCGACCTGGCCGAGCCCCCAGAGCGGGGCCTGGGCGTAGCCGCCGAGGCCGTCCTGCGGGGTCGCCGGGACGGCGTCCCTGGTCGCCGTCCAGAGCGGGACGTCGAGGCCGAGGTCGGTGACGGCCTGCTGGACCGCGAGGGCGCCGGCGAGGCCGCGGGTGATCTCGGGGTGGTCCGGCTCGGGCCGCTCGTCGACGCCCGCCAGGCAGAGCACGCCGCGCAGGGCGGGGGCGTCGGCGGGGGCGGCGTCGGCGGCGCGGGCCGAGGTGTCGGCGAGGGCGGCGCGGATCCGGTCGGCGAGTTCCGCGCGAGCGGCCACCGGCACGATCACCGGTTCGACGCGCCCGCGCAGGCTCGCGACCACCTCCGCCGCCCACGACCGGTCGCCCTCCCCCTCCGGGACGACGACCAGCCAGCGGCCGGGCGCGCCGGCGGGGGCGGTCGGGTCGGTCAGGGCAGCCAGGTCGGCCAGGTCGGCCAGATCGGCCTCGGGCAGCCGCTGCCAGCGTGTGCGGTACTGCCAGTCGGCCGCCTGCTCGCCGGCCTGCCGCGAGCGGTGCCAGGCCGACAGTGCGGGCAGCGCCCGGCTCAGTGGCACGTCGCCCGTCAACTCCAGGGCAGCGGTGAGCCCTTCGAGGTCGCCCTGGTCCACCAGCCGCCAGAACTCCGGGTCGGTCCGCCCGGCCGGGTCGGCCGGGTCGGCGCCCTCCTCGTGGGACAGCCAGTACCGGTCGGACCGGAACGTGTACGTCGGCAGGTCCACCCGCCGGGGGCTGCCGTCGGCCCCGGCCGAGACCACCCCGGCCCAGTCGACCGGGACGCCGGCCGTGAACAGGGCCGCGGCGGCGGTCAGCGCGGCGCCGCGCTCCGGGCGGTCCCGGCGCAGCATCGGGACGGCCAGCGGGGCGCCCGGCCGGTCGGCCGGTACCTCGCCCGCCGAGGCGGACTCCGCGACCAGCGCCGACAGCACCCCGTCCGGGCCGGCCTCCAGGCAGGTGTCGAACCCGTCCGCGAGCAGGGTGGCCGTCACGTCCGCGAAGCGCACCGGCGCGCAGATCTGGTCCACCCAGTAGGCGGCCGAGCCCCAGGACGCCCCGTCACTCCACCGGCCGGTCACCGCGGCGACCCCGGGCAGCTCGGGCGACCGGGTGGTCACCCCCGCCAGCACCTCGCCGAACGCGTCGAGCATCGGCCGCATCAGCGGCGAGTGGAAGGCATGGCTCACCGTGAGCGCCTTGACCCGGCAGCCCGCCGCGCGGGCCACCCGGCCGACCCCCTCGACCGCGTCCGCCCGGCCGGAGACCACCACCGACGTCGGGCCGTTGACCGCGGCGACCGCCAGCTGCCCCGGGGTCCGGGCCTCCTGCTCGGCCACCCAGCCGAGCACCCGGTCCGGCTCGGCCTGCACCGCGAGCATCGCGCCGCCCGTGGGCAGCGCCTGCATCAGCCGGCCGCGGGCCGCCACCACCGCGCAGGCGTCGGGGAGCGACCAGACGCCCGCGACGTACGCGGCCGTCAGCTCGCCGATCGAGTGGCCGGCCACGGCCGCCGGCCGGATGCCCCACGACCGCGCGAGCCGGACCAGCGCGACCTGGAGGGCGAACAGCGCGGGCTGGGCCAGATCGGTCCGGTCCAGCGACCGGCCGTCGGCGGCGGCCCCGGTGGCCATCGCCTCCCGCAGCGGGACGCCCAGCAGCGGGTCGAACGCGGCGCACACCTCGTCGAGCGCCGCCGCGAACACCGGGAACGCCTCGGCCGCCCCGGTGCCCATCCCGGCCCGCTGGGTGCCCTGGCCGGTGAACAGGAACGCCACGCCGCGGCCCGTCCCGGTCGCGCCCTCGGCCCGCACGACGGCGGGGTGGGCCGTGCCGGCCGCGACGGCCCGCAGGCCGTCGAGCAACTCCTGCGGGCTGTCGCCCAGCACCACGGCCCGGTCCTCCAGCGCCGGGCGGGTGGTGGCCAGCGACCACGCGACGTCGACCGGTCCGGGCGCGGATCCGGCGGCGGACCCGGCGGTCAGGAAGTCGGCGAGCCGGGCCGCCTGGGTGCGCAGCGCCTCGGGACCGCGCCCGGACACCACCCACGGCAGCGTGCCGCGCGCCACCGCCCCGTCGGCCGGTTCTCCGGTCGGCTCCCCGGCCGGCTCCTCGACCGCCGGGGCCTGCTCCAGCACCAGGTGCGCGTTGGTGCCGCTGATCCCGAACGCCGACACCGCCGCCCGGCGCGGCCGCCCGGTCTCCGGCCACGCCATCGGCGCGGCCAGCAGCGACACCGCGCCGGAGGCCCAGTCCACGTGCGGGGACGGCGCGTCCACGTGCAGCGTCCGGGGCAGCACCCCGTGCCGCATCGCCATGACCGCCTTGATCACCCCGGCGACCCCGGCGGCGGCCTGGGTGTGCCCGATGTTCGACTTCACCGAGCCCAGGTACAGCGGCGGGCCGTCCGGGCGGTCCCGGCCGTAGGTGTCCAGCAGCGCCTCCGCCTCGATCGGGTCGCCGAGCCGGGTGCCGGTGCCGTGCGCCTCCACCACGTCCACGTCCTGCGTGGTCAGCCGCGCGTCGGCCAGGGCCCGGCGGATCACCCGGCGCTGGGACGGCCCGTTCGGCGCGGTCAGCCCGTTGCTGGCGCCGTCCTGGTTCACCGCGCTGCCGCGCAGCACCGCGAGCACCCGGTGGCCGTTGCGCCGTGCCTCGGACAGCCGCTCCAGCAGCACCAGGCCGACGCCCTCGGACCAGCCCGTCCCGTCGGCCGCCGCCGCGAACGACTTGCAGCGGCCGTCGGCGGACAGCCCGCGCTGGCGGGAGAACTCCATGAACAGCGTCGGCGTCGACATCACCGTCACGCCGCCCGCCATGGCCAGCGAGCACTCACCGGCCCGCAGGGCCCGGGCGGCCAGGTGGATCGCCACCAGCGACGAGGAGCAGGCCGTGTCGACGGTGACCGCCGGGCCCACCAGCCCCATCGCGTAGGAGATCCGGCCGGAGACGACGCTGTCGGCGCTGCCGCTGATCAGGTAACCCGCCACCTCCTCGGGCACCGTGCTCTGCCGCAGCGCGTAGTTCTGGTACATCGCCCCGACGAACACCCCGGTGTCGCTGCCGCGCAGGGTCAGCGGGTCGATCCCGGCGCCCTCCGCGACGGTCCACGCGGTCTCCAGCAGCTGCCGCTGCTGGGGGTCCATGGCGAGCGCCTCGCGCGGCGAGATGTCGAAGAACCCGGCGTCGAACTCCGGTGCGCCGTAGAGGAATCCGCCCGCCCGGGCATAGGTGGTGCCCGGGTGGTCCGGGTCCGGGTGGTAGAGGTCGGCCGGCCAGCCCCGGTCGGTCGGGAACTCCGACATCGCGTCGCGCCCGTCCTCCACCAGCCGCCAGAGGTCCTCCGGCGACCGGACCCCGCCGGGGTAGCGGCAGGCCATGCCGACGATCGCGATCGGCTCGTGCTCGCGGTCCTCCAGCTCGCGCACCCGCTGGCGCGACCGCTTGAGGTCGGCGGTCACCCGTCGCAGATACTCGACGACCTTGTCCTGCTCCGACACCTGTCGTTCCCTTCCGTGCTGCGTCGTGTGCGGGTCGTTCCCCGGGCCGGCGACCGGCCCGGCGCCCGGGACGGTCACTGGTCCGGTCACCGCTTCGGCCGTTGGTCCGATCACCGGAGCGGTCACCGGTCCCGTCACCGGTCCCGCCACTTGTCCGGTCACTGGTCCGGTCACTGGGGGTCGAGTTCGGCGTCGATGATGTCGAAGAGCTCGTCCACCGAGACGCTGGCGATCCGCTCCGAATCCGCCGCCTCCTCGGGGCGGGCCATCGCGTCCCGCCACCGGGCGAGCAGCGTCTCCAGCCTGGTCGCGACCGCCCGGCCGTCCAGGTCCGTCACCGAGGTGGCGGCCAGCGCCGCCTCCAGCCGGTCCAGCTCCTCGCCGACGCTCGCCACCGGGTGGTCCTCCCGCGTACCGGGCAGCACCAGGCGCTCGGCCAGGTGGGCGGCGATCGCCGCGGCCGTCGGGTGGTCGAAGACCAGCGCCGTGGGCAGCCGCAGCCCGGTCAGCAGGCCGAGCCGGTTGCGCAGTTCGACCGCGGTCAGCGAGTCGAACCCCAGCTCCGAGAGGACCCGGTCCGGCTGGACGCGCTGGGTGCCGTCGTGACCGAGCACGGTCGCGATCGCCTCCCGCACGGCGTCCAGCAGGATCCGGTCGCGCTCCGCCCCGCCGGCCGCGGCGAGCCGGTCCAGCAGCGCCCCGGAGCGGCCGGCCGAGGCCTGCCGACGGCCGGACGGGCCCCGGACCAGACCGTGCAGCACCGACGGCAGGGCCGACCCCTGCGCACGCAGCGCGCCCACGTCCCAGCGGACCGCCGCCAGCAGCGGCTCACCGGTGCCGACGGCCTCGTCGAACAGCGCCATGCCGTCCCGCGCGGTCAGCGGCACCAGCCCGCCCCGGGCCAGCCTGCGCAGGTCCAGCTCCGAGAGGTGCCCGGTCATCGCGCTGGCGTCGGCCCACAGGCCCCACGCAAGCGAGGTCGCGGGCAGGCCGAGCCCGGCCCGGTGGGCGGCGAGCGCGTCCAGGAAGGCGTTGGCCGCCGCGTAGTTGGCCTGGCCGACACCGCCCAGCACACCGCTGGCCGAGGAGTACAGCACGAAGGCCGAGAGGTCCAGCCCGCGGGTCAGCTCGTGCAGGTGCCAGGCCGCGTCCACCTTCGGGCGCAGCACCCCGGCCGCCTGCTCGGCGGTCATCGACGTGATCAGGCTGTCGTCCAGCACACCCGCCGTGTGGACGACGGCGGTGAGCGGGTGCGCCGCCGGGATCGCGGCCAGCAGCGCGGCCAGCGCGTCACGGTCGGCGGCGTCGCAGGCCGCCAGGACGACCTCCGCCCCCAGCCCGGTCAGCTCGGCCCGCAGCTCCTCGGCGCCCTCGGCCCGCGGACCGCTCCGGCTGATCAGCAGCAGCCGGCGGGCCCCGTGGGCCGTCACCAGATGACGGGCCACCAGGCGGCCCAGCACGCCGGTGGCGCCGGTGACCAGCACCGTGCCCGTCGGGTCCAGGGCCGGGAACGCCCCGTCCGGGGCCTGTTCGGCCGGGACCGCCCGGACCACCGGGGCCAGCCGGGGCACCAGCGGCGCGCCGTCCCGGACGGCCACCTCCGTCTCCGCCCCGAGCGGGACCGCGGCCAGTGCGGCCGTGTCCGCCGCCCGGTCCAGGTCCGCGTCCAGCAGCCCGAACCGGCCCGGGTGCTCCGACCGCGCGGAGCGGACCAGCCCCCAGACGGCGGCGGCCACCGGATCGCCGCCGTCGGTCGCCCCGGCGCAGACGAACACCAGCCGGGACTCGGCGAACCGCTCGTCGGCCAGCCACTCCTGGACGAGCGCCAGCGCCTCCCCGACCGCCGTGTGGGCGGCGGCCGGGACGTCCCCGGCGGGCGCCGTCACCCGGACCAGCACCACCGGCGGCACTGCCGTGCCGGTGTCGACCGCGGCGGCCAGCGCACCGAGACCGGGGAACGCGCGGATGCCCTCCGGGCCGCCGGGCCGGTCGCCGAGGACCGCCCAGTCGGCACGGTCCACCGGCGCCGCGGTGGCGGCCGGCTGCCACTCCAGCCGGAACAGGGCGTCCGGCTCGCCGCGCCGCCCGGCGGACGGCGCCGGCGCGAGCCGCACCGAACCGGCCGAGGCGACCACCATGCCGTCGTGGTCCGTCAGGACCACGGAGACGGTGTCCGCGTCCGTGTCCTGGTCCGACTCCGTCGCCCCCGTCGCCTCCGCGCGGCCGATCACGGCCCGGACGGCGGTGGCCCCGGCGGCGTGCACCTGCACCTCCGTCCAGGACACCGGCACCAGCGGCCCCGACGCGTCCCGGGCGGCGGTCCACGCCCGGACCGCCGCGTCGAACAGCGCCGGGTGCAGGACGAACGCCCCCGGTTCGGCCAGTTCGACCTCGGCCCACACCCGGGCCCCCTCCTGCCAGACCCGCCGCGGCCCCGGGAACGCCGGTCCGTACGCGATGCCCTGGTCGGCGATCCGCTCCGCCACCGTGTCGGCGGCTAGCTCCGTGCCCGGCCGCCAGACCACCGGACCGACCGGTTCCCGCTCGGCACCGACGGCGGCCGTCAGATGGACGGTCCATTCCTCTCCGTCGCCCGCCTCGGGGCACGACCGCACGACGACCGACCGCAGGCCGGCGCCGTCCGCCGCCCCGACGACCACCTGGACCCGGATCGCGCCCTGCTCCGGCAGGGCGAGCGGCACCGTCGCCGTCGCCTCCGCCACCCGGGGCGCGCCCGCCCGGTCACCGGCGGCGATCACCAGGTCGAGCAGCAGCGAACCGGGGAGCACGACCACCCCGTCGATCGCGTGGTCGGCCAGCCAGGGGTGCGTGGCGAGGGAGATCCGCCCGGTCAGCAGCGCTCCGCCGTCCGGGAGTTCGGCCGAGGCGGCGAGCAGCGGGTGCCCGGTGTCGGACAGCCCCGCCGAGGACACATCGCCCCCGGCCGCCGGCTCCAGCCAGTAGCGCTCGCGCTGGAAGGCGTACGTCGGCAGCTCGACCGGACGCGGGTCATGGCCCGCGAACAGCGCCGGCCAGTCGACGTCCGTACCGTGGACGAAGGCGTGCGCGAGGGCCGTCACCGCCTGGCGGGCCTCCGGCCGGTCCCCGCGCAGCGCGGGCGCGGCAGCGTCGACGAGGGCCGAGAGCACACCGTCCGGGCCGAGTTCGACCCAGGCGCCCACACCCGCCGCCTCGACCGCGTCCGCGAAGCGGACCGTGCGGGACACGTGCTCCACCCAGTAGGCCGGGTCGCACCACTCACCGTCGACCGGCAGACCGGTGACGGTCGAGACCGCCGCAAGACGCGGCGGGTGGAAGGCCAGACCCGCCACCACCGCACGGAAGTCCTCCAGCATCGGGGCCATCAGCGGGGAGTGGAACGCGTGGCTCACCTCCAGCCGCTTGGTCCGGCGGCCCGGCAGCGCCTCGACGACCGCACGAACCGCGTCCTCCGCGCCCGAAAGCACCACCGAAGTCGGCGAGTTGACCGCCGCGACACCCACCTCCGCAAGCCCGGCGAGCAGCGGGAGGACCTCCTCCTCGGCCGCCTCCACCGCGACCATCGCCCCACCGGCGGGCAGCGCGTCCATCAACCGGGCCCGCGCCGACACCAGCGCACCCGCGTCCGCCAGGTCCAGAACCCCGGCCACGTGCGCGGCCGCGATCTCACCCACCGAATGCCCCACCAGCACACGCGGAGCCACACCCCAGGAGGCGAGCAGCCGGAACAGCGCCACCTCCAGCGCGAACAGCGCCGGCTGCGCCAGCCCGGTGCGGCCCAGCCCCTCACCCGAGGCGACGACCTCGGCCACCGGCGCGTCGAGCACCGCGCACACCTCGTCGAACGCCTCCCGGAACACCGGGAACGCCTCGTACAACTCCCGCCCCATGCCCACCCGCTGACCACCCTGGCCCGCGAACAGGAACCCCACACCGGTCCGAACCGCACCCGGCGAGGACAACACCGGCTCGGCCGCGACGAGTTCGGAGCCGTCGGCGCCCAGCAGCACCGCACGGTGCTCGAACACCGCCCGCGACGTCGCCAACGACCACCCGACATCCACCGGGTCGACATCGCCCGAGGAGACCAGCTCCGCCACCCGGGCCAACTGCCCGCCCAGCGCCTCCGCCGACCGCGCCGACACCACCCACGGCACCACCGGCATCGCCGGCATGGCCGCCCGGTCACCGTCCACCGCGACCGCCGCCGGATCCCCCTCTTCGAGGATCACATGCGCGTTCGTGCCACTGATCCCGAACGAGGAGACCCCGGCGCGACGCGGACGGTCACCCGCGGACCACTCCCGGGCCTCATCCAGCAACTCCACCGCCCCGGCCGACCAGTCGACGTAAGGGCTGGGCTCGTCCAGGTGGAGCGTCCGGGGCAGGACGCCGTGCTGCATCGCCAGCGCCATCTTGATCACGCCGGCCATCCCCGCCGCGTGCTGGGTGTGGCCGATGTTGGACTTCACCGACCCGAGGTAGAGCGGCCGGTCCGCGTCGCGGTCGCGCCCGTACGTCGCCAGCAGGGCCTGCGCCTCGATCGGGTCACCCAGCCGGGTGCCCGTCCCGTGCGCCTCCACCGCGTCCACATCCGCCGCCGACAACCCCGCACTCGCCAACGCCTGCCGGATCACCCGCTCCTGCGAGGGACCGTTCGGCGCCGTCAGACCGTTCGACGCACCGTCCTGGTTCACCGCACTGCCCCGCAGCACCGCCCAGACCCGGTGGCCGAGCCGCCGGGCGTCCGAGAGCCGCTCCAGCAGCAGCACGCCGGCGCCCTCGGACCAGCCCGCGCCGTCGGCGGCCGCCGAGAACGACTTGCAGCGGCCGTCCGGCGCGCCGACCCGCTGCCGTGAGAACTCCACGAACAGGGTCGGGGTGGACATCACGATCACACCGCTCGCCAGCGCCATCGAGCACTCGCCGTTGCGCAGCGCCTGCGCCGCCAGGTGGATGGCCACCAGCGAGGAGGAGCAGGCGGTGTCGACGGTCAGCGTCGGACCGGTGAAGCCGAAGGTGTAGGCGATCCGGCCGGAGGCGATCGCGCCGGCGCTGCCGGTCAGCAGGTAGCCCTCGAACTCGGGGGCCTTGGCGAGGATCCCCGCGTGGTCCTGGCCGCTGATGCCGGCGAAGACGCCGGTCTGGCTGCCGCGCAGCGACTGCGGGTCGATGCCCGCGTGCTCGAACACCTCCCAGGTGGTCTCCAGCAGCAGGCGCTGCTGCGGGTCCATGCTGAGTGCCTCCCGCGGGGAGATCCCGAAGAACCCGGCGTCGAACCGGTCCACGTCGTCCAGGAAGCCGCCCTCGACCGTGTAGGTCTTGCCGGGCGCGTCCGGGTCGGCGTCGTACAGGTCCTCGATGCTCCAGCCGCGTTCGGCGGGGAACGGCCGGATGGCGTCCACGCCGTCGGTGACCAGCTGCCACAGGTCCTCGGGCGAGTCGACCCCGCCGGGGTAGCGGCAGGCCATGCCGACGATGACGATCGGGTCGTCGTCGGGCGAGGCCGCGGACGGGGCCGGGAGGGTCTCCGGGCCGGCCGCCGCCGCGCCGCCGAGTTCGGCGTCGAGGTGGGCGGTGAGCGCGGCCACGCTCGGGTAGTCGAAGACGAGGGTGGCGGAGGGCTTCAGGCCGGTCGCGTTCCTGAGCCGGTTGCGCAGTTCGACGGCGGTCAGCGAGTCGAAGCCCAGCTCGGTGAACGGCCGGTCCGCCTCGATGGCCGACCCGTCGCGGTGCCCGAGCACCTCGGCGACCTGGGTGCGGACGAGGTCGGCCAGGGCCCGGGTGCGGTCGGCGGGAGCGAGCCCGGCCAGCCGGCCGGCCAGGGCGGAGGCGCTCTCGCCCGTTCCGGCGGTACCGCGACGCGCGGTGGGCCGAACCAGTCCGCTGAGCAGGGGCGGGAGTTGGCTGCCGAGGCCGCGCAGGGCGGCCAGGTCGAGCCGGGTGGGCAGCGCCCAGCCGCGGCGCTCCCGCAGCACCGTGTCGAACAGGGCGAGGCCGTCCGCGTCGCCGAGCGGGCGCATACCGGCCCGGGCGATCCGCTCGCGGTCGGTGCCGGTCAGTTCGCCGGTCATCGCGCCGCCGGACTCCCAGAGCCCCCACGCGAGCGTCGTCGCCGGCAGGCCGAGTCGGCCCCGGTGGGCGGGCAGGGCGTCGAGGAAGGCGTTGGCCGCCGCGTAGTTGGCCTGGCCCGCGCCGCCGAAGGTGGCGGCGGCCGAGGAGTAGAGGACGAAGGCGGTGAGGTCGAGCTCCCGGGTGAGCTCGTGCAGGTGCCAGGCCGCGTCGGCCTTCGGGCGCAGCACGGTGGCGAACCGCTCCGGCGTGAGCGAGGTGACGAGCCCGTCGTCGAGGACGCCGGCGGTGTGCACGACCGCGCGCAGCGGCCGGTCGGCGGGGACGGCGGCGAGCAGGGCGGCGAGCGCGGCCCGGTCGCCGACGTCGCAGGCCGCCACGGTGGCCTCGGCGCCGAGCGCGGCCAGCTCGTCCCGCAGGGCGGCGGCGCCGGGCGCGGCCGGACCGGAGCGGCTGACCAGCAGGAGGTGCCGCACCCCGTGCTCGCGGACCAGGTGGTGGGCGAGCCGGGTGCCGAGGGCACCGGTGGCGCCGGTGACCAGCACGGTGCCGTCGGGGTCGAACGGGCCGGCCCCGGCGGTGTCGGTAACGGAGTCGGTGCCGGTAGCGGAGTCGGCGGCGGTGTCGGCGGCGGGCAGGCGGGCCAGGCGGGGCACCAGGACGGCGCCGTCGCGGAGCAGGACCTCCGGCTCGTCGACGGCCAGGGCCGCCGCCCAGGCGTCGGAGGACGCCTGGGCCGTTTCGCCGCCCGACGCGGAGCCGTCGGCCGAGTCGACGAGCAGGAAGCGCCCGGGGTGCTCGGTGGCGGCGGCCCGCACCAGGCCGCGGACGCTCGCGGACGCCAGGTCGGTGCCGTCGACGGCCCCCCGGGTGACCACGGCGAGCCGGGTACCGGCCAGCCGCTCGTCGGACAGCCAGTCGGTGAGCAGGGCGGCCGTCCCGGTGACGGCGGTGTGGGTGTCCGCGAGCGGGTCGCCGGTACCCGGCGCGAGGCCGGTCAGGACCAGCTCGGGCACGGGTGCGCCGTCGTCCAGTGCCCGGCGCAGCGCGGCCAGGTCCGGGTGCCCGGGGGCGGTGGGGAAGGCCCCGGCGAGGTCCGCGGCGGCCAGCAGGACCGGCCGCTCGGGCGCCGGCCGGGTGGCGGTGGCCGGACGCCAGTCGATCCGGAACAGCGCGTCGTGGTCGCGGGCCGCGCCGCGCAGCGCCGCCGGGTCGACCTCGCGCCAGGTCAGCGTGGCGACGGAGGCGACGGGCGCGCCGTCGGCGTCGGCGAGGGCCAGCGCGACGGAGTCGGGCCCCGTCGGGGTGAGCCGGACCCTGAGCCGGGTGGCGCCGGAGGCGTGCACCTCGACGCCGCTCCACGCGAACGGCAGGCCGCCGTGCCGGCCGTCGTCGACGACACCGCGCAGCAGCGGGTGCAGGGCGGCGTCGAACAGGGCGGGGTGGAGCACGAACCGGCCCGCCTCGGCGGTCTGTTCCGGGCTGAGCGCGGTCTCGGCGAACAGCTCGCCGTCGCGCCGCCACACCCGGCGCAGGCCCTGGAACTGCGGTCCGTAGCCGTGGCCGAGCCCGGCCAGCCGGGCGTAGACGCCGTCGAGGTCCACCTCGACCGCGCCGGGCGGCGGCCAGGCGCCCACCTCGGCGGGTGCCCCGGCGCCGGGGGCGACCACACCGGTGGCGTGGCCGGTCCAGACCGGCTCCGCCCCGTCGGCCGGTTCGGGGCGCGAGTGCACGGACGCCTCGCGCTGGCCGTGCTCGTCGGCCGGGCCGATGACGACCTGGATCTGGACGGCGCCCTGGGCGGGCAGCAGCAGCGGTGCGGTCAGCGTGAGGTCCTCGATCCGGCCGCAGCCGACCCGGTCGCCGGCCGTGGTGACGAGCTCGACCAGCCCGGTACCGGGCAGCAGCACGGTGTCCAGCACGGCGTGGTCGGCGAGCCACGGGTGGCTGCTCAGCGAGAGCCGACCGGTCAGGACGACGCCGCCGCCGGCCAGTTCGACCGAGGCGCCGAGCAGCGGGTGGCCCGCGAGCCCGAGGCCGGCGGCCGTGACGTCGCCCACCGAGCCGTCGGAGCGGAGCCAGTAGTCGGTGTGCTGGAACGCGTAGGTGGGCAGCTCGACCGGTCGGCGCGGGCCGCCGAGCAGGGCCGTCCAGTCGACCGGCACGCCCCGCACGTGGAGTGCGGCCGCGTTGGTCAGCAACTGGTGCAGGCCGCCGTGGTGGCGGCGCAGCGAGCCGACCACGACGGCGTGCTCGGCGCCGCGCTCCTCGGCCGTCTCCCCGATGCCCATGGTGAGCACCGGGTGCGGGCTGAGCTCCACGAACGCGTGGTGCCCGGAGTCCAGCAGGGCCGCCGTGCCGTCGGCGAAGCGCACCGTGCGGCGCAGGTTCTCGTACCAGTAGTGGGCGTCCATCTCCGCGGTGTCCAGCCACTCGCCGGTCACCGTGGACCAGAGCGGGGTGTCGGCGGAACGCGGTGCGAGGTCCCGGAGTTCGGCCAGCAGCCGGTCCTGGATGCCCTCGACGTGCGCGGAGTGCGAGGCGTAGTCCACCGGGATGCGGCGGGCCCGGACGTCCTCGGCGGCCAGTACGGCGAGCAGGTCGTCGAGTTCGGCGGCGGAGCCGGAGACGACCACCGTCCGGGGGCCGTTGACGGCCGCCACCGAGAGCGCCCCGCCGTACCCGGCGATCCGCTCCTCGACCTCGGCGAGGGGCAGCGGGACGGACGCCATGCCGCCGAGGCCGGCCAGTTCGGTCAGCGCGCGGCTGCGCAGCACCACCACGCGGGCCGCGTCGCGCAGCGACAGCGCGCCGGCGACGCAGGCGGCCGCGATCTCGCCCTGCGAGTGCCCGATCACCGCGGCCGGGGCCACCCCGATCGCCCGCCAGGCCGCCGCCAGCGACACCATGACCGCGAACAGGGCGGGCTGGACCACGTCGACGCGCGCCAGGGCGGACTCGTCCTCGGTCTCGGCCAGCAGGTCGAGCACGGACCAGCCGGTCAGCTCGCCGAGCACCTCGTCGCACTCGGCCATCGCGGCGGCGAACGCCGGTGAGCCGTCGAGCAGTTCGGCGGCCATGCCGAGCCACTGCGAGCCCTGGCCGGGGAAGACGAAGACGGTGCCGCCGGGCACGCCGGCGGTACCCACGACCGCTCCGGCGGAGTCCTCGGCCACCGCGGTGAGCCCGGCCACCAGCTCCGCGTGGTCGGCCCCGAGCACGACCGCCCGGTGCTCGAACGCGGCGCGCGTGGCGAGCAGCGACCGGCCCGCGTCGGCGAGGTCGGGCGCGGGCCAGGCGGCCAGCCGGGCCGCCTGCGCCCGCAGGGCGGCGGCGCTGCGGGCGGAGAGGACCCAGGGCAGCACGGCCGGCGTCCGGTCCGGCCCGGCGGCCGGCTCCTCGGCCGCCTCCGGCGCGTCCTCGGGTGCCTCCTCCAGCACGACGTGCGCGTTGGTGCCGCTGATGCCGAACGAGGACACGGCGCCCCGCCGGAGCCGGTCCCCCGGCGCCCAGGCCTGCTCGCGGTCGAGCAGCCGGACGGCCCCGGTCTCCCACTCGATGTGCGGGGAGGGGGCGTCCACGTGCAGGGTGCGGGGCAGGACGCCGTTGCGCAGGGCCATGACCAGCTTGATGATGCCGGCGACGCCGGCGGCGGCCTGGGTGTGCCCGATGTTGGACTTCACCGACCCGAGGTAGAGCGGCCGGTCCCCGGCCCGCTCGCGCCCGTAGGTGGCCAGCAGGGCCTCCGCCTCGATCGGGTCGCCGAGCCGGGTGCCGGTGCCGTGCGCCTCGACCACGTCCACGTCGGCCGGGGTCAGCCCGGCGTTCGCCAGCGCCTGCCGGATCACCCGCTGCTGGGCGGGGCCGTTCGGCGCGGTGAGACCGTTGGACGCGCCGTCCTGGTTCACGGCCGAGCCGCGCACCACCGCGAGCACCTGGTGCCCGTTGCGCCGGGCGTCCGACAGCCGCTCGACCAGCAGCAGGCCGACGCCCTCGGACCAGCCGACGCCGTCCGCGGCGGCCGAGAAGGACTTGCAGCGGCCGTCGGAGGAGAGCCCGCGCTGGCGGGAGAACTCGACGAAGACCGCCGGGGAGGACATCACGGTGACGCCGCCGGCCAGGGCCATCGAGCACTCGCCCGCCCGCAGCGCCCGGATCGCCAGGTGCAGCGCCACCAGCGACGACGAGCAGGCGGTGTCCACCGTGATCGCGGGGCCGGTCAGGCCCAGGTTGTAGGCGATCCGCCCGGAGGCGATGCTCGCCGCGCTGCCGTGCCCGAGATAACCCTCGAAGCCCTCCGGCGCGGTCAGGAAGCGGGCCCCGTAGTCCGCGTACATCACCCCGGTGAAGACCCCGAGCGGCTGGTCCCGGACGGAGGTCGGGTCGATCCCGGCCCGTTCGAGCGTCTCCCAGGCGGTCTCCAGCAGCAGCCGCTGCTGGGCGTCGACGCCCATCGCCTCCCGCGGGCTCATCCCGAAGAACTCGGCGTCGAACTCCCCCGCGCCGTGCAGGAATCCGCCGTCCGTGCTGTACGTCTTGCCGGTGCGGTCCGGGTCCGGGTCGAACAGGTCGGTCGGCCAGCCCCGGTTGGTGGGGAACGGGGTGATCGCGTCACCGCCGTCGGCCAGCAGCCGCCAGAGGTCCTCCGGCGAGGCCACCCCACCGGGGAACCGGCACCCCATCCCGACGATCGCGATGGGCTCCTGGTCCCGCTCCTCGAACTCCCGCAGCTGGTGCCGGGCCTGGTAGAGGTCCGCGGAGACCTGCTTCAGGTAGTTCAGCAACTTCTCGTCGTTCGCCATCTCTTCCGCCCCGATCGGTGTCGCGTACAGACGTGCTCAGCTGAGGGAGATCCCGAGTTCCCTGGTGACAAAGTCGTAGACCTCGTCGGCGGAGGCGTCGGCCAGCCTTTCGGTGACCTGGGCCGCCTCGGTGTCGGCCGTCCAATGGGAGAGCAGCGCGCGCAGCCGCTCCACCGCCCGCTCCCGGGTGGCCGGGTCGAGCCCGGTCGTGCCCGTGGTGGCCTCCAGCGCCTCCAGCCGGTCCAGCACCGGGTGGCCGGCCTCCGGCACCCGCGCCCGCAGTTCGGTGCGCAGATAGCCCACCAGCGCGGTCGGCGTCGGGTAGTCGAAGGCCAGCGTGGCCGGCAGGCGCCGCCCCGCCAGGGCGGTCAGCCGGTTGCGCAGGTCCACCGCGGTCAGCGAGTCGAAACCCAGCTCCGCGAAGGTCCGGTCGCGGTCGATCCCGTCGGCCCCGGCGTGGCCGAGGACGACCGCGATCTCGCGGCACACCACCTCGTCGATCAGCCCGTCCCGGTCCTCCGGCGCGGTGCGCGCCAGCCGGTCCACCAGGGTCTCCTCGGGCGCCCCGGCCGCCGCGCCGGCCCGCCGGGGCCGGCCGACCAGGCCGCGCAGCACCGCGGGCATCGCCTCGCCCTGGGCCCGCAGGGCCTTGGTGTCCAGCCGCATCGGCAGCAGCCACGGCCGCCCCGCCGCGAGCGCCGCGTCGAACAGGTCGAGGCCGGTGGCGTCGTCCAGCGCGATGATCCCGGCCCGGGCGAGCCGGCGCAGGTCCGCCGCGCCGAGACGGCCGGTGATGCCGCTCTCCCGTGCCCACAGGCCCCAGGACAGGGCCAGCGCCGGGAGGCCCCGGGCCCGGCGGTGCAGCGCCAGGGCGTCCAGATAGCCGTTGGCGGCCGCGTAGTTGCCCTGTCCGGGCGCCCCGAAGGTGGCGGCGACCGAGGAGAACACGACGAACGCCGACAGGTCCAGGCCGAGGGTCAGCTCGTGCAGGTGCCAGGCGGTGTCCGCCTTGGGCGCGAGCACGTCGGCGACCCGGCGGCGGGTCAGCGAGTCGATGACGCCGTCGTCGGCCACCCCGGCCAGGTGCAGGACGGCGGTCAGCGGGTGCTCGGCGGGGACGGCGGCCAGCAGCGCGGCCAGCGCCGCCCGGTCGGTCACGTCACAGGCCGCCACCTCGACCTCGGCGCCCGACTCCTCCAGCTCCCGGACGAGTTCGGCGACGCCCGGTCCGTCCGGGCCCCGGCGGCCGGCCAGCAGCAGCCGGCGGACGCCGTGGGCACGCACCAGGTGGCGGGCGAACATCCCGCCCAGCACACCGGTACCACCGGTGATCAGCGTCGTCCCCGTGGCCGGGAACGCCACCGGGACGTCGCCCCCGGCCGACGGCCGGGCCACCCTGGGGACCAGTACGGTGCCTGCCCGCAGGGCCAGTTGCGGCTCGCCGGAGGCCACCGCGCCCGGCAGCAGCGGCCAGGCCGCGTCCAGGTCGTCGACGTCGACCAGCACCAGCCGGTCGGGGTGCTCGGTCTGCGCCGACTTCAGCAGGCCCCAGGCCGCGGCTCCGGCCAGGTCGACGGCGGTGGGGCCGGTGGCGCCGGTGGCGTCCGGGCGGGCGGGAGCGGTGGGACCGGTGGCGCCGGTGGTGACGACCACCAGCCGGGCCCCGGTCAGCCGCGCGTCCGCCAACCAGGCCTGGACCAGCTCCAGCGCGTCACCGACCGTGGTGACCGGGTCGGCCGGGTCACCGGCGGCCAGCCGGGCCAGCACGACCGACGGCAGCGGCGCCCCCGCGTCGAGCGCGACACCGAGCGCGGCCACATCGGCGTAGTGGAGCGGGAGTTCGTCACTCGGCGCGCCGAGCAGCGCCCACGTCGCGGTCGACTCCGCCGGGCCTGCCGCCGACACCGGCTCGACCTGCTGCCACACCACCTCGAACAGCGCGTCGTGACCGGCGGCCCGAACGGCATCCGCGGTCACTTCCCGCCACGCCAGGGAGTCGATCCTGGCGACCGTCCGACCGCCGTCGTCCGCCATGTGCAGCGACACCGTGTCCGGACCGATCGGCACGATCCGCACCCGCAGCCGCGACGTCCCCGGCGCGAACACGCTCACTCCGCTCCAGGCGAACGGCAGCCCGGCCGCCCGCTCGTCGTCCACCACCCCCGGCAGCAACGGGTGCACCACCGCGTCCAGCAGGGCGGGGTGGAGGACGTAGTCGCCGGTCGCACCGGGCGCGCCCGAGGGCAGCTCGATCTCCGCGACGACCTCGTCACCCGCCTTCCAGAGCCGTCGCAGGCCCTGGAACACCGGGCCGTAGGCATAGCCCCGATCGGTCAACTCCTCGTACAGGCCGGTCAGATCACGCTCGACGGCATCGCCGGCCGGCTGGTCGGCCCCCGCGCCGGGCTCGGCCTCGGCCGCACCCACCGAACCCGTCACGTGCTGGGTCCACTCGGGATCGGCGTCGTCGGCGGCCGGCCGCGAGTACACCGCCACGACCCGGCTGCCCGAACCGTCCGGAGCCTCCACCACGACCTGGAGCTGGACGGCCCCCGAACGCGGCAGCACCAGCGGAGCGGACAGCACCAGCTCCTCCAGCCTCGGGCACCCGACGCGCCGCCCGGCCGTCAGCACCAGCTCGACGAAGGCCGAGCCCGGCAGCAGGACTGAACCCAGGACCGCATGGCCGGTGAGCCAGGGGTGGGTGGCGAGGGAGATCCGCCCGGTCAGCACCGTCCCGCCGTCCGGGAGTTCGACCACGGCGGCGAGCAGCGGGTGGGCGGCGTCGGTGAGTCCGGCGGAGGCGACGTCACCCGTGACGGGCTCCAGCCAGTAGCGCTCGCGCTGGAAGGCATACGTCGGCAGCTCGACCAGACGCGGGTCATGACCCGCGAACAGCGCCGCCCAGTCGACGTCCGTACCGTGGACGAAGGCGTGCGCGAGGGCCGTCACCGCCTGGCGGGCCTCCGGCCGGTCCCCGCGCAGCGCGGGCGCGGCAGCGTCGAGGAGGGCGGAGAGCACACCGTCCGGGCCGAGTTCGACCCAGGCGCCCACACCCGCCGCCTCGACCGCGTCCGCGAAGCGGACCGTGCGGGACACGTGCTCCACCCAGTAGGCCGGGTCACACCACTCGTTCTCGACGGGCAGGCCGGTGACGGTCGAGACCGCCGCAACGCGCGGCGGGTGGAAGGCCAGACCCGCCACCACCGCACGGAAGTCCTCCAGCATCGGGGCCATCAGCGGGGAGTGGAACGCGTGGCTGACATCGAGTCGCTTGGTGCGGCGGCCCGGCAGCGCCTCGACAACCGCGCGAACCGCGCCCTCCGCACCCGAAACCACCACCGAAGTAGGCGAGTTGACCGCCGCGACACCCACCTCCGCGAGCCCGGTGAGCAGCGGGAGGACCTCCTCCTCGGCCGCCTCCACCGCGACCATCGCCCCACCGGCGGGCAGCGCGTCCATCAACCGGGCCCGCGCCGACACCAGCGCACACGCGTCCACCAGGTCCAGAACCCCGGCCACATGCGCCGCCGCGATCTCACCCACCGAATGCCCCACCAGCACACGCGGAGCCACACCCCAGGAGGCGAGCAGCCGGAACAGCGCCACCTCCAGCGCGAACAGCGCCGGCTGCGCCGACCCCGTACGACCCAGCCCCTCACCCGAGGCGACGACCTCGGCCACCGGCGCGTCGAGCACCGCGCACACCTCGTCGAACGCCGCCCGGAACACCGGGAACGCCTCGTACAACTCCCGCCCCATCCCCACCCGCTGACCACCCTGACCCGCGAACAGGAACCCCACACCGGTCCGAACCGCACCCGGCGAGGACAACACCGGCTCGGCCGCGACGAGTTCGGAGCCATCGGCGCCCAGCACCACCGCCCGGTGCTCCAGCACCGCCCGCGACGTCGCCAACGAGAAGCCCACGTCCACCGGATCGACATCGCCCGAGGACGCCAGCTCCGCCACCCGGGCCAGCTGCCCGCTCAGTGCCTCCGCCGAGCGCGCCGACACCACCCACGGCACCACCGGCATCGCCGCCCGGTCACCGCCCACCGCGACCGCCGCCGGATCCCCCTCCTCCACGATCACATGCGCGTTCGTGCCGCTCGCACCGAAGGAGGAGATGCCGGCGCGACGCGGACGCTCGCCAGAAGCCCACTCCCGGGCTTCGCTCAACAGCTCGACGGCACCCTTGGACCAGTCGACGTGGGGTGTCGGGGTGTCGAGGTGCAGGGAACGCGGCAGCAGACCGCTGCGCAGCGCCATCACCATCTTGATCACGCCGGCCACACCCGCGGCCGCCTGCGTATGCCCGATGTTCGACTTCACCGACCCCAGATACAGCGGCCGGTCCGCGTCCCGCCCGCGCCCGTACGTCGCCAGCAACGCCTCCGCCTCGATCGGGTCACCCAGCCGGGTGCCCGTCCCGTGCGCCTCCACCGCGTCCACATCCGCAGCCGACAACCCCGCACTCGCCAACGCCTGCCGGATCACCCGCTCCTGCGAGGGACCGTTCGGCGCCGTCAGACCGTTCGACGCACCGTCCTGGTTCACCGCACTGCCCCGCACCACCGCCAACACCCGGTGACCCAACCGACGGGCATCCGAGAGCCGCTCCAGCAGCAGCACCCCCACACCCTCCGACCAACCCGTCCCGTCCGCGTCCGCCGAGAACGACTTGCACCGACCGTCCGCCGCCAACCCCCGCTGCCGCGAGAACTCCACGAACGTCCCCGGCGACGACATCACCGTCACCCCGCCCACCACACCCAACGCACACTCACCACCGCGCAACGCCTGCGCCGCCAGGTGCAACGCCACCAGCGACGAGGAACAGGCGGTGTCCACGGTCAGCGCCGGACCGGTGAAGCCGAAGGCGTACGCGATCCGGCCGGCCAGCACACTGGCCGCGTTGCCGGTCATCAGATACCCGTCGACGCCGGCCGGGACGCGGGTCATGGACGTCGCGTAGTCCTGACCGTTGCCGCCGACGAACACCCCGGTCGGGCTGTTGCGCAGCGCCGCGGGGTCGATGCCGGCCTGCTCGAAGGCCTCCCACGCCGTCTCCAGCAGTTGGCGCTGCTGCGGGTCCATGCCAAGCGCCTCCCGCGGCGAGATCCCGAAGAACCCGGCATCGAACTCGGTCGCCCCCCGGAGGAAGCCGCCCTCTGCGGTGTAGGTCTTTCCCGGGGCGCCGGCGTCCGGGTCGTAGAGGTCCTCGATGTTCCAGCCGCGGTCGGTGGGGAACGGCTCGATCATGTCGGCGCCGTCGGCGACGACCCGCCACAGGTCCTCCGGCGAGCCGATCCCGCCGGGGAAGCGGCACGCCATGCCGACGATCGCCATCGGTTCGTCGGTGACCGCGGCCGGTGCGACGGGCAGTTGGTCGTCGTCCGCACCGAGCAGTTCCGCCGCCAGGTGGTCCGCGACCGCCTCGACCGTGGGGCGGTCGAAGGCGAGCGAGACGGCCAGGCGGAGGCCGGTCCGCGCGTTCAGGCGATTGCGCAGGTCGACGGCGGTCAGCGAGGTCAGCCCGAGCTCGGTGAAGGCGCGGGCGGTCTCCAGGGGCCCGGACTCCGCGTAGCCGAGCACCTCGGCGACCTCGGTCCGGACCAGGGCGACGAGCGCCTGGCGGCGGTCCGCGTCCGCCAGACCGGCGAGCCGGTCGCGCAGTGCCCGGGCGTCCGCCCCGAGCAGGGCCCTGACCTCGGGCAGCTCGGCGACGAAGCGGTGGGCGCGCGCCACGGTCGGCGCCGAGACCACCTGCTCCCAGTCGACGTCGGCGACGACGGTGTTTTCCCGGCCGGTGCTCACCAGCCCCAGCGCCTCGCGCAGACCGACCGGGCGGAACCCGAGGGCGCCCGGCCCGTCCTCGTCCGGGCCGACGGCCACCGACAGCCCGGGAAGACCCAGGGACCGGCGGTGCCGGACCACGGCCTCCGCCGCGGTCTGGGTCACGGTGGGCGACGCGGCGCCGCCGATGACGCCGACGGCGGAGCAGAGCACCAGCAGCATCCCGGCCCCGGCCCACTCGTGCAGGTCCTTCAGCTGTTCCGTCCGGGCGGTGACCAGCCGGTGCCACTGCTCGGCCGTCAGGGTCGTGGTGTCGCCGTGTGCTTCTTCGAGCAGGACGACGGCGCTCCCGGCGAGCTCCGCCCGGGTGGCGGCGTTCCACTCCGCGCGCTCGACCCGGTCCGGGAGTCCGGGCTTGCCGACTCCCTCGTCCGCCCGGCCCGTGCCGCCCGGTGCGCCGACCAGGACGACCCGGTCGGCGCCGACGCCCAGCAGCCAGTCCGCGAGCACACCGGCCCGGGGCCCGAGGTCACCGACGACCGCGACCGTTCCGCTCAGGCCGACCGCGCTGCCCCCGGCGCGCGCGGGCCGCAGCCGCCGGGTGAGGACCCGCCCGGCCCGCACGGCAAGCTGGTCGTCCGCGTCCTGGCCGGCGGCCAGCACGTCGCGCAGCCGGTTCCAGTCCTCCTCGGTCGGCGCGGCGGGCAGGTCGACGACTCCGCCCCAGCTCTCGGCCAGCTCCCAGCCGAGCACACGCGCGACCGCCCACGGGCCGGCGCCGTCCGGATCCACCGCCGGATCCTCGGCGGTGGCCGCCACGGCGTTGCGCGTGAGGCACCACAGCGGGATCGTGTCCAGCGCACGGGCGACCGCCACCAGCGCCCCCGCGCGCGGACCGAGCAGCGACACCGCGCCCGCGAGGGGCGCCTCGCCCGCGATCCGGCGCAGCAGCCCGGCGACCGCCTGCTCGTCGAGCTCGACGGCGGGGTCGAGCTCGACCCGGACGACGTTCTCGACCAGGGTCCCCAGGCGCCGGGCGGCCTCCGCCAGGAGCTCGTCCCGATCCGGTCCGGGCGATGTGACGACCAGCCAGGTGCCGGGCACGGCATCCCGGCGCGGCAGGTCGAGTGGTTGCCAACCCACGTGGTAGAGCAGGGAATCGCGGGAGACCGGGCTGCCCGCCCCGGTGCGTGTCGCCGGCTTCAGCCAGTAGCGCTCGCGCTGGAAGGCATACGTCGGCAGCTCGACCAGACGCGGGTCATGGCCCGCGAACAGCGCCGGCCAGTCGACGTCCGTACCGTGGACGAAGGCGTGCGCGAGGGCCGTCACCGCCTGGCGGCACTCCGGCCGGTCCCCGCGCAGCGCGGGCGCGGCGGCGTCGACGAGGGCCGAGAGCACACCGTCCGGGCCGAGTTCGACCCAGGCGCCCACACCCGCCGCCTCGACCGCGTCCGCGAAACGGACCGTGCGGGACACGTGCTCCACCCAGTAGGCCGGGTCACACCACTCACCGTCGACCGGCAGACCGGTGACCGTCGAGACCGCCGCAAGACGCGGCGGGTGGAAGGCCAGACCCGCCACCACCGCACGGAAGTCCTCCAACATCGGGGCCATCAGCGGGGAATGGAACGCATGGCTCACCTCCAGCCGCTTGGTCCGGCGGCCCGGCAGCGCCTCGACAACCGCGCGAACCGCGCCCTCCGCCCCCGAAACCACCACCGACGTCCGCGAGTTGACCGCCGCGACACCCACCTCCGCGAGCCCGGTGAGCAGCGGGAGGACCTCCTCCTCGGCCGCCTCCACCGCGACCATCGCCCCACCGGCGGGCAGCGCGTCCATCAACCGGGCCCGCGCCGACACCAGCGCACACGCGTCCACCAGATCCAGAACCCCGGCCACATGCGCCGCCGCGATCTCACCCACCGAATGCCCCACCAGCACACGCGGAGCCACACCCCAGGAGGCGAGCAGCCGGAACAGCGCCACCTCCAGCGCGAACAGCGCCGGCTGCGCCAGCCCGGTGCGGCCGAGCCCCTCACCCGAGGCGACGACCTCGGCCACCGGCGCGTCGAGCACCGCGCACACCTCGTCGAACGCCTCCCGGAACACCGGGAACGCCTCGTACAACTCCCGCCCCATCCCCACCCGCTGACCACCCTGGCCCGCGAACAGGAACCCCACACCCGCCCGAACCGCACCCGCCCCGGCGGTGACCACATCCGGGCCCAGCACCACCGCCCGGTGCTCCAGCACCGCCCGCGACGACACCAACGACCACCCGACATCCACCGGGTCGACGTCACCCGAGGACGCCAGCTCCGCCACCCGGGCCAGCTGCCCGCCCAGCGCCTCCGCCGACCGCGCCGACACCACCCACGGCACCACCGGCATCGCCGCCCGGTCACCACCCACCGCGACCGCCGCCGGATCCCCCTCTTCGAGGATCACATGCGCGTTCGTGCCACTGATCCCGAACGAGGAGACACCGGCGCGACGCGGACGGTCACCCGCGGACCACTCCCGGGCCTCGCCCAGCAACTCCACCGCCCCGGCCGACCAGTCGATGAACGGCGACGGTTCCTTCGCGTACAGGCTCCGGGGCAGTTCCCCGTGCTGCATCGCCAGCACCATCTTGATCACGCCGGCCATCCCCGCCGCGTGCTGGGTGTGGCCGATGTTCGACTTCACCGAGCCCAACCAGAGCGGCTCGCCCTCGGCACGGTCCTGGCCGTACGTCGCCAGCAGCGCGTGCGCCTCGATCGGGTCACCCAGCCGGGTGCCCGTCCCGTGCGCCTCCACCGCGTCCACATCCGCCGCCGACAACCCCGCACTCGCCAACGCCTGCCGGATCACCCGCTCCTGCGAAGGACCGTTCGGCGCCGTCAGACCGTTCGACGCACCGTCCTGGTTCACCGCACTGCCCCGCACCACCGCCAACACCCGGTGACCCAACCGACGGGCGTCCGAGAGCCGCTCCAGCAGCAGCACCCCCACACCCTCCGACCAGCCCGCGCCGTCGGCCTCGGCCGAGAACGACTTGCAGCGGCCGTCCGGCGCGCCGACCCGCTGCCGCGAGAACTCCACGAAGGTCCGGGGGGTGGACATGACCGTGACCCCGGCGGCCACCGCGAGCGGGCACTCCTCGTTGCGCAGGGCCTGCGCCGCCAGGTGCAGCGCCACCAGGGAGGAGGAGCAGGCGGTGTCGACGGTCAGGGTCGGACCGGTGAAGCCGAAGGTGTAGGCGACCCGGCCGGACATGATGCTGGGTGCGCCGCCGGTGAGGACGAGCCCCTCCACCTCGGCCGGGGTCTCGTCGACGCGGGGGCCGTACTCGTGGCCGCTCGCCCCGACGAACACCCCGGTCCGGCTGCCGTGCAGCGCCACCGGGTCGATGCCCCCGTGCTCGAAGGCCTCCCACGCCGTCTCCAGCAGCAGCCGCTGCTGCGGGTCCATGGCCAGCGCCTCCCGCGGCGAGATGCCGAAGAAGCCCGCGTCGAACAGGCCCGCGTCGTAGAGGAATCCGCCGTCCCGGGCGTAGCTGTGACCGGCGGCCTCCGGGTCGGGGTCGTAGAGCCGGTCGAGCTCCCAGTCCCGGTCGGTCGGCAGCCCGCCGATGGCGTCGACGCCGTCGGCGACCAGCTGCCACAGGTCCTCGGGCGAGCCGACCCCGCCGGGGAACCGGCAGGCCATGCCGACGATGGCGATGGGCTCGTTCGCCTTCTCCTGGACCTCTTCGAGCTGCCTCCGCACGTCACGCGCGTCGGCGATCGAACGCTTGAGGTATTCGCGGAGCTTGGATTCGTCGGACACGCGCGGTCACTCCCTGGTCGGTCGCATACGGCAGGCGGTGTGGAACATCGGGCGGTGGAACAGTGGGCGGCGGAAGCACACCCCTCCTTGTCCGAGAAGCCCTAGGGCCGGTCCTGGTCGACCAGGGCGAACAGCTCGTCGTCGGTGGCCGCGTCGAGGTCGTCGTCGTCCCCCACGCCGTCCGCGGCGGGCGCCGCGCAGGCGTCCAGCAGTTCCCGCAGACGGGCGGTGACGCGGCGGCGCGACTCCTCGTCGGTGAGGGCGCCCGCCAGGGAGTCGCCGACCGCCCGGAGGCCGGCCATCACCGGGTCCTCGTCGTCCTCGGGGAGCGCGAGCGCGCCGAGGATGTGGTCGGTGACCCGGGTCGGGCTGGGGTGGTCGAAGACCAGGGTCACCGGCATCCGCAGGCCGCTCAGGGCGGCCAGCCGGTTGCGCAGTTCGACCGCGGTGAGCGAGTCCACGCCGAGTTCCTTGAAGGCGCGGGCGTCCCGCACCTGGGCCGGGTCGGAGTGCCCGAGGACGGCGGCGACCTGCGCGGTGACCAGGTCGAGCAGCGTGCTGCGCCGGTCCGCCCCGGACAGCCGGGCCAGGCGCTCGGCGAGGGACTGCGATCCGTCGCCGCCCGCCGCGGCGGTGCGCCGGACCACCGCGGTCCGCACCAGGTCGCGCAGCGGCGCGGGCACGCCGTCGGGGTCGGCGCGCAGGGCGCGGGTGTCGAGCCTGGCCGGGACGACCACGGGCTCGCCGGCGGCGAGCGCGGCGTCGAAGAGGGCCAGCCCCTCCTCCGCCGTCATCGGCACCAGCCCGCCGCGGGCCATCCGGGCGCGGTCGGCCTCGGCGAGGTGCCCGGTCATGCCGCTGGCCTGTTCCCACAGACCCCAGGCGAGCGAGAGCCCGGCCCGCCCGCTCGCGGCGCGGTGCGCGGCGAGGGTGTCGAGGAAGGTGTTGGCGGCGGCGTAGTTGGCCTGGCCGGCGGCGCCGTTGACGCCGGCGATGGAGGAGTAGAGGACGAACGCGGCCAGGTCGAGGTCGCGGGTGAGGTCGTGCAGGTGCCAGGCGGCGTCCAGCTTCGGCCGCAGGACGCGGTCGACCTGGGCCGCGTCGAGCGAGGTGAGCACCCCGTCGTCGAGGACGCCGGCCGCGTGGACGACGCCGGTCAGCGGGTGCTTCTCCGGGATGTCGGCCAGCAGGCCGGCCAGTGCCGCGCGGTCGGCGGTGTCGCAGGCGGCGAGGGTCACCCGGGCACCGGCCGCGCGGAGTTCGGCGGCCAGCGGGCCGGCCCCCTCGGCGGCCGCGCCGCTGCGGCTCGCCAGCAGCAGGTGCCGGACACCATGGGCGTGCACCAGGTGGCGGGCGATCATCCCGCCGAGCAGCCCGGTGGCGCCGGTGATCAGGACGGTGCCGTCGGGGTCGAGCGCGGGCGCCACGGTCAGGACGTTCTTGCCCACGTGCCGGGCCTCGCGCAGGTGCCGGAAGGCGTCCCGGGCCCGGCGCACGTCCCAGGCCCGGACCGGTGAGAGGGTCAGCGCGCCGGCCCGGAAGAGGTCCAGGATCTCGCGCAGCATCACCCCGATCCGCTCCGGTCCGGCGTCGACGAGGTCGTAGGCGCGGTAGGTGACGCCCTCGTGGTCGCGCGCGACGTCGGCCGCGGCCCGGATGTCGGTCTTGCCCATCTCCACGAACCGGCCGCCCGGCACCGTCAGCCGCAGCGACGCGTCGACGTACTCGCGGGCCAGCGAGTTGAGCACCACGTGGACGCCCCGGCCGCCGGTCGCGGTGCGGACGCGCTCCTCGAAGTCGAGGGACCGCGAGGAGGCGCGGTGCGCCTCGTCGACGCCGAGGTCACGGAGCACCCCCTGCTTGGCGGGGCTCGTGGTGCCGTAGACCTCCGCCCCGAGGTGGCGGGCCAGTTGGACGGCGGCCATGCCGACGCCGCCGGTGGCCGCGTGGATCAGCACCCGCTCCCCGGCCCGCAGCCCGGCGAGGTCCACCAGGCCGTAGTAGGCGGTGAGGTGGACGACCGGGACGGACGCGGCCTCCGCGAAGGACCAGCCCTCCGGCATCGGGGCGATCATGCGCCGGTCGGCGACGGCCACCGGGCCGAAGGCGTGGAAGAACATCCCGACCACCCGGTCCCCGAGCGCGAACTCGGTCACGTCCGGGGCCACTTCGGTGACGATGCCGGCCCCTTCGCTGCCGAGGACGACCTCGCCCGGGTACATCCCGAGGGCCATCAGGACGTCCCGGAAGTTCAGCCCGGCCGCCCGGACGGCGACCCGGACCTGGCCCGGCTCCAGCGGCCGGTCGGCGGTGTCGGCGGGCACCAGCGCCAGGCTGTCCAGCGTGCCGACCTCGGGGATCTCCAGCCGCCAGGCGGCGGAGTCCGGCACCGGGAGGGCCGGCCGGCTCGCCGCCGGGACGAGCCGGGGGACGAAGCACTCGGCGCCGCGCAGCACCAGCTGGGGCTCACCCGTGGCCAGCGCGGCGGGCAGCGACCGGGCGGCGGCCTCGCCGTCGAGGTCGACCAGCCGGAAGCGCCCGGGGTTCTCGGTCTGGGCGGTCGCCAGCAGGCCGCGGACACCGGCCTGGACCGGGTCGCCGGCGAGGGAGTCGACCGTCAGCACGACGAGTTCGGTGCCCTCCAGCCGCTCGTCCACCAGCCAGGACCGGACCAGGTCGAGCGTCCGATGCACGGCCCGGCGGGCGGCGTCGGCGACACCCGCTCCGGTGTCCGCCCGGTCCGCCGGCCGGTCCGCGGGCGCCAGGACGACGGCCGGGCGGGGGCCGGCCGACGCGGCCAGGGCCGCCGGGTCGGGGAAGGAGGCCGGCCGGCCCAGCTCGGCGGGCCACCAGTCGGGCAGCTCACCGAGCACGGCCCAGCCGGTGGTGTCGGGGTCCGCCGGCGCGGGCCGCAGCGGCACCAGGTCGACCAGGTGCAGCGCGTCGGGCGTCCCCGCCCCGGCGGCGAGCGCCGCGCGGGCGGCGGGCCGCAGGACCAGCGAGTCGACGGTCAGCACCGGCGCGCCGGTGCCGTCGGCGAGCGCCACCGACACCGCGTCGGCGCCGACCGGGCTGATCCGGGCACGGACCCGGGTGGCGCCGGAGGCGTGCACCCGCACGCCCTGCCAGGCGAACGGCAGTCCGCCCTCCCGGTCGTCGACGAGCAGCAGGGGGTGCAGCGCGCTGTCGAACAGGCCCGGGTGCACGAGGTGCCCGTCGGGCTGCTCGCCCTCCAGCACGGCCTCGGCGTAGAGGTCCTCGCCCAGCCGCCAGAGCCGGCGCAGCCCGCGGAAGCCCGGTCCGTACCGGTAGCCGTCGGCGGCGAGCCGCTCGTACGCCCCGTCGAGGTCCACCTCGGCGGCACCGGCGGGCGGCCAGGCGCGCAGCTCGACCGGGGAGCCGCCGGTCGAGCCGAGTACGGCCTCGACGTGGTCGGTCCACGGCGGCGCGGCCTCGTCCGTCCCGGTGCGGGAGTGGACGCTCACCCGGCGGCGGCCCTCCTCGTCGGCCGGTGACACCACGGCCCGGACCAGGACGCCGCCGCGCTCCGGCACGACCAGCGGGGCGGTGATGGTCACCTCCTCCAGGCAGGGTGCGCCGACCCGGTCGCCGATCGCGGTCAGCAGGTCGGCGAAGGCCGTCCCGGGTACCAGGACGCGGTCGAACACGGTGTGGTCGGCCAGCCACGGCCGGGTGTCCAGGGCGAGCCGCCCGGTCAGGACCAGCCCGCCGTCCGGCAGGTCGACGGCCGTCCCGACCAGCGGGTGGCCGGTGCCGGCCAGCCCGGCGGCGGTGACGTCGGTGGCGGCGGTGACGGGGCCGAGCCAGAACCGCTCGCGCTGGAAGGGGTAGGTGGGCAGGTCGACCGGCCGGCCGGGGACGGCGCCGAGCGGGCGCGTCCAGTCCACCGGGACCCCGCGCACGTACAGTTCGGCGGCGCTGCCCAGGAACTGGTCGAGGCCGCCCCGGTCGCGCCGGAGCGATCCGGTGACCGCGACCGCGGGCCGGTCGCCGCTCTCGGCCCGGTCGCGGATCCCGACGGTGAGCACCGGGTGCGGGCTGCACTCCACGAACACGCCGTGCCCGGTGGCCAGCAGCTCGCCGACCACCTCGTCGAGGCGGACGGTGCGGCGGAGGTTCTCGTACCAGTAGGCGGCGCCCATCTCCGCCGTGTCGAGCCGGCCGCCGGTGACGGTGGACCACATCGGCACGGTGCCGGAGACCGGGGCGACCGGGCCGAGTTCGGCGAGCAGCCGCTCCCGGAGCGGCTCGACCTGGACGGAGTGCGACCCGTAGTCGACGGGGATCCGCCGCACCTGGACGTCCGCCGCGAGCAGCTCGGCCTCGAAGGCGTCCAGCGCGTCGACCCAGCCGGACACCACGGTCGCGCGCGGTCCGTTCACCGCGGCGACCGAGAGCCGGCCGTCCCGGCCGGCCAGGGCGGCCGTCACCTCGGCCTCGGGCAGCGGGACGGACAGCATGCCGCCCGAGCCGGCCAGTTCGGTCAGGGCCCGGCTGCGCAGCACCACGATCCGGGCGGCGTCCGCGAGCGAGAGGCCGCCCGCCACGTGGGCGGCCGCGATCTCGCCCTGGGAGTGCCCGACGACGGCGGCGGGATGGACGCCCAGCGAGCGCCAGAGCTCCGCCAGCGACACCATCACCGCGAACAGTGCGGGCTGCACCACGTCGACCCGGTCCAGCGAGGGAGCGTCCTCGGCGCCCGTCACGACCGCCAGCACCGACCAGCCGGTGAGCTCGCCGATCGCCCGGTCGCACGCCCGCAGGGCCTGCTCGAACACCGGGGCGGTGGCGACCAGTTCGCGGGCCATCCCGATCCACTGGGAGCCCTGGCCGGGGAAGACGAACACCACCTCGCCGGGTTCCTCGGTCCGTTCGCCGAGCACCGCCCGGGCGTGCGGCTCCCCGGCGGCCACGGCCCGCAGGGCCGTCCGCAGGTCCTCGGCGCCGTCGCCGAGCACCACGGCACGGTGCTCGAACTCCGACCGGGTGGCGAGCAGGGCCGCGGCGACCTGCGCCGGGTCGTCCACCGGCCGGTCGGCGAGCTGGCCTGCCTGGGCCCGCAGGGCCGGCAGGCTCCGGGCCGAGAGCACCCACGGCACGACGCCCGGGGCCCGGACGGCGGCCGGGGCGACGGGCACCGCGGCGGGCGGCTGCTCGATGATCACGTGGGCGTTGGTGCCGCTGATGCCGAAGGACGAGACCGCGCCGCGCCGGGCCGCGCCGCCGGCCGGCCAGGGCCGGCTGCCCGCGAGCAGCTCCACCCCGCCCGCCGTCCAGTCCACGTGCGGGGACGGCTCGTCGGCGTACAGGCTCCGGGGCAGCACCTCGTGCCGCAGCGCCATGACCAGCTTGATGATGCCCGCGACGCCGGCGGCGGCCTGGGTGTGCCCGAGGTTGGACTTCACCGAGCCGAGGTAGAGCGGCCGGTCCGCGTCCCGGTCCCGGCCGTAGGTGGCCAGCAGGGCCTCCGCCTCGATCGGGTCGCCGAGCCGGGTGCCGGTCCCGTGCGCCTCGACCACGTCCACGTCGGCCGGGGTCAGCCCGGCGTTCGCCAGCGCCTGCCGGATCACCCGCTGCTGCGACGGGCCGTTCGGCGCGGTCAGGCCGTTGGACGCGCCGTCCTGGTTGACCGCCGAGCCGCGCACCACCGCGAGCACCTGGTGCCCGTTGCGCCGGGCGTCCGACAGCCGCTCCAGGACGAGCACACCGACGCCCTCGGACCAGCCGACGCCGTCGGCCGCGGCCGAGAACGGCTTGGACCGGCCGTCGGGGGCCAGGCCGCGCTGGCGGGCGAACTCGACGAAGGTGCCGGGCGTCGACATCACGGTGACGCCGCCGGCCAGGGCCATCGTGCACTCCCCCGCCCGCAGCGCCTGCGCGGCGAGGTGCACCGCCACCAGGGACGAGGAGCAGGCGGTGTCCACCGTGATCGCCGGACCGGTCAGACCGAAGGCGTAGGAGAGCCGGCCGGACAGCACGCTGCCGGTGTTGCCGGTCAGCAGGATGCCTTCGAGGTCCTCCGGCATCCGGTCCACGCTGGGCGCGTAGTCGTGGTACATCTGCCCGGCGAACACGCCGGTCCGGCTGCCGCGCAGGGTGGCCGGGTCGATCCCGGCACGCTCCAGCGACTCCCAGGCCGTCTCCAGCAGCAGGCGCTGCTGCGGGTCCATGCCCAGGGCCTCGCGCGGCGAGATGTCGAAGAACGCGGCGTCGAAGTCGGCGGCGCCGTGCAGGAAGCCGCCGCCGGTCGCGTAGGTGTGGCCGGGCCGCTCGGGGTCCGGGTCGTACAGGTCCGCCGGCCAGCCCCGGTCCTGCGGGAAGCCGGACACCACGTCATGCTCCTCGGCGACGACCCGCCACAGGGCCTCCGGGGAGTCCACCTCACCGGGGTAGCGGCAGGCCATCGCGACGATGGCGATCGGCTCGTCGGCCGTGGCCCGGTCCGGCTGGCCCGGCGCCTCCTCGGCCGCGGACCCGCCGGTCAGCTCGGCCAACAGGTGGGCGACCACCGCCCGGGGCGTCGGGTAGTCGAAGACCAGCGTGGTCGGCACCCGCGAGCCGAGCGCCGCGGCCAGGCCGTTGCGGAGCTCGACGGCGGTCAGCGAGTCCAGCCCGAGGCTCTGGAAGGTCCGGTCCAGGTCGAGGGCGTCGGCGTCGGCGTGGCCGAGCACGGCGGCCGTGGTGTCCCGCACCAGCCCGGTCACGGCGGCCGCCCGGTCGGCGACCGGCAGCGCCGCCGCCCCGGCGAGCGGGCCGGCGGCGGCGCCGCGCCGCGCGGGGGTCCCGGCGCGGAGCAGGCCGCGCAGCAGTGGCGGCACCGGGCCGCCCGGGACGGCGGCGGTGTCGAAGCGCATCGGCACCACCAGCGCGCGGCTCTGCCGCACCGCCAGGTCGAACAGCCGCACCCCCGTGTCGTGCGGCAGCGGGAGCACGCCCGTCCGGGCCATCCGCGCCATGTCGGTGTCCGTCAGGCTCTCGGCCATGCCGCCCGCCTGGGCCCACAGGCCCCAGGCCAGGGAGGTGGCCGGCAGGCCGTGCCGGACGCGGTGCTCGGCCAGCGCGTCGAGGAAGGCGTTGGCGGCCGAGTAGTTGGCCTGGCCGGCCGCGCCGATCTGGGCCGAGACCGAGGAGTAGAGCACGAAGGCGGTGAGGTCCAGCTCCCGGGTCGCCTCGTGCAGCGCCCACGCGGCGTCGACCTTGGGCCGGAGGACGGCGTCCACCCGCTCCGCGGTCAGGGCGGTGACGATGCCGTCGTCCAGCACACCGGCGGCGTGCACCACCGCCCGCACCGGATGCGCGGCCGGGACGTCGCGCAGCACGGCGTCCAGGGCCGCCCGGTCGGCGGCGTCGCAGGCGGCGACGGTCACCTCGGCCCCCAGCTCGGCGAGTTCGTCCCGCAGCAGGGCCGCCGACGGGGCCGCCGGGCCGCTGCGGCTCAGGACCAGCAGCCGCCGGACGTCGTGGACGCGGACCAGGTGCCGGGCCAGCGAAGCGCCCAGCTCGCCGGTGCCGCCGGTGAGCAGCAGCGTCCCCTCCGGGTCGAACCGGAGCTCCGGCGCGTCCGCCGCGGGCGCCAGCCGGGCCAGCCGCGGCGCCAGGACGACGCCGTCGCGCAGCGCCAGTTCCGGCTCGGCCACGTCGGGCAGCGGCAGCGCCGCCGGGCCGGGCCGGCCGGTCACCGCGACGATCCTGAACCGCCCCGGGTGCTCGGTGCTCGCCGACCGGAGCAGCCCGCGCACGCCCGCCGCGGCCACAACGGTCTCGTCGAGCACGAACGCCAGGCAGGCGTCGGCGAACCGCTCCTGCGCCAGCCAGCCCTGGACCAGTCGGAGCGCCCCCCGGGTCAGCTCGTGGGCCGAGGCGACGACGTCCGCGCCACCGGCGGGCACCGACACCGTGACGAGCGCCGGCACCGGACCGGACAGCGCGGCCGGATCGGCGTCCCAGGCCAGCTCGACCTGGTCGGCGGCCTCGGCCCCGGCCGTCCCGACCGGGGTCCAGTCCACCTGGAAGAGGTGCCTGGCGGCGGCGTCGGCGGGGCCGCGTGCCTCGCGCCAGGTGAGCGAGTCGACGGTCAGCACCGGCCGGCCGGCCGCGTCGGCGAGGTGCAGGCCCACCGCGTCGGGCCCCACCGGGGTGATCCGGACCCGCAGCCGGCCGGTCCCGGTCGCGTGGACCTCCACGCCCTGCCAGGCGAACGGCAGCAGGCGCGGGCCGTCCCCGGTGGTGGCGCCCGGCAGCCACGGGTGCAGGGCGGCGTCGAGCAGCGCGGGGTGGACGACGAAGGCGTCCTCGGCGGGCGCGGCCCGCTCGACCTCGGCGCAGAGCTCCGCACCGGCCCGCCAGAGCCGCCGCAGCCCTCGGAAGGCCGGTCCGTAGGCGTAGCCGTGCTCGGCCAGCCGCCGGTAGACGTCCGTCGCGTCGACCTCGACCGCCTCCGGCGGCGGCCACGCCCCGGTCACCGACGGCTCGGCGACGGCCCGGCCGAGCAGACCGCTCGCGTTGCGCGTCCACTCGTCCTCGGCGTCGGCCCGCGAGTCGACGGCGATGTCCCGGCGCCCGGCGGCGTCCTCGGCCGACACGGTCACCCGGATCAGGGCGACGCCGTGCTCGGCGAGGGGCAGCGGCGCGGTCACCGTCAGGTCCTCGATCCGGGGCGCGCCGACGCGGTCACCGGCCGCGACGGCCAGCTCGACGAAGGCCGCGCCGGGGAGCAGCAGTCCTCCGGGCACCACGTGGTCGGCCAGCCAGGGGTGGGTGGCGAGGGAGATCCGCCCGGTCAGCACCGTCCCGCCGTCGGGGAGTTCGACCACGGCGGCGAGCAGCGGGTGGGCGGCGTCGGTGAGTCCGGCGGAGGCGACGTCACCCGTGACGGGCTCCAGCCAGTAGCGCTCGCGCTGGAAGGCGTACGTCGGCAGCTCGACCAGACGCGGGTCATGACCCGCGAACAGCGCCGGCCAGTCGACGTCCGTACCGTGGACGAAGGCGTGCGCGAGGGCCGTCACCGCCTGGCGGCACTCCGGCCGGTCCCCGCGCAGCGCGGGCGCGGCGGCGTCGACGAGGGCGGAGAGCACACCGTCCGGGCCGAGTTCGACCCAGGCGCCCACACCCGCCGCCTCGACCGCGTCCGCGAAACGGACCGTGCGGGACACGTGCTCCACCCAGTAGGCCGGGTCGCACCACTCACCGTCGACCGGCAGACCGGTGACGGTCGAGACCGCCGCAAGACGCGGCGGGTGGAAGGCCAGACCCGCCACCACCGCACGGAAGTCCTCCAACATCGGGGCCATCAGCGGGGAGTGGAACGCATGGCTCACCTCCAGCCGCTTGGTCCGGCGGCCCGGCAGCGCCTCGACAACCGCGCGAACCGCGCCCTCCGCACCCGAAACCACCACCGAAGTCGGCGAGTTGACCGCCGCGACACCCACCTCCGCAAGCCCGGCGAGCAGCGGGAGGACCTCCTCCTCGGCCGCCTCCACCGCGACCATCGCCCCACCGGCGGGCAGCGCGTCCATCAACCGGGCCCGCGCCGACACCAGCGCACACGCGTCCACCAGATCCAGAACCCCGGCCACGTGCGCGGCCGCGATCTCACCCACCGAATGCCCCACCAGCACACGCGGAGCCACACCCCAGGAGGCGAGCAGCCGGAACAGCGCCACCTCCAGCGCGAACAGCGCCGGCTGCGCCAACCCCGTACGACCCAGCCCCTCACCCGAGGCGACGACCTCGGCCACCGGCGCGTCGAGCACCGCGCACACCTCGTCGAACGCCGCCCGGAACACCGGGAACGCCTCGTACAACTCCCGCCCCATCCCCACCCGCTGACCACCCTGGCCCGCGAACAGGAACCCCACACCGGTCCGAACCGCACCCGCCCCGGCGGTGACCACGTCCGAGCCCAGCACCACCGCCCGGTGCTCGAACACCGCCCGCGACGTCGCCAACGACCACCCGACATCCACCGGGTCGACATCGCCCGAGGAGACCAGCTCCGCCACCCGGGCCAGCTGCCCGCCCAGCGCCTCCGCCGAGCGCGCCGACACCACCCACGGCACCACCGGCACCACCGGCATCGCCGCCCGGTCACCGCCCACCGCGACCGCCGCCGGATCCCCCTCTTCGAGGATCACATGCGCGTTCGTGCCACTGATCCCGAACGAGGAGACCCCGGCGCGACGCGGACGGTCACCCGCGGACCACTCCCGGGCCTCGCCCAGCAACTCCACCGCCCCGGCCGTCCAGTCGACGTGGGGTGTCGGGGTGTCGAGGTGCAGGGAACGCGGCAGCACACCGCTGCGCAGCGCCATCACCATCTTGATCACGCCGGCCACACCCGCGGCCGCCTGCGTATGCCCGATGTTCGACTTCACCGACCCCAGATACAGCGGCCGGTCCGCGTCCCGCCCGCGCCCGTACGTCGCCAGCAACGCCTCCGCCTCGATCGGGTCACCCAGCCGGGTGCCCGTCCCGTGCGCCTCCACCGCGTCCACATCCGCCGCCGACAACCCCGCACTCGCCAACGCCTGCCGGATCACCCGCTCCTGCGAAGGACCGTTCGGCGCCGTCAGACCGTTCGACGCACCGTCCTGATTCACCGCACTGCCCCGCACCACCGCCAACACCCGGTGACCCAACCGACGGGCATCCGAGAGCCGCTCCACGAGCAGCACCCCCACACCCTCCGACCAACCCGTCCCGTCCGCGTCCGCCGAGAACGACTTGCACCGACCGTCCGCCGCCAACCCCCGCTGCCGCGAGAACTCCACGAACGTCCCCGGCGACGACATCACCGTCACCCCGCCCACCACACCCAACGCACACTCACCACCGCGCAACGCCTGCGCCGCCAGGTGCAACGCCACCAGCGACGAGGAACAGGCGGTGTCCACGGTCAGCGCCGGACCGGTGAAGCCGAAGGCGTACGCGATCCGGCCGGACATGACGCTCGGCGAACCACCGGTCAGCAGGAAGCCGTTCAGGTGCTCGGGGGCCGCGTGCCGCCGGGGTCCGTACTCCTCGGCACTGGCTCCGACGTAGACGGCGGTCGCGCTGCCGCGCAGGGTGTGCGGGTCGATGCCGGCGTGCTCGAAGGCCTCCCACGCCGTCTCCAGCAGCAGCCGCTGCTGCGGGTCCATGCCCAACGCCTCCCGCGGCGAGATCCCGAAGAAGTCCGCGTCGAAGTCGGCGGCGCCGTCCAGGAATCCGCCGTGCCGGACCGGTCCGGGCGCCCAGCCCCGGTCGGCCGGGAAGCCGCTGATGACGTCGCGCTCGCCGGCGACCACGTCCCACAGGTCGGCCGGGGAGGAGACTCCGCCGGGGAAGCGGCAGCCGATGCCGACGATCACCACCGGGTCGTCCGCCGCCACCGGCCGGACGGTGACCGGGGCCACCGGGTCGGGGGCGGCGTCGAACAGCGAGCGGTGCACGTGCGCGGCCAGCCGGCGCGGGGTGGGGTGGTCGAACACCAGGCCCGTGCGCAGCGGGAGTCCGGTCTCGGCGACCAGGGCGTCGCGCAGTTCGACCGAGGTCACCGAGGTGAGGCCGAGGTCGCGGAAGGCGCTGTCGACGTCGACACCGGACGCGTCGGTGCCGAGGACCCGGGCGAGGGCGCGGGTGACCAGGTCGGTGGTGGCGGCGTCGGGGTCGGGCGCGTCGGCCAGCCGCTGCCGCAGCGCTTCGGCGCGGGAGGGCTCGTGCACCGGGTCGTCGCCGCGCGGGATGCCGAGCCAGTGCCGGTCCCGCTGGAAGGCGTAGCCGGGCAGGGTGATCCGGCGGGCGCCGGTGCCCTCGAACAGGCGCGGCCAGTCGACGCCGACGCCGTGCTCGAAGAGCCGGCCGAGGGAGTTCAGCAGCCGCGGCGGTTCGGCCTGGCCGCTCCGGAGCGCGGGCAGGGCGAGGGCCTCGGGCCGGGTGTCGCCGATCGCGCCGGTGAGCGCGGCGTCGGGGCCGATCTCCAGGAAGGCGGTGGCGGCGCAGCCGCGGACCGCGTCCGCGAACCGCACCGGCTGCCGCACGTTGCGGACCCAGTGGTCCGGCGAGGCCGCCTCGGCCGCCGTGAGCGGGGCGCCGGTGACGGTGGAGACCATCGGGACGCGCGGCGGGCGGAAGGTGAGCCCGGCCACCACCTGGCGGAAGTCCGGGAGCATCGGGTCCATCAGGGGTGAGTGGAAGGCGTGGCTGACGGCGAGCCGCCTGACCCGCCGCCCCCGGGCGCGCAGTTGCTCCGCCACCTCGGCCACCACGGTGTCGACGCCGGACAGCACGACCGATTCCGGGCCGTTGACGGCGGCGATGTCGGCGGCACCGGTCCGGTCGCCGAGCAGGGCACGGACCTCGTCCTCGGCGGCCTCGACGGCGACCATGGCCGCGCCCTCGGCGGGCAGCGCCTGCATCAGCGTGGCGCGGGCCGCCACCAGGGCGCAGGCGTCGGACAGGTCGAGCACCCCGGCCACGTGGGCGGCCGCGATCTCACCGACGGAGTGGCCGACGACGACGTCCGGCCGGACGCCCCAGGAGTCCAGCAGCGCGGCCAGCGCGACCTCGACGGCGAACAGCGCGGGCTGGGTCCGGCCGGTGCGGTCGAGGCCCTCGCCGGTGTCGATCGTCTCCGCCAGCGAGCCGCCGAGCAGGGCGTCCAGCCGGGCGCAGACCTCGTCGAAGGACCGGGCGAACTCCGGGTAGGCGGAGCGGAGTTCGCGCCCCATGCCGATGCGCTGGGCGCCCTGACCGGTGAAGACCAGGGCGAGCCTCGGCTCGTCCGCCACCGCGCCGGTCCCGGCGAGGCCGTCCAGACCGGCGAGCAGGTCGGCCGGGCCGGCGCCGACCACCACGGCGCGGTGGGAGAACACCGAGCGGGTGGTGGCCAGCGAGTGGCCGACGTCCACCGGGTCCGCGGCGGCCAGTGCGGTGAGCTTCCCCGCCTGGGCGCGCAGCGCCGCCGGGGTGTGGCCGCTCACCACCCACGGCACGGCCGGCATCGGGGTGGCGGCGGGGCGCTCGGGCCGGGCCGGGGCCTCGGTCAGGACCAGGTGGCAGTTGGTGCCGCCCATCCCGAACGAGCTGACCCCGGCCACCAGCGGCCGGTCGGGGCGGGGCCACGGACGCAGCTCGCGCGCGACCTCCAGGTGGAGTTCGGTGAGCGGGATGCCGGGGTGCGGGGTCTCGTGGTGCAGGGTGGCCGGGATGGCGCGGTGGTGGACCGCGAGCACCGCCTTGACCAGGCCGGCGATCCCGGCGGCGCCTTCGAGGTGCCCGATGTTGGTCTTGACGGAGCCGACCAGCAGCGGAGCCTCGGCGGCACGCGGGGCGGCGAGTTCGGCGCCGAGCGCGGCCGCCTCGACCGGGTCGCCCACCGGGGTCCCGGTGCCGTGCAGTTCGACGTACTGGAGGTCGGCGGGGGTGACCCCGGCGGCCCGGTGCGCCGCGGCGAGCACGGCGCGCTGGGCGTCGACGCTCGGGGTGGCGAGACTCTCCTCGCCGCCGTGGTTGACGGCACTGCCGAGGATGGTGGCCAGCACGGTGTCGCCGTCGGCGATCGCCGCGGCCAGCGGCTTGAGCAGGACGGCGGCGGCGCCCTCGCCGCGCACGAACCCGTTGGCGCGGGCGTCGAAGGTGCGGCAGACGCCGTCGGGCGACAGACCGCCCCAGGCGGCGAGCAGCGCCTCGTTGTCGGGACCGAGCAGCAGGTTGACGCCGGCGGCGACGGCCAGTTCGGACTCGCCGCGGCGCAGGCTCTCGCAGGCCAGGTGCACGGCGACCAGGGAGGAGGACTGTCCGGTGTCGACGACCAGGCTGGGGCCGGCCGCGCCGAGGACGTGGGAGAGCCGGTTGGCGATGACGCTGCGGTGCACCCCGGTGGCGGTGTGCCGGCCGAAGGTGTCGGGGCCGGCCCGGCGGCTCAACTCGCCGTACTCGTCCCAGATCGCACCGACGAAGACACCGAGGCGGCCGGCGTCGGCGGGGCGGATCCCGGCGTTCTCCAGGGCCTCCCAGCCGACTTCGAGCACCAGCCGCTGCTGCGGGTCGGTGGCGTCGGCCTCCGACGGGGTCATGCCGAAGAACGCGGCGTCGAAGCGGTCGACGCCGTCGAGGTAGCTGCCCCGGGCCCGGCCGGGGCGCCCGGCGGGGGCGGCGGCGACCGCGTCGGTGCCGGTGCTCAGCAGCTGCCAGAACTCCTCGCCGCCCTGCGCACCGCGGAAGCGGCAGGACATGCCGATGACGGCTATCGCGCCGTCCGTCGCTTCGATCTCACCCACGGAGCCACTCATGCTTCCGGTTCTCCCACCGTCGATATGTTCGGGACAATGGCCGCACAGACGATCAGATACCGATGCTAGGCGTGAGAACCGTTCGGGCACTCCCCTGTCAAACCCCTACCGGAGGGGTCCCCCTTACCCCTTTCCGAATATCTCCGGGGTGCGCCGGGAGTTCCGCTCCGACCTGCGGAAAGGACGCCGGCGAAGGGCCGGGAACGACGAATGCGCCCGGTCCGTGGAACGGACCGGGCGCATTCGTCGTAGGGGTGACCGGCGCGGTGGTCACGGCCGCCGCCGTGACCACCGCGCCGGGGGGACTACGGGACCAGGACGGCCTTGCCGAGGGTGGTGCGCTCCTCGAACGCGCGGTGCGCGGCGGCGGCCTCGGCCAGCGGGAACACCTGGCCGACGACCGGCTTCAGCGAGCCGGCCGCGGCGAGGTCGAAGGCCGTCTGGCGCAGCCGGGCCCCGTACTCGGGCTGCAGGAAGACCCGCGGGCCGAAGCCGGAGACCGAGACGCCGCGGACGTACAGCATCTCGGGGTCGAACTGCGGGGCGGTGCCGCCGGCGGTGCCGTAGACGACCAGCCGGCCGAAGCCCATCGCCAGCAGGTCGAACGAGGCCTTGGAGATCTCGCCGCCGACCCCGTCGAAGGCGACCTGGACGCCGCCGGGGGCGAGGTCGCGGACGCGCTGCTCCCAGCCCTCCTCGGTGTAGTCGAGGACGTGGTCCGCCCCGAGCTCCCGGGCCAGGGTGAGCTTCTTCTCGCCGCGGGCCAGCGCGATCACCTCGGCGCCGGCGTTCTTGGCCAGCTGGACCAGCAGGCTGCCGACACCGCCGGCGGCGGACTGGACCAGCACGACGTCCTTGGGCTGGATCGCGGCGACCTCGGCCACGCCGACGGCGACCACGCCCTGGCCGAAGAGCGCCAGCGCCTCGTGCTCCCCCAGCCCGTCGGGGATCGCCTGGACGGCGCCGGCGGGCAGGACGGCCAGCTCGGAGTAGCCACCGGCGGTCGGGGCGGCGCCGACGACCTTCCGGCCGACCCACTCGTCACCGACACCGGCGCCGACCCGCACGACCGTGCCCGCGACCTCGAAGCCGGGGGCGTACGGCAGCGGCGGGTCCGGGAACCAGGCGAACTGCTGCATCAGGCCGGACCGGATCTGGGTCTCGGCGTAGCTGATCCCGGCCGCGCTCACCCGGACCAGCAGCTGGCCCTCGCCCGGCTCCGGGTCCGGGACCTCGTCGACCTTGAGGACCTCGGGCGAACCGTACTCGTGGAACCGAACAGAACGCATGGGTGCGTCTCCTTGACTCAGCTGCCGTGAACTTCACCATAAGCGGACCGGCGGTCCGCTTGGTTGCGATAGCGTAGCCCCGGATCACCGCTGGATGTCAAGGGAGCTCATGTGGCCGTCAGGGAGCGCGCGGACGCCGCGCACAACCGGCGCAAGATCCTGGCCACGGCCCAGCAGCTGTTCCGGGACGGCGGCGTCGAGCACGTCTCGATGGAGGAGATCGCCGAGGCGGCCGGGGTCGGCAAGGGCACCCTGTTCCGGCGCTTCGGGAACCGCGAGGGCCTCATCGGCGCCCTGTTCGACCAGCTCACGGAGGACTGGCAGGACGGCGCGCTCGACCGGCTGGCCGACCCGGAGGTGCCCGCCCGGGAGCGCGTGCTGCGCTTCGTCGGCGAGCTCTTCGACGAGGTCGTGGTGCCCGGCGGCCCACTGCTGCGCGCCCTGGAGAACGCCTCCCGCTCGCACGCCAACGTGGGCCGGTACCTGCTCTGGCACGACGCCCTCGCCCGGGCGATCGCCGAGGCGCGGCCGGGCGTGGACGCCGGCTTCATGGCCCACGCCGTCCTGGGCGTGCCGCGCGCGGAGTTCGTCGACCTGCTGGTCGGCACCGGGATGACCATGGACGCCGTCCGCGCCGGGGTGCTGGCGCTCACCGACTCGGTGCTCACCGCCCCCGGCTGAGCCCACCGGCCGGGCCGCCGGGCCCGCCCGCGTCACCAGGCCGGCGGGAACGCGTCCACCACCTGGCCGGAGACGTGCGAGGACTCGGCGGAGAGCAGGAAACGGGCGAGCGGCAGGTTGTCCCGCACCGCCGGCAGCGTGGGGTACGGGGTCTCGCGCCCCAGGGCGTCCGCCTTGCGGGTGAGGAAGTCGCGGGAGAGCGCCGTCTCCGCGACGATGCCCAGCGCGTTGGCCCGCACGCCCGACCCGGTGAGCTCCTTGGCGAGCGTGCGCACGTAGTGCTCCAGCGCCGCCTTGGCCGACGCGTACGCGCCGAGCATGTCGACCGGCACCCGGGCGCTGTGCGAGCCGAGGGCCAGCACGCTGCCCCGCCCGGCCGCGCGCATCGGCGGCACCGCGTAGCGCAGACAGCGGACGAACCCGAAGAACGTGGCGTCGAAGACCCGGTTCAGCTCGTCGGCGCCGACCTCCCAGCCGTACCCGACCGCCGAGGCGTCGCCCGCGCTGTAGACCAGGCCGTACGGGGCCGGCGAGACCTCCGCCACCTGGGCGAAGAACGCCGCGACGCTCTCCTCGTCGGTCACGTCGACCTGCCGGTACAGCACGCCGCCACCGGACGGGCGGGCGCTGCGGGCGCCCGCGATCACCGTCCGGCCGGCGCCGGCGAGGTCCTCGGCCAGCGCGGCGCCGAAGCCGCTGCTCGCCCCGACTATGACGACTGCGGACTCTTCCACGTCAGACTCCCGGGCTGCGGTGGTGGTACCCCTGCGGCCATTTCCGTCGAACACGGCCGATCGCTATTCTGCACACCGCTCCCGTTCCTTTCCGCGGGAAATAGGCCCGGTAGGGGTTGTTTAGGGGCTGCCAGTACCGCGACACCCCGGTTATGCTACTGTCCGCCGCCTTCCGAGCAGGATTTCCGGAAGTCCCGGCATTTCCTCGAATCACCCGTCCGAGCCCGCCGGGAGCAGGTTTCCGTGATATTCGACGACCTTTATCTGGACGGCATCGCCGCCGTCGTCCCGGACTTCGTCACCGTCGCCGACGCGGCCGCCCGGGGGCTCTGCGACGAGGAGCTGGCGACCGGGACGGACTGGCTCTCGGTGGCCGTCGCCGGTGACGTCTCCGCACCCGACATGGCCGCCCGGGCCGGGCGGGACGCGCTGGCGATGTCCCACCACGACGCGGCGGACATCGCCGTGCTGATGCACGCCAGCGCCGGGCACCAGGGCCCCGACATCTGGTCCCCGGCGCACTACGTCCAGCGGCACACCGTCGGCGGGTACGGCCCCGCGCTGGAGGTCCGGCAGGGCTGCAGCGGCATGGTCGCCGCCCTGGAACTGGCCGGCTGCTACCTCACCGCCGCCCCGGACCGCGGCGCCGCCCTCGTCACCGCCGCCGACAACTGGGCGCATCCGCTCATGGACCGCTGGCGCGGCACCAAGTGGGCGCTGTTCGGGGACGCCGCCTCGGCCCTCGTCCTCTCCCGCCGGCAGGGCTTCGCCCGGGTGGTGAACGTCTGCGCCTCCTCGCTGCCGGACCTGGAGGAACTGAACCGCGGCGGGGAGGCGCTCTTTCCGCCCGGGGCCACCATCGGACACCGGGTCAGGCTGCGCGAGCGGGTCGAGGCGTTCCAGGGCGACCAGGCCGAGATGGCGAGGCTCATCGGGCAGGCCGAGGCCGGGCTGATCCGCCGCACGCTCGACGAGGCCGGTCTGAAGCCCGGCGACATCAGCCGGGTGACCCACCAGAGCGCCGGGCGCAGGAGCATCGTCGAGCACATCCTGGAGCCCTTCGACGGCGATCTGCGGCTCGGCATGTGGGAGTTCGGCCGCCGGCTCGGCCACACCGGCGCCAGCGACCAGGTCTGCGGCCTCTACCAGCTGCTCGCCGGGCGGGAGGTCCACCCGGGCGACCACGTCATGCTGCTGGGCACGGGTGTCGGCATGGCGTTCGCCTGCGCGATCGTGCAGGTCCTGGACGAACTGCCCGCCACGGCGGCCCCGATCCCGCTGCCCTGACGCCACCCGCCGGGAACGCCCGGGGGCCCGGCGTTCGACCGCCGCAGGCAGTGGTCGAACGCCGGGCCCCCGCCGCGATCCGGCTCACCCCAGCTTCCTGCGCAGCTCGCTCCGGCCGGCCACCCTCAGCTTGCGGTAGGTACGGGTCAGGTGCTGTTCCACCGTGCTGACCGTGATCGACAGGGAGCGCGCGATCCGCTGGTTGGTCTCGCCCTGGGCGGCCAGCAGGGCCACCCGCTGCTCCGACGGGCTGAGCTGGTCCAGGAACCCCGCGTAGCGGTCCGTCACCTTGTAGCGGGCGACCCGGTGCGGGGCGGCGCCGGGCAGCTCGCCCCACTGCAGGGCCCGCAGCGAGGAGAGGAACCCGGGCCGCCCCGAGGTGTCCTGAAGGGTGGCGAACAGCTCCTCGCGCAGCTCCTGCCGGCGCCGGCCGCGGGCCGTCGCCCGGCCGAACACCCGGGACCGGTCGCCGGCCGGCACCGCCCGGTCCAGCTGGGAGTCGACCATGGTGAGCGCGTTGTCGTGGTCGCCGACGCCCAGGTAGGCCGCGGCGGCCGCGAGCCGCCAGGCGTAGAGGTCCGGGTCCAGCCCCCAGGACGCCAGCAGCCGGCCGCAGCTCATGAAGTCGGCCAGCGCGGACCGGTGCTCGCCGGCGGCGAGGTGGAAGTGCCCGCGGGCGTACAGGTAGCCGAGGCAGTGCCGGGTCTCGTACATCGGCGCGGGCACCGGGCGGCGCACCCACTCCTTCGCGGCGCCGGGCTCCGCGAGGTCGGTGTACCCGGCGACCAGGCAGGCCAGCGGCCCGCCGATCCAGGCGCCCCGGCGCTGCGGCGGGACCATGTCCAGCACCGCCTCCGCCCGGGCCAGCCCGACCAGGACGTCGCCCCGGTGCAGCGAGGCCTCCGCGCGGGCCGCCAGCAGCCGGGGCGCCCAGGTGTCGGCGGCGAGCCGGACCGCGTCCGGCAGCACCGCGTCGCACCAGGAGATCGCCGCCTCCGGCCGGTTGCTGTGCACCAGAGCCGTGACCGCCGCGAGCACCGCCGAGGCGGTGTCCTCGCGGAAGGCGCAGGCGGAGAGCGCGGAGGCCGCGCCGTCCGCCGGGTCCGGCAGGCCCGGGTCGCCGAGCAGCCGGCTCGCCAGGGCCCAGGCCGCCCGGTGCCGGACCGGGCCGCTGTCCTCCTCCCCGCCCGCACCGGCCGCCGGGCCGCCGGGCGGGACGCGCTCCGCGTCCGCGGCCACCGCGCGCAGCAGGCTCGGGAACTCACAGGCGACGAGCAGCCGGTCGGCCGCCGCGTCCAGGTGACGCTGGTCGTCCCGGGCGCCGCCCGCGTCGCGCCGCCGCTCCAGCACCGCCAGCAGGTCCTTCGCCTGCCAGAGCAACTCGGGGGCCGTCTCGGGTCGTTCGACAAGATTCATCGGTGGTTCGCATCCCTCCGGGACCACGGGCCGCATGGTCCGGTCATGGCGCGGGCACGGCCGGAGCACAGGCTCGGCCCGGCGCGCAGGGGCAGGCATGGGTGACGTACGGGCGGGGGCGGGGTGCGGCACGGAGCCCGTCGTCCGGCGCGAAGGCGTCCGGAAGCGGCGGTCGTCCGGCGGTCGGCCCGCCGATCGGGGTGAAGGGACGAGGGAGGACGCTCCCAGGACGCCCCGGGACGGCGCCTCGGGTGCCGCGACGCGGACGTCGGGCCGCCGGGCCGGGCCACGGGTGGCCGGGAGCGGAAGGAAGGACGGCCGCGGACGGACCGGGCGGGAGCGGCCGACGGACGCCGGGCGCACGGGCACCGGGCCGAACGTGCCGGGCGGGCCTGCCGTGCGGTACCGGGCCGGTCAGGCCGGGCGGCGGCGCGCGGTCACGAGGCCTGCGGCCACGGCGGCGGGTTCGCGCCCGGGCGGCCGAACGGCCGGCCTTCCGCGGTGTCGGGCGGTCGTGAAGTCTCGGTCATGTGGCGGCCCCCGTCGTCACTGGTACCTGTCTACCTCTACGGACGCTCATCATGGCCGATGCCGTCCTCCGGCCGTCCTCCGGCCGTCCCCGCGCGGTCCTCCCCCGGAGCCGGTGCGATCCGATCGTTCGGACGGAAACTCCGGGACCGTCCGGCGCGTTGGTCCGAGGGCCCGGCAGCCCGGCCGCACGCCCGCGCCGGCAGGCCCGAAGCGGGCCGGTGGTGTCCGAACCGGCCCCGCGCCCGTGCCGGAGCCGCGACTGTCGACCGTGGAATATGGCATTCGAAGATCCGTTTGAATCCAAGTAGCATCGTGGCGAACAGCCCGCGACGGACTTGGTGACGGCGCGTCAGAACGGGGGAGGCTGAGTGAAATTCCGCATTCTCGGACCGCTGGAGGTCGGGGCGAACCACCGCAAGGTGCCCCTGGCGGGCCCCCGGCAACACCTGGTGCTCGCCCTCCTCCTGCTGAAGGCCAATCAGAGCGTGCCGCTCGGCGAGCTCGTCGACGCGCTCTGGGACGATCCGCCCCGCACGGCCGAGAAGCAGGTCCGCAACGCGGTCTCCATGCTGCGCGGTCTGCTCAAGTCCGCCGGGGTCACCACCCTGCCGACCGCCGTCGGCGCCACCGGCTACCGCCTCGACGTCCCCGACGACCAGCTCGACGCGGCCGCGTTCGCCCACGCGCTCGCGGCGGCCCGGCACCACGCCGCCGCCGGGCAGTTCGCCGCGGCGGTCGAGGAGTTCCGGGCCGGGCTCGCCCTGTGGCGCGGACCGGCCCTGGCCGGCCTGGACAACTCGGCCCTGCAGCCGCACACCTCGCGGCTGGAGGAGCAGCGGCTCACCGCGATCGAGGAGTGCGTCGACCTCGAACTCGCGCAGGGCCACCACCAGGCCGTCGTCCCCGAGCTGACCGACTGGCTCAGCGCCCACCCGCTGCGCGAGCGGCTGGCCGGCCAGCTCATGCTCGCCCTCTACCTCTCCGGCCGCCAGTCGCACGCGCTCACCGTGTACGAGTCCACCCGGCGGCGGCTCGCGGACGCGCTCGGCCTGGAACCAGTCCCGGAGCTGCGCGAGTTACGCCAGCGCATCCTCACCAACGACGCGGCCCTCGGCCGCCCCCGGACCTTCACGTTCGCGCCGCCCGCCCCGCACAGCCTGCCCAAGGACATCAGCCACTTCACCGGGCGGGAGCAGGAGCTGCACACCCTCGCCGACCGGGTGACCGGCCACCACGACCAGGCGGCGCCCAGCAACGTCCTGCTCGCCGCCGTGGACGGCATGGCCGGGGTCGGCAAGACCTCGCTCGCCGTCCACCTGGCCCACCGGATGACCGGGCGCTACCCCGACGCCCAGCTCTACCTCGACCTGCACGCGCACTCCCCCGGCCTGGCCCCCCTCGATCCGGGGGCGGCACTGGAGAAGCTGCTGCGCTCGGTGGACGTCACGGGAGCCGCCGTCCCCGAGGACCTGGAGGAGCGGGCCGCGCTGTGGCGCACCAGGCTGGCCGGCCTGCGGGCGGTCCTCGTCCTGGACGACGCGGCCAGCTCCGCCCAGATCCGGCCGCTGCTGCCGGGGACGGCCGACTGCCTGATCCTGGTCACCAGCCGAAGCCGGCTCACCGACCTGGACGCCGCCGCGGTGCTCTCGCTGGACCCGCTCCCGCCGGCCGACGCGGAGCGCCTGCTCGACCGGATCGTGGGCGACCGGCGGGTGGCCGCCGAGCCCAAGGGCGTCGCCGAGCTGCTCCGGCTCTGCGGGTACCTGCCGCTGGCCATCCACGTCACGGCGGCCCGGCTGCGCCACCGGCCCGCCTGGACCGTCGCCTACCTCACCTCCCGGCTGCGCAGCCACCGGCGCCGGCTCGGCGAGCTGCAGACCGCCGAGAGCGGCATCGCCGCCGCCTTCGACCTCTCCTACCGCCGGCTCGGCCCCGAACCGCGGCACCTCTTCCGCCTGCTGGGCGTGCTCCCGGGGACGGACTTCGACGCCGACGCGGCGGCGGCCGCCGCCGGGATCGACCGCCGGGCCGCGGACCGCGTGCTGGAGGAACTGCTCGACGTGCACCTGGTCCAGCAGCCGCGCGAGGAGCAGTACCGGCTGCACCCGCTGCTGCACGCCTACACGGTGCACCTGGCCGCCACCGAGGCCGGCGAGGCCGAGCGGCAGGCGGCGCTGACCCGGTTGTTCGACCACTACCGCCGCACCGCGGCGGTGGCCATGGACATCGTCTCCCCGCCGTGGCGGTGCGACCGCCCGCCGCTGCTCCTCCCCGGCGGGCCCGCGGCCTCGCCGGCCGGACTCGACCAGGCCACCGAGTGGTTGGAGGCGCAGTGGCCGAACCTGCTGTCGGCGGCGGAGACGGCCCGGCGCGGCTGGCCGGACCAGAGCGCCGACCTGTTCCGCGTGCTGCGCCACTACCTGCACCTGCGCGGCCAGCACGCCGAGGCGCTCTCGTTGCACAGCCGCACCGTCGCCCTGGCCCGCGACACCGACGACCGGGAGCTGGAGAACCTCGCCCGGTACGGCCTGGGCCTGGCCAACCAGCGGCTCGGCCGCTACGACACCGCCCTCACGCACTTCCGCCAGGCCCTCGACGTCGCCCGCGAGCTCGGCGACCACGTGACGCACGCCCGCACGCTCAGCAACATGGGCCTGGTGCTCCACCGGCTCGGCCGCTACGAGAGCGCCCTCACGCACTTCGCCCAGGCCCTCGACCTGGCCCGCGACACCGGCACCCCGAGCGCGGAGTGCTACGCGCTGTGCGGTCTGGGCCTCGTCCACGAGCGCCTGGGCCGCTCCACCACCGCCGTCATCCACCTGCGCCAGGCCCTGGTGATCGCCCAGCGGATCGACGACCGCGACATCCAGGGCTACGCGCTGAGCAACCTCGGCCGGGTGCAGTGCGGCCCCGGCCACTACGAGCAGGCCTGCGACGACCTGCGCAGGGCCCTGGCCCTGGCCCGCGAGACCGGCGCCCGCGACCTCGAAGGCCACACCCTCTGCGGGCTCGGACTCGTGCACCAGCGCCTCGGCGACTTCGACACCGCCCTGACCCACCTCCACCAGGCGCTCGCGCTCGCCCGCGAGACCGGCACCCGCGACCTCGAAGGCCACGCGCTCTGCGGCCTCGGACTCGTCCACGAACGCCTCGGCCACCACGCCCTCGCACTGGCCCACCTGCACGAGGCCCTCGGCCTCGCCCGCGACACCAGCACCCGCGACCTCGAAGGCCACGCGCTCTGCGGCCTCGGACTCGTCCACGAACGCCTCGGCGACCACGACACCGCCCTGACCCACCTCCACCAGGCGCTCGCGCTCGCCCGCGAGACCGGCACCCGCGACCTCGAAGGGCAGGCGCTCGGCGGGCTCGGCGAGGTCGCCTGCCGGCGGGGCGACCCGGCCGCGGCGCTGGACCTGCACGGCCGGGCCCTGGCCATCAGTCAGGAGACCGGCGACCGCCACCGCCAGGGCCGGGCGCACCGCGGCCTCGCCTCGGCCCACCGGGCGCTCGGCGCGCCGGACGCCGCCCATGAGCACGACCGGCTGGCCGACCAGCTCCGGCGGCACTCCGGCGGGTGGCGCCCGGCCGGGCCGGACCGACGGCGCGGCCCGGCCGAGCGCCCGGCCCCGAGGGACCTGGGGCGGGTCTGAGCGGGCCCGGGGCCGGTCCGACCGTTCGCGTCGCGTCGTCGCGTGGCGGGAACGGCCGGACCGGCAGGCCCGGGGAGTGTGTGCAAAGTCCCGCCCGGGCCGCGACGCTACGTTGCGAACACCTGCGAACATCCCCCTACTGCGGGCGGACCGACAGCGCGTGGTGGAAGATGTCGCGCGGGTCCCGGGCGGCCTTGATCTGCTGCAGCCGCGCGTAGTTGTCCTTGTAGTAGATCGTCGACCAGGGGGCGGACGAGGTGTTCCAGGCCGGGTCGGCGAGGTCGACGTCGGGCCAGTTGACGTAGTTCCCGTCGGTGACGCCGTTGGGCACCGGCACGCCGCCGGTGGTCGCGTAGACGTCCCGGTAGAGCTCCCGGACCCACTGCAGCTGGCGCGTCTCGTCCGCGGCGTCGGACCAGTAGTTGGAGAAGGAGGCGAGCATCACCGAATCGCGGTGCGGCACCGCGGTCGCGGTCGGGGAGAAGGAGTTGACCTTCCCGCCGAAGGAGAAGAGGCCCATCAGACCGGAGGCGTACGTGTAGGAGGGGCTGGTCAGGTAGCGGTAGACGGTGCGCAGCTGGTCGGGGGTGTACCCCTTCTTGTGGTAGGCGCCCTTGGTCTTCGAGCGCAGCAGCAGGCTCGGGATGCCGAACACGCCGGCCACCTCGGAGGCGCTGGTGGTCGTGGTGTAGAGCCACGGCAGGTTGCCCGTGGTGCTCGCCGCCGGGGCCGCGGCGACGTTCCTCGTCATCGCGGCGGCGAAGTCGGTCAGCATCTGCTGGGTGCCGGTGACGGTCGGGTCGACCTGGGCCCGGACGATGACGCCGCCCTTGCCCTGGCGGATCGCGATGAGCGAGCCCCAGAGCTGGTTGGCGGCGGCGCCCGGTGCGCTGTTCTGCTCGTGCCAGGTGCCGAAGTTGGTGACGAGCGTGGTGAACGCCGCCTCGTCCAGCTGGGACCAGTCCCAGAACAGCGTGGTGATCATGATGCCGCCCGGGGTCGGGGGCAGCAGCTTGGTCGGATCGGTGCCGGTCGCGCCGGGCGAGCGCAGCCAGAACCGGGTGACGATGCCGAAGTTCCCGCCGCCGCCGCCCGCGTGGGCCCACCAGAGGTCCCGGTTGGGGTCGTTCGCCGAGGAGGTGGCGATCACCGAGCGGGCCATGCCGAAGGCGTCCACCACGACGACCTCGACGGCGTAGAGGTTGTCCGCGACCAGGCCGTAGAGGCGGGACAGCACGCCGTAGCCGCCCCCGGTGATGTGGCCGCCGACGCCGACGCTCGGGCAGGAGCCGCCGGGTATCGTCACGCCCCAGCCAAGATCGAGGGTGCGGTAGACCTGCGAGAGGATCGCGCCGCCCTCGACCGCGAAGGCGTTCATCGTGGCGTCGAAGTACACCGCGCGCATCTCGGACAGGTCGATGACCACCCGGACGTCCGGGTCGTCGACGAAGTTCTCCAGGCAGTGGCCGCCGCCCCGCACGGTGACCCGCTTGCCCGCCGCCACGGCCTCGTTGACGGCCTGCACGACCTGGCTCGTGGAGCCGACCAGCTTCACCGCGTCGGGGTTGCCGGTGAAGCGGCGGTTGTACCCGCGCAGCAGCAGGTCCGGGTAGCGCCGGTCGCCGGGCGCGACACTGACCGGGCCGAAGCCCTGGGTCAGGAACGGCCACGACTGGTCGGCGCCGGCGTCCGGCACCGGCGCGGCCGCCGCGACCCCGCCGCCCACGACGAGATCCGTCGCGGCGATCCCGAGTCCGGCCGCCCCGAGTCCGGCCAATGTAAAGCGTCGACGAGACAACTCCGCCATGAAATCCCCCTGCTGGCAACAGCACGCATCCGAATGTCACGAGAAGGCCCGAAGTCGAATTCCGGCCACCTCGTTCGGCCAAATGATGCTACGTCCGGCGGACCCGTCAACCGGCCCCCTAAGAACCCCCTATCCCGCCCCCGCGAAGGCGTCCGGAACACCACCCTTCTGGGAGGCTGACCTCACGGTATGTCCGCGCGTGGCAAGAGAGTTGGATTGACATGACCACTTACCTCATCACCGTGCTGAGCAACGTGCACGAGGGCCGGGAGAAGGACTTCCACGACTGGTACGAGAACACCCACATTCCGGAGATTCTCGAAGTTCCGGGAGTTCTTTCGATCCGCCGGCTGGTGCTCAACGACGAACAGATCGGCGCCGACAAAGGACACTCGCAGGCCCACTACCGCCATCTGACGCTGATCGAGATCGAGACCGACGACTTCGACGCCTCGCTCGCCGCCATCAGCACCCTGGACGGCAGCCGGGCCGAGGAGCTCCTGATCCCGGGCCAGGTGCTGGCCTCGCTGTACCGGGACCCGAAGGTGTACACCCGGTCCTGACCCGGCGCGGGGCCTCGGCGGGGGCGGGCGGACCCGGCCGGGCGGGTCCGCCCGCACCGCCGTGACCACCGCCCCGCCCCGCCGTGCCACTCCGCCCCGCCCCGCCCCACCGTGACACCCCACCGCGCCGTGACGCCTCCGGCGCGACGCCCTCGACGTGACGCTCCCGTCCAGCGGCCCGCCGACGCCCCGCACGCGCCCTCCCCCACCCGCCGACCACCCGCCGGCCGGAGGCCGTCCGACGCCCGTGGGGCCCGCCTCCCCCGGGCTCCGCAGCGGCCGCGGACTCCGCCGGGGAGCGGGCTTGAGATGCCCTTGACACGTTTATAGGTCTATACCATGCTGCGAGCGGCGCCCCGGCGGCGGGGCGAACTCCGCTTCCGCAGCGGGACTTCGGCACAGGTGACAGCTTCATACGGGGGAGATCGTTGTGCTCGTGCATGTCCTGGGACCGCTTCGTGTCGACGTCGACGGAACCGCCGTGGCCCTCGGTGGCAGGCGGTCGCAGATCGTCCTGGCGACCCTCGCCCTGACCCCGAACTGGGTCGTGCCGCTCGACCGGCTGGTGGACACCGTCTGGGGCCCCGCGCCACCCGCCAGCGCCCGGACGCAGATCCGGATCTGCGTCTCCCAGCTGCGCCGGGCCTTCGCCGAGGCGGGTGCGCCGACCGTGATCGAGACCCATCCGAACGGGTACCGACTCCGGGTCGGCCCGGGCGAGTTGGACGCCTCGGCGTTCAACGAGGAGGTCGCCCGGGCCCGGCTGCTGGCCGCCCAGGGCGCGCCGGAGGAGGCCGTCGCCGGCCTGCGCCGGGCCCTCGCCCGGTGGACCGGCCCGGCGATGGCCGGGCTCGCCTGCCCGCCCGTGGAGGCCTGGGCCCGCCAACTGGAGGAGAGCCGGCTGCGCGCCGTCGAGGAGCGGATCCGGCTGGAGCTCGGGCTGGGCCGGCACCAGGACCTGGTCGGCGAGCTGGAGCAGCTGGTCTGCGCGCACCCGTTCCGCGAGCACCTGCACGGCCGGCTGATGCTCGCCCTGCACCGGTCGGGCCGCACGGCCGAGGCGCTGGCGGTGTACCGCAGGCTCCGGACCGCCCTGATCGAGGAGCTGGGCATCGAGCCGGGGCCCGAACTGCGTTCGCTGGAACGGGAGATCCTGCTCGGCGTGGCCGCGGCGCCGCCCCCCGGGGAGCCGGCGGTGCGGCGCCGGACCAGGGCGGGCGACGCCGTCCACTCCTCCTGGTGCCCGGTGTAGCCGCACCGCCGCGCGGGCCGGACGGGGGCTCAGCCCCGGTGGCGCCACCAGAACGAGCCCGGCTCGTAGTGGTCCCGGACGCCGAGGGCGCGCCAGAGCGGCTCGGCGATCCTCCGCAGCTCCGGGTCGGCGTGCACGAAGGCGTCGGGCAGCTCCAGGTCGAAGCGGTCCGGGGCGGCCGTCAGCAGGGCGGCGAGCAGGTACTGCTCGGAGTAGTGCCGCCAGCGCCAGGAGTACGGGTAGTCCGCGGGCAGCATGATGTCGTGGACGTGCACGATCACCCCGGGCTTGAGCCTGGGCAGCACCTCGAAGAAGAACACCGCCACGTCCGACCCCATGTGCAGCCGGTGCGAACCGTCGAAGAAGACGATGTCACCGGGCTCCAGAGCGGCGAAGACCCCGAGGTCCGCGTGTTGCAGCGGGGTGCGGACGACCTCGTCGCAGAGCCGGTCCACGGTGGCGCGCGGCGCCGGGTCGATCGAGGTGATCCGGGTCGCCAGCCCGAGGTCCTCGATCGCCCGGCGGGCGAACTTGGTGGAGTTGCCGGAGCCGATCTCCAGGTACCGGGCCGGGCGCTCCTCGGCCAGGAAGCCGTAGAGCGAGAGCGCGTCCAGCGGAGGCAGCCATCCGTTGTTCCAGTACGGGGTCGAGCCCGCCGCGGTGCCGCTCAGCGGGATCCCCCGCAGCAGCTCGGTCAGCTCCAGGAAGCCGGTCAGCCGCTGCGCGTAGCGCTCCCGGTTCTTCTCCAACAGGGCCCGCACCTCGGTGAGTTCGGCGCGCGGCTCGGGGGTGACGACGTGGTCCCAGAAGAGCGGCTTGCGCAGCCCGAACGCCCAGAGCGTCAGGCCGTGCAGGACGGGTCGCTCCGCCAGCCAGTCGACCGGCCGGCGCAGCACGGGCAGCCGCTCCAGCAGTTCGACGCCGGAGGCGGTCCGGACGGCGGTCCGCAGATCCTTGAGCACCATCGTTGTTCCTTTCAGAGGGAGAGCCACAGGTCCTGCAGCCGGTGTTCGGAGATGCCGTCGGTCGGCCGGAAGTCGTAGCGGTGCACCCGGACCGGGCCGGCGGTGAAGCTCCAGTCCAGCCGCCAGAACGGGAAGGAGCGGTTGACCGCGCTGTCCCAGTCGAAGCCGGCCGGCGCGGAGAACTTCCAACTCAGCGGCAGGAAGTCGTTGTTGGCCCGGATCGCGTCGTCCGCCCGGTCGCGCAGGCCGTCCAGGTCGCGCATCGACGCGCTGGCGTTGAAGTCGCCCGAGACGAGCACCTGGTGGGGGTTGCCGGCGAGGTCCCGCTCCAGGCCGCGGATCTCCGCCCGGCGCCAGTCGAACTTGCGCCGGAAGTAGGAGTCGAAGTCGAAGTCCGAGAACGGGTCGAGGTCGGGCGCGAGCGGCACGGTGACGTGCACGTTGTAGACGCTGAACACCTTCGACCCGACCTGGAGGTCGGTGCGCAGCACCTTGTCCCGGGCGAAGACCGTGCCGAACGGGGCGTCCGGCGCCAGCTCGGCGCCGGTCCCGACGGCCGGCTGGGCGACGATCGGGTACCGGGAGACGGTGAGCAGCTCGCCCCGCCGGGCGATGTGGTAGCCGGGGAACTCGGCGGCCAGCCGCGCGTCGTCGTCCAGCCGCAGATAGCCGTCCTCGCCGCGGCCGGCCTGCCAGACCACGTGCTCCTGGAACAGGTACACGTCCGCGTTCTGGCGGTGGATCAGGTCGTACAGCCGGTTCACGTCGGTGGCGGCGGCCCAGTACTGGGTGTTGAAGGAGACCACGTGCAGGGCGCCGGGCGGCACCGGGCGCCCGCCGTGCCAGAGGGCGGGCCAGTTCAGCCCGGAGCCGGTGAGGAGGGCGAGCAGCAGCGGGGGCAGCGCGAGGGCGGCGGCCCAGCGGCGGCGCGGGCCGCAGGCGGCGGCACTGGCGGCCAGGAGCACCAGCGGGACCGCCACCAGGAACACCGGCGGGGTGGCGTCCAGCAGGATGGCCCAGTGCCAGCGGCCGCTGACCGACCGGCGCAGCACGGCGTAGCAGAGCCAGAGCCCGGCCAGGGCGATCAGGGCCCACCCGTACCAGGTGCGCAGCCGCCGGGCGATCCGGCGGGCCCGGCTCGGCGGGTCCGGGTCCGTCGCCCCCCGGTCGCCGTCGGCGCTCCCGCCGGCTCCGTCGTCGCGGGCCGGCGCGGCGGCCACGGCGTCCGCGGCGGCCACGGCGTACATCCGGCGGAACCGGCGGCTGACGGCGAACTGGGCCAGCCCGGCGACCAGACCGGCCAGCACGACGGCGTTCACCAGCAGGTGCGCCAGGGTGAAGAAGGCCAGGAAGCCGAGCCCGCGCTCCTGCCGGACGAACCGGTACTGGCCGAGGTCGGTCAGCACGAAGCCGGCCACCGCCAGGGCCGTGACCAGCGCCGTCAGCGGCTGCCAGGCGATCAGCGGCAGGCTCGCCACCGCCAGCCCGGCCAGCGCCGAGGCGACCGCCCGGCCGGGGGTCTCCATCCCCTGCATCGCCCGGCCCCGGCCCAGGTAGAACGGCACCCGCAGCCGGCTGCGGACGAAGGCCTTCCGGAGCAGCGGCCGCATCCGGCTCTCGTCGGAGAGCCGGCCCCGGACCCGGGAGGTGAGCACCATCGGGTGGAGCGCGGCGAGCCGCTCGGCGTGGTCGATCTCCTCGGTCTGCCGGAGCGCGCCGTTGAACCAGCCGGCCTCCAGGAAGGCCGACCGGCGGACCGCCCCGAGCGCGTAGAAGCCGCCGCTGACCAGGCCCTCGGCGCTCTTGCGCCAGTAGTGGTACTGGAGGATCCGGTACTGCCCGACGGCGCCCTCGGGGAACAGCGGCTCCTTGTCGGGAACGCCGAACACCGCGCCGTACTCGGGGTGTTCGGTGAAGATCCGCACCGCCTCGGCGACGGCGTCCGGGTGCATGGTCAGATCGGCGTCCAGGAAGAAGAGGATCTCGCCGGCGGCGTGCCGGACCCCGAGGTTGCGCGAGCCGCCCGGGCCGCCGTTGCGCTCGGCCCGGACCAGGGTGACGGGGTGGGCGGCGGCCAGGTCGGCGGAGTCGTCGGTGCTGGCGTCGTCCACGACGATCACTTCGACGGCCGGGTAGCTCTGCTCCAGGATCGAGCGCAGACAGAGGTCGACGGTGCGGCGGTCGTTGTACATCGGGACGACCACCGACACGAGAGGTGGGGGTGTGGGCATGGGACCTCGTTCGGAGTTCGGAGTTCGGGGCTCGGGGTTCGCACTTCGGGATCCGGCGGCCGCTGCCCGATGGCGCGTCAGAGCAGCTGGAAGGCCAGCAGCAGGCCGGCCCAGAGCGAGGAGTTGGTGAGCATCACGCCGTCCCTCAGCAGGGTCCGGACGGGGTTGCCGCCCTCGCTCTGCACCACCACGATCTGCAGGTAGCGGAAGAGCGCGAGCAGGGCGCAGGGCGCGGTGAGCAGCGCCCCGGCCGCGTAGCCGGACTCGGTGCGCAGGAAGAGCAGGTAGCCGACCACGGTCAGCCCGGAGCAGAGCACCAGGACGAGGTCCAGGAAGTGCGCCGAGTAGCCGACCAGGGAGGGCCGGTGGCCGCTGCCGGAGACGCCCAGTTCGTGCCGCCGCTTGCCCACGATCAGGACCAGGCAGAGCGTCAGCACGGTGAACACCAGCCAGGCGGCGACCGGGCGGCCGCCGGCGCCGTAGCCGCCGAACAGCCGCAGGACGAACCCGGTGGCGACGATGAACACGTCCAGCAGCGGCAGGTGCTTGAGCTTCCAGCTGTAGGCGGCGTTCACCACCAGGTAGAGCAGGACCGGCCAGACCGCGGCGGGCCGGGAGAGCAGCAGGACGGGGGCGAGCAGCCCGGCCAGCAGCAGGATCAGCGCCACGGCCGTGCGCCGACCCACCCGGCCGGCGGCCAGGGGGCGGTGGCGCTTGACCGGGTGGCGCCGGTCCCGTTCGATGTCGGCGATGTCGTTGACCACGTACACCAGCGACGAGGCGAGCACGAAGGCGCAGGTGGTGACGGCGACCCGGGCCACCATGCCCCAGTCCACGTCGGCGCCGAGCAGGGAGAGCGGCACCACCAGGAGGTTCTTCGGCCACTGGCCCGGGCGGAGCAGCTCCAGCGGTGCCGGCAGCCGGGAGGTGGGGCCGCGCCGGAGGGGCTCCGTCTGTTCGCTCAGGAAGGTCATCGCGCACTCCCTCAGAAGAAGATCTTCACGGCGGACAACAGGCCCTGGCTCCACGGGTCCCGGCTGGTCCGGCCGGTCGGGCTGCCCGCCGGACGGTCGTGGCGGGCGGTGCGCCACCAGTCGTAGGTGCGCAGGATCGCGTCCCGGTTGGACAGCCTGGGTGCGAAGCCGAGCCGCTCCCCGGCCTTGTCGATGCTGACGTAGGAGTCCTCCATCAGCTTGTGCAGCAGCCGCCCGTAGACCGGCGAGAGCCTGGCCTTCTGCAGGGTGCTCAGCACGGTCAGCGCGGGCCGGGCGGGCAGTGCGACGACCCGCTTGCCGTGGCCGGCCGCGTCCAGGACGGCCTGGAAGTCCTGGCGCAGGGTGCCGAACTCGGCGGCCGCCAGGTTGTAGGTGTCGTTGGCGACGTCCTCGGGCGCCGTGAGCACGGTGACCACGGCGTCCACCAGGTCGTCGATGCCGAACATCTGGATCCGTACGTCGCCGCGGCCGAGCACGGGGAAGTTCCGGCCCTCCTCCGCCCACTCGAACAGCATCGAGAACAGGCCCATCCGGCCCGGGCCGACGAAGGTCTTGGGCCGCAGGATCGGCACGCACATCCCGGCGGCGCGGTGGCGCTCGGCGATCTCCTCGGCGGCGGCCTTGGCCCGGCTGTAGGTGTCGACCGGCTCGCGCGGATAGGTCTCCGGCGTCGGGACGACCTTGGGCAGGCCGTACACGGCCGTCGAGGAGATGTGCACCACCCGGGGGGTGCCGGCGGCGCGCGCGGCGGCGAACACGTTCTCGGTGCCGCCGACGATGATCGAGCGGATCTGCTCGTCCGGGTAGCTGGGCAGCGCGGCCGCCGCGTGGACCAGCACCTCGGCGCCGTCCAGCGCCCGGGCCATCACGGCCGGGTCGCGGATGTCGCCGACCACCGCCACGCCGGGGCCGGGCCGCAGGTCGACCCCGCGGACGTCCTTGCCGTCCGCGAGCAGCCGTTCGGCGAGCCGCGAGCCGAGCATGCCCGCGGCGCCGGTGATCGCGATCACCACTGGGACCCCACCTTCTGCTTGAGGAACCGCGTCACCAGGTGCCCCAGCCCCTTGCCGAGCACCTCGCCGAGCGCCTCGACCGTGCGCTCCACGTCGGCCGGGTCGGTGACCAGCGAGGGGCCGATGACCAGCGGGTTGAGCCCGTTGAGGGTGTAGTAGGCGAAGATGTCGTGGTCCTGGTACAGGGCGTTGATCACCGCGCAGGTGACCAGCTTGGTCTTGAACCTCGGGTCACGGGCCATCCCGCCCGGCGCCAGCCTCGCGACCAGGTCGAGGATCTTCGGCCCGCCCTCGATGAAGACTCCCCAGAGCGCCCCGGCGCCCGTCACCCGGCCGACCGCCTCCGGGTGCTCCTTGGCCAGCCGGGCCAGCCCGGGCTCCAGGACGGCGCCGATCGCCCGGGCCCGCGCCGGGTAGTCGTCCTCGATGGCGATGTTGACGGCCTCCAGCGCGGTGGCGCACTCCTCGCCGAAGCCGTAGTACGTCGTCGAGGTGGACTGCAGCAGCGCGTCGCCGAGGTTGTCGTAGGCCTTGCGGAAGACCGGTTCGCGGGCGACGAACGCCGAGATCGAGGACTTGCCGCCGCCGAAGGACTTGGAGGTGGTGAGGACGTCCGGGATCAGGCCCGGGTAGCGCATGAAGTGGAACAGGGTGCCGGTCTTGCCCCAGCCGGTGTAGATCTCGTCGAAGATCAGCACGATCTTCTTCCGGGTGCACAGCTCGCGCAGCCCGCGCAGGAACTCCTCGGAGCAGGCCTGCACGGTGGAGGCGCTGAACGGCTCGATCAGGATCGCGTAGACGTCGTCCGGGTGGGCGTCGACGGCGCGGCGGACCGAGTCGAGGTCGTTGTAGGCGAAGGTGTCGATGCCCGGGATGGTGGGGAAGGCGAACTGGCTCTGGCCGGTCAGGCCGCCGGAGCCGAGCAGCTTGCCGTGGAAGGCGCAGTCGGCGCGCAGCACCGTCCCGCGCCTGCCGCCGTGGTACTTGTACGCCAGCTTGACGGCCCCTTCCACCGCCTCGGCGCCGGAGTTGGGCAGGAAGGACATCGAGAGGTCGCCGGGCAGCACCTCGGCCAGGTTGTGGCCGAGCGCGGCGAGGTAGGGCGAGAAGTACGTCTTGTGGACCTCCATCCGGCCGGCCCGGGCGAACCGCTCGCGGGCGGCCAGGATCCGCGGGTGGTTGTGGCCGTGGTTGAGCACGCCGACCCCGCCGGTGACGTCCAGGATCCGGCGGCCGTCGGTGAGGGTCAGATGGGCGCCCCGGGCCTCCGCGACCAGCTCCCGGCCGAAGCCGAAGGAGGTCATCAGCGAGACCTGGCTCTTGTTCACGTACCGCCGGTACAGGTCGTGCACCTCACGGACCTGGAACCGTTCGGCGTCGTCAAGGGTGTACACGGGCTTCCTCTCGCATCGGGGTGGACCTGAGCCGGGCCCAGGTCAGGACGACGGCCGAGCTACCGAGCTCGGCCAGCACGCAGACGACCCGGCTGGCGATCGCCGCGGTGGCCGCGACGCCCCCGGGCAGCACGGTGGCGAGCGCGGCCGTGATGGTCAGCTCGCGCACCCCCCAGCCGTCCGGCACGATCACGGCCAGGCTGCTGACCACGGTGGCGAGCGCGAAGGCGCCGACCGCCGGGCCGAGGGAGGCCCCGGCCGACCCGCCCAACGCCAGGGCCAGGAACCAGAGATGCAGTCCGGAGACCAGCCAGGAGGCGATCGCCAGCAGGACGGCGCGGCGGACGGCGGCGTCCGGCGGCGCCTCGACCGGCCGCCGCAGCAGCCGGGCCGCGGCCGCGACCGGCCGGGTGGCCAGGGCCGGGCGGACGACGCAGGCCAGGAAGCCCGCGGCCGGCAGGCAGAGCCAGACCCACTGCCCCGGCAGCGCGGCCGGCGCCGCCAGCAGCCCGACGCCCGCGCCGGTGAGGAGGGTCAGCGCCAGGCTGAGCAGGTACGCGGAGGTCATCTGGGCGGCCGGCACCCCGGCCGCCCGGCCGTGCGTGACATGGGTGAGCACGCCCCAGACCCGGCCCGGCAGGTACTTGCTGAGCTGCCCGAGGAAGTAGATCCGGGCGGCGTGGACCCCCCGGACCGCGTGGTCGCCGGGGATCAGTACCCGCCAGGCGTGCACCGCGAGCACCAGGCCGGCCACGTTGGCGGCGAGCGAGGCGGCGAGCGGCGGCAGGGCGTCCGCCCGGGCGAACGCCCTCACGGCGACCGGGCCTTCGTGGCGGAGCAGCAGGCCGAGGCCGACCAGGGCGGCGAGCACGATCAGCGGGGTGAGCACCTTGCGCAGCCGGTCCAGCATCACCGGGCCGCCCCGGTGCCGGGTGCGGTGCCGGGTGCAGCGCCGGGTGCGGCGCCGGGTGCGGCCGCCGTCGCCGAGGCCGCCCCGGCGCCGTCGGCACGGTCCGGGAGCAGCATCCGGACCGTGCCGACGGCGGCGCCGCTCACCAGGGCGGTGATGACCAGGAAGTGGACGCCGGTGAAGAACGGCACGAAACCCGGGCCCCGGTGGCCCGCGACGAACCGCAGCAACCGGCCGTTGGCGGCGCAGAACCCGAGCGCCCCGAGGGCCGGCAGCACCGGGTACCAGGGCGCCAGCGGCAGGGTGGCCAGGGTGAGGGCGGCGGCGGCGACCGACGCCGGACTGTTGGCGGTCAGGTTGCGCCGCCCGCCCCGGCGCGCCGAGGCCAGCGCGGGCACCAGCACCAGCGCCCGCCGGAAGGTCTCGGCCAGCAGCGGCCGGAGCCGGTGCTCCTCGTCGTGCAGCGCGACCACCCGGTCGGTGAGGACGATCCGGTGGTGCGGCGCCAGCCGGTCGCTGAACTCCAGGTCCTCGGAGTCCCGCAGCCGCTCGTCGAAGCCGCCGAGGCGCTCGAAGACCTCGCGGCGCACGGCCGCCTGGGCGAAGAAGGCGGTCTCCACGACGCCCGCGCCGCGCATCCGCCACCAGTGCGCGTGCAGCACCCGGTAGCGCTCCACCGGACCGTCGTCGAACAGCGGATCCGGTGCGATCACTCCGTGTACGCAGCCGCACTCCGGGTCGGCCGCCAGGATTTCCAGCGAGTTGGCCACCGAATCGGGCGTCAGCGCCTCGTCGGAATCGAGGAAGAACAGAATGTCACCGGTCGCCGCGGCGATTCCGGCATTTCGCGCGGCGGACACTCCGCGGTTCGGAGTGCGCCGGATCAGGGTGCACGGATAGCCCTCGGCCACCTCGGCGGTCCGGTCGGTGGAGCCGTCGTCCACCACGATGACCTCGTGGACGGGGGCGGTCTGGGCGTACACCGAGTCGAGACAGGCACCCAGGGTACGAGCGGAGTTGTGGGCCGGTATGACGACCGATACGGAAAACGTCATGCCGCCATTTCAGGCGGGCCGCGTATCGGCCGGGTATCGTCTCGGTATTGGAATGCGGCCGGGTGAAATCCGGGGCGCCGCCGCCCTGCTACTCTCCGCGCCATGGATTCCGCTCGCCCGCGTTCGCTCGGGCCCCGGTCGCTGGTCGCCGTCACGGCCTGCTGGGGTGCTTTCCTCCTCCTCGACCGCCTGCTGAGCGGCCGCTGGTGGTTCTGGCTGATACCGGACCTCGCGCCGCCGCTGCTCTTCCTGGCGGTGCCGGTGCTGCTGCTGGCCCTGGCGGTGGTCACCCGGCCGTCGCGGCGGTGGCTCGTCCCGGTGGTGGTCGCCCTGCTGCTGGCCGGCCTGCCGCGCACCGGGCTCAACCCCGCGGCGCTGCTGCCCGGCCGGGACCGCACGCCCGGCCCGGCGTTCACGGTGTTCTCCTGGAACACCGAGTACTGGGACACCACCGACGACCCGGACGCCTTCTACCGCTACCTCCGGAGCAGGGACGCGGACGTCTACCTGCTCCAGGAGTACCTGGCCTGGGTCCAGGAGACGCCGACCCGGATCGACCGGCTCGACCGGATCCGGCAGGAGTTCCCCGGCTACCGGGTGGCGGTGCTCGGCGAGTTGGTCACGCTCTCGCGGTTCCCGGTGCTCGCCACCCCGACGGTCGGCGCGGCGCTGCCGGCCGGTACGCCGTGGGAGGTGACCTTCGCCAGGAAGAAGGTCCTCCGCACCGATGTGGACGTCCACGGCCGGGCGGTGTCCCTCTACAACGTGCACATCCCGGTCCAGGTGGACACCCGGCAGTCGGTGTTCGGCGGCGACTTCTACCGCACCGTCCGCGCGGCCGACGCCGCACGCCGGGAGCAGTACACGGCACTGGAGTCGGACGCCGCCGCCAACCACCACCCGCTGCTGATCGCCGGGGACTTCAACACCACCCCGGCGATGGGCGACCTGAGCGGCCTGCGCGCCCGCTTCCGCGACGCCCGCTCGGCCTCCGGCGACCTCTACCCGGGCAGTTGGGGCGGCCTGCTGGGCAGCGACCTGTGGCGGCTGGACTGGGCGTTCACCGACCGCCGGGTCGCGGTGGAGCGGTACTCCTTCGCGGACCAGCGGGGGATGTCGGACCACCGGGGGCAGCAGCTGCGCGTGGCGCTGCGGCCGTGACACCGGCCGGGCGGGACGGCCGCCCGGCCGTCAGTCCTTCGGCGCCGGGCCGGAACGGCTCAGGGTGAAGGTGAGGTTGGGCCGCTCGGCCTTCGGTGCGGAGATCCGCATCGTCGTGTAGTCGCCGCCGGTCAGACCGCCCAGGGTCACCGTCGCGGGGACGGCGGCCACGCCGCCGGCCGCGTTCTTCTCCCAGAGCCGGCCCGTGGCGGTCGGGCTCAGCCCGCCCCACGCCGTCCAGACCAGCCCGTCCAGCATCGACGCGCCCTTGTCGCAGGCCAGTTCCAGGGACTTCGGCGAGATGAGCGGCTGCCCGTCGCACCCGTAGACGGAGCCGGGTGCCTCGGACGGCTCCGGCGGCGCCCCGGGGGCCGAGGCGGACGGCACGGCGGCGGGCGGGGACGGGACCGCGGACGTGGCCGTCGGCGTGGGCGTGGGCGTGGCGGGCTCCGTGGGCCGGACCGACGGCGCGGCGGCGGACGGCGCGGCGGCCGTCCCGCTGCTCGAACAGCCGGCGACCGCGAGCAGCAGCGCGAGCGCTCCGACGGCGAGGCCCGCCGTACCGCGCCGCCGCCCCGCGGCCGTTCGTCTGGCCTGACCTGCCATGGTCCCCCCATTTGCCCGGTGCCGGTCGATCCGCACGTCCGGAAGTCCGCCCAGGCTACCGCTCCCTGAAGCCCTGTCAGTACCCCGGGGGCGGAACGGCCGTCGCGGCCGTCGCGGCCGTCGCGGGGCCCGTGCCGAAATTCGCTTGCCCCGGCCGCGGGTCGGCGTTCCAATGTGGCCGGGCACCACGAGCCGTGGTGCCGGTACGCGAGGAGGCGGCGGCGACCATGGAGATCCGTTCCACGACCGACGAGGACCACGACGTCTTCGTCGACACCCTGCTCGCCCCGTTCGGGCTCTTCCGGGAGACCACGGCCGAGGACGGCGGCGGGGCCTGGTGGTCGGCGCTCGAAATGGACCGCGGCCTGCTCGCCGTGTCGGACGACGGGAGGCCCGTCGGCACCGCCGGTGCGTACTCCTTCGAGCTCACCCTGCCCGGCGGGGCCCTCGTCCCGGTCCCCGGGGTGACGGCCGTCGGCGTCCTGCCCTCCCACCGGCGCCGGGGCGTGCTGACCGCGCTGATGCGTCATCAGCTCGCCGGGTTCCGGGCCCGCGGGGAGTTCCTCGCCGTCCTGCTCGCCTCCGAGGCCACGATCTACGGCAGGTTCGGCTACGGACCGGCGACGTACACGGCGCGGCTGACGGTGCCGCACCACCGGGCCGCCCTCGCCGCCCCCCGGGCCCGCCGGGCCGACGCCGCCGCGACCGACCCGGCCGCCCCGGACAGCGGCACGGTCGAGGTGCTGCGGCACGCCGACTGCGGCGAGCTCCTGGATCAGGTCTACGACCGGTACCGCCGCACCCAGCCCGGCGCGCTGTCCCGGCCGCACCGCTGGTGGGCCCTGCGCGCCGGACAGCCCCCGATCGCGCCGACACCGCGCTACATCGCCCTGCACCGGGACGCCGACGGCGTCCCGGACGGGTACGCCTGCTACGCCAAGGACAAGCCCGACAGCCTGACGGTCGACGAGGTCATCGCCGCCGACGACGCCGTCTTCACCGCCCTGGCCCGCTTCGTCCTCGAACACGACCTGGTCGACCGGGTCGTCTTCAAGCACGTCCCGCCCGACCACCCGCTGCGCTGGCGGCTCACCGACTTCCGCGCCGGTGAGGTGCACCAGGACACCGACTGGCTCTGGGTGCGGCTGCTGGACGTGCCGCGGGCGCTGACCGCACGCGGCTGGTGCGCGGACGGCGAGCTCGTCCTCGACGTCGAGGACCCGTTCCTCGGCGAGCACGACCGCTATCTGCTGACCGTGCGGAACGGCAGGGCCGACTGCGTCCCGACGGACCGGGAGCCCGACCTGTCCCTGGACGTCCGCGACCTGGGCTCGCTCTACCTCGGCGGCACCGCCCCGAGCACGCTCGTCCGGGCCGGCCACGTCCTCGCCCACCATCCGGGGGCGGCCGCCCGCGCCGACGCCCTCTTCCGGGGCGAGCGCTCCCCGCACTGCCTGCACTGGTTCTGACCGCGCGCCCGCCGGGGGGCCGTACCGCGAACGGCACGGCCCCCCGGCGGCCCCCGGCGGCCCTACCGGCGCCGCCGGGTCCGGCCAGTGGTAGGCGCACGGCCGTTGGTCAGCGCACGGCCGGTGGCCAGAGCATCGCCGGTGGTCAGAGCGCGGCCTCGTCGAGGCGCCGGCGCTGCTCGGCGGAGAGGGTCACCGCCAGGGCGCCCAGCGCCTCGTCCAGTTGGGCGATCCTGCTGACGCCGACCAGCGGCACGATCCGCGGGTCGTGGTCGAGCAGCCAGCTGAGCGCGACCTGGTTCTTGGTCACCCCCAGCTCCTCGGCCACCGCGCCGAGCGCCGCCAGCCGCCTGGGCGTGCCCGGGTGGTCGTAGGCGGCCGGGATCTCCACGTCCTCGCGGGTGTAGCCGCCGGAGAGGATCGGGCTGTAGACCCAGAGCCGGATGTCCCCCTCGGAGCGTACGTAGTCCAGCAGTTCACCGGTCACGTGGACATGGGCCGAGGAGGGCAGCGGGATGTCGAAGCGGGGCTGAAGGTAGGAGTAGCGGTACTGCATGTGGGTGTACCGGGCCCGGTCCCCCGCGAGCGCCCGGGCCCGCTCGACCCGCCAGACGGCGTGGTTGCTGGCCCCGACCTCGCCGGCCTTCCCGGCGGCCACCAGGTCGGCCAGGGTGTCGACCGTCTCGGCGAGCGGCACCGACCGGTCCTCGATGTGCGTCCAGTAGACCTCGACCCGGTCGGTGCCGAGCCGGCGCAGGCTGCCCTCCAGCGCCGTTCGGACGGCCTTGTCCGAGAGGCCCTCGGCGGTCTCCAGGCCGGTCCCCGGGACGGTCGGCCGGGCCCCGACCTTGGTGCTGATCACCACGCGGTCGCGGGCACCCCGGCTGGCCAGCCAGCGTCCGATCACCTCCTCGCTCTCGTCGCCGGTGGCGCCGTCCAGCCAGAACGCGTAGTTGTTCGCGGTGTCGAGCACGGTGCCGCCCGACTCCACGAAGTGGTCCAGGATCTCGAACGAAGTCCGCTCGTCGACGATCGTGCCGAAGCCCAAGGTGCCGAGGGCGATGGTGCGTTGTGGAATGGCCATAGGTCTTCCCCTCCCATGTGGTCTGGACCATTCAAGTCGCATCCCGCCCCGCACGCAACAGAGCGCCACCGGATCACCACCCGCCGTCGGCGCGACCGTGGCCCACCCGCGCGACCGGACCGGCGGACGACCAGCTGCGCGGGCGACCGGCCTCAGGCGGTCAACGGCTTGGCCCACCGGGTCCACTGCGGCTGCGGCCCGTAACCGGCCGTCCGCCAGGTGCGCTGCCCCTCGGCGTTGTCGTCGAGCACCATCGCGTCGGCCCGGCGGCCGCCGAGGGCGGTGAAGCGGGCCTCCGCCGCCGCCAGCAGGGCCGCGCCGATCCCCCGGCGGCGGTACCGCGGGTCGACGGCGAGGCGGTAGAGGTGACAGCGCCACCCGTCCCAGCCGGCGATCACGGTGCCGACGAGGGCCGCCGGATCGCCGGCCGGGGTGGCGACGATCAGGCACTCCGGGTCGCGCGCGAGCAGGGCCGCCACCCCGTCGGCGTCGTCCGTGATGCTCGTCCCCTTGGCGGCGCGCGCCCAGAGCGCGAGCAGGGCGGGGATCTCGTCGGGGGTGGCGGTGCGCAGCGCGATGTCGGCGGTCATGCCGGTCTGTCTACCAGGACCTCCGGCCGGGCCGCCGGGAATTCCGCACCGCGGGACCGGCCCCGGCCCCGCCTCAGCGGGCCGGTGCGGCGAGCTCCCAGACGGTGGTGGTCTTGAGCGCGGCGTCCTCCAGGTCCGCCACGACCGGCACCCGGTACGCCGCCAGCTCCGTGAAGTGCCCGCGCGGCAGGTACGCCCGCCCCGGGTCGCCGACGATCACCACCGCGCCGCGCGCCCGGGCCCGCTCCAGGAACGGCAGGAACCGCGCGGCCATCGCCCGCTCGTAGAACACGTCCCCGGCCAGCACCACGTCGGCCGGAGCGCCGTCCCCGTCCAGCAGGTCCTCCACCGCGGCCGCCACCCGGACGCCGTTGGCCTCCGCGTTGAGGCCGATGGCCGCCACCGCGTACGCGTCGATCTCGGCGGCGCGCACCGACTCCGCCCCGCGCATCGCCGCCGCGATCGCCACCAGCCCGGACCCGGCCGCCAGGTCCAGCACCGTCCGCCCGGCCACCACCTCGGGGTGGTCGAGCACATAGCGCGCCACCCCGACCCCGCCCGCCCAGGCGAACGCCCAGAACGGCGGCGCCAGCCCCACCTCGCCGCGCGCCGACTCGGTCGTCTCCCAGAGTTCGATGGCGTCGTCGGCCATCCGCAGGCTGATCTCGGGGACGAAGGGCACGGGCGCCGGGCTGGTCGCGTTCCGCACGAACTCCCGGTCGGACAGTGCCGTCGCAGCCGGGCGAGCGGCGTGCGTCTCGTTCAACATGCCCGCAGCATAGAGGCTCCCCGCCCGCCCGGAGCGCCACCGGAGCACGCTCCCCGACCGCCCGGCCGGCCCCCGGGAGCGGGCCCGCGCGAGCACCCCGGGACGCGAGGCGACCCCGGGTCACGCACCGCCACCCGATGCGTACCATTTCGATACCGAAGCCGGGATGAGCTGCGGAGATGCTCGCCCGCCGGCCCCGGGCCCGGGTAGCATCCGGCACGTGCCCTCCGGGCCCGGCGCAGGCTGCCCAGCGCTGCCGCGCCGCGTTCCGGGTGGCGGACTCTCGCGGGACATTCGGTGGTCTCCGCGCACTCGGCACCGCGCGCCAGAGCTGTCGCGCGAACGGCGAAGGGCAGCATCTTGGCGGATCGGCTCACCGGAGGAGACTCCTCGCTGCTGCGGCGCATCAATGCGGCGGTCACGCTTCGGGCGCTGCGGGCCGGCCACTCGGTGACCCTCACTCAGCTGGTCGGGGACACCGGGCTGTCCCGGCCCACGGTGGAGGGCGTGATCGAGGGCCTCGTCGAGACCGGCCTGGTCGCCGAGGTGGACCAGCCCCAGAACGGCGGCCAGCCGGGCGGCGGGCGGCGCGGGCGACCGGCCCGCTGGTTCCGGTTCCGCGCCGAGGCCGGACACATCCTCGGCGTCGAGATCGGCGTGCACGACCTGCGAGTCGTGCTGGCCGACCTCACCGGCCAGGTGGTGGGCAGTCACTTCCGCCCGATCGAGGAGACCCTGGACGCGGAGGAGCGGCTGAGCGCCGTCCGCACCGCGGTCGCGGAGGTGCTGCGCAAGGCCGGCGTCTCCCGCGACAACCTGTGGGCGGTCGGCGTCGGCACCCCCGGCATCGTCGACCGCGACGGCACCATCCAGCTCGGCACCGCCATGCCCGGCTGGACCGGCCTGGACCTGGGCGCCCGGCTGCGCCGGTCCTTCCGCTGCCCGGTCATGATCGAGAACGATGCCAACCTGGCCGCCATCGCCGAGCACTGGCAGGGCGCGGCGGTCGGCGCGGACGACGTCGTCTTCGTGATGGCCGGTCTGAGCCCGGGCGCCGGCTCGCTCATCAACGGCCGGCTGCACCGCGGGTACGGCGGCGCGGCCGGCGAGATCGGCGCGCTGCACCTGCTCGGCCAGGAGGTCACCCCCGAGCGGCTGCTCTCCACCACTGGCAAGCCGCTCAATCCGCTGGACGAGGCGGCCGTCGCCCGGGTGCTGAGGCTCGCCCGCGAGGGCGACGAGGTGGCGAAGGTCGCCATGGACCGCTTCCTGACCCGCCTGGTGCAGAGCGTGGCCGCCCTGGTGCTGGCGATCGACCCCCAGCTGGTGGTCGTCGGCGGCTGGGCCGCCGGCCTCGACGGTGTGCTGGAGCCGCTGCGCGAGCGCCTCGCCCAGTTCACCCTGCGCGCGCCCGAGGTGGCGCTGGCGGCGCTCGGCTCGGAGGTCGTCGCGATGGGCGCCCTGCGGGTGGCGCTGGACCAGGTGGAGGAGCAGCTCTTCGCCGTCGACCCGCCGACCGGCGGCGCCGCCCGGGCCTGACACCCGGTCCGGGTGCGGAACCGGCGGCTCCGCACCCGGTGCCAGGGTCCGACCGGGGCCGGCGCCGCCGGGAACGACTCAGGCCCGGCTGCCTGCGGGGGCGTCCGGGCCTGGGCCTGAGGGTGTGCGACAGATGGTTCAGGAGGCGGTGCGCACCTCGGTGCCGGCGCTGACGGGGGTGACCTCCACCAGACCGGTCTCGCCGAAGGTGAGCTTGCAGGTGTCCGCGCGGTAGGTGGAGACGGCCAGCGCGACCAGTCGGCCGGCGGCCGCGTACTGGGTGGTCATCACCAGCACCGGCGAGCCCGGCGGACGCTCCAGCAGGGCGGCCTGCTCGGCCTCGGCGACGCCCAGCTCGACCGAGCGGGACTCGCCGTCGACCTCCAGGCGCTCCAGCTGGCGCAGCACCGAGCGGGCCCGGTCGCTCTCGGCGCGGAAGCCGGGCAGGTGCGGCAGGGCGGAGGCCGGTACGTGCAGCGACTCGGTGGCGACGTTCTTGCCCTGGACCATCCGGACCCGGCGCACGGTGTGCACGGTGGCTCCCTCGGCGATGCCGAGGCCCTGGGCGAGCTGCGCGGTGGCGGGGGCGGTGGTGCAGTCGACGGTGCGCCAGGCCTGGCTGCGGGCGGTGCCCGGCCAGCCCTCCTCGTGGCGGTTGACCGGAACGCCGACCCGGGGGGCGGCGATCAGGGTGCCGATGCCCCGGCGGCGGACCAGCCGGCCCTCCAGCTCCAGCTGGTCGAGCGCCTGGCGCAGGGTGGCCCGGGCCACGCCGAAGCGGGCCGAGAGCTCGCGCTCGTTGGGGAGGACCTGTCCGGTGGAGAACTCCGTGTCGATCGCGCGGAGCAGCACCGTGCGCAGGTGCCAGTACTTCGGTTCCGGTACCGCCGTGAGCTGCCCTGTCGTTCCCACCGTGGCCTCCACCCTGCTCTGTCCGCCCTGCCGAAAGGAGGGCGGACCCGGCCCGCTGTCCGCTGTTGCGGCAGGTGGGAGAGCGGGCTTTATCCGTCCTTCTTTATTAAAGGTCTTTGCAGTAAGTGACCCTAGGGGCTGTGTCGGGAGATGGTCAAGACCAATGACGGCGGTTGGTGCCGATGTCGCGCGGATTCATGCCGCGTTCACGACAGGCCGACAAACGGACGGCGCCCCACCGCGTCGGGCGCCGGACCGGGCACCGGGCTCGGTAGGCTGCCCGGGTGATCGTGGTGACGAGTGTGAACGTGAACGGAATCCGGGCGGCGGCCAAGAAGGGCTTCATCGAGTGGCTGGCGGCCACCGAGGCGGACGTGATCTGCCTGCAGGAGGTGCGCTCCGAGCCCGGGCAGCTGCCCGTGGAACTGCGCGACCTGGAGGGGTGGCACGCGGTCTGGGCACCGTCCTCCGCCAAGGGCCGCGCGGGAGTGGCCGTGCTGTCGCGGCAGCAGCCGGAGCGTACGGTGGTCGGATTCGAGTCGGCGGAATTCGACAATTCGGGCAGGTATGTAGAAATCGACCTGCCGGGGCTCACCCTGGCCAGTCTCTATCTCCCCTCCGGTGAAGTCGGCACCGAACGCCAGGAGGAGAAGGAACGCTTCATGGCGGAGTTCCTGGTGCACCTCGGCAAACTCCGCACCCGCGCCGCCGCCGAGGGCCGCGAGGTCGTGGTGTGCGGCGACTGGAACATCGCCCACCGCCCCGAGGACCTCAAGAACTGGAAGGCCAACCAGAAGTCGGCCGGATTCCTCCCCGAGGAGCGCGCCTGGCTCACCCGGGTCTACGAGGAGGCCGGCTACGTCGACGTCGTCCGCCGCCTCCACCCCGACCGCACCGGCCCCTACTCCTGGTGGTCCTACCGCGGCCGCGCCTTCGACAACGACTCGGGCTGGCGGATCGACCTCATCGTGACGACCCCGGGCCTGGCGGAGAAGTGCGTCGAGGCCCGCGTCGAACGAGCGGCCACCCACGCCGAGCGGTGGAGCGACCACGCACCCGTCACCGCGGCATTCGACTTCGGCGACGACTGACCCGCGGAGACGGACGGCCGGCGGGTCCGCGTACCCGCCGGCCCGGCGCCGGCGCCGTGACCGCGCGGCCTCCTCAGCGGCCCGCCTCCGCGGCCGCCGGGCCGACCGGTCCGGCCCCGCCGTCGGCCGTGACGAGACGGGCGAGCTCGTCGCCGACCGGCGTGAGCTCGTAGTACACCGCGCGGCCGCTCCGCCGGGTGGTCACGACCCCGGCCTCGCGCAGCGCCGCCAGGTGGGCGGAGACCGTACCGAGCGAGACACCGAGCACGACCGCCAGTTGGGACGGGGTCGCCGACATCCGCAACTCGGCGACGACACTGGCCCGGCCCCGACCGAGCAGCCGGGCCACCCCGCCGTCTCCCCGCGAGTCCGCGGCCAGGGCGCCCTTGGCCGGGTACACGAACGCGATCCGCGAGGGCGACTCACAGGTCCACTGGCCGGACAGCCCGGTGTGCGGGACGAAGACGAGGCCGTCGCTCCCGATGTGGCGGTCGGCGTAGTTCTGCGTGGAGAACTGGATCGCGTCGTGACCGACCCACTGGACGCCGGGCGCCATGCCCTCCAGCGCGTGCCGCCACCCGCTGACCGCGATCACGCCCGCCCGGTGGCGGATGTCGCGTTCCATGACGGCCCGGCGCCGCTGCCAGTCCGGCTCCACGAACTGCGCCCAGAGGTCGGTGAAGACGTCGGCGGTGCGGCGGGTGATCCCGTCGACCTCGGCCCAGGCGATCCCGTCGCTGGTCCAGGCGAACCGCTGCGCCTCGGCGAGCATGGCGCGTGCCGCCGGGTCGTCGATCGCGCGCATGGCCGCCAGTTCGTCGGCCAGGCTGCCGGTGAGCCCCCCGGGCGGTGGAATGGCCACGAAGTCGGGCAGGTACTTGGTGGCCGTCACCAGCCGCAGCAGACCGCCGACGAACGGGCCCGCGGTCAGCCAGCGGCCGAACGCCTCGACGCGGGGGCCCGTGACCCTGCGGTCCCACGCCTGCCGCAGCAGGGTGATCTCGCTGAGCGTCTCGGCGAGCGGGGACACGGCGAACCGGCTCGCCTGCAACGCGTCCGGTCCGAAGCGCAAGAGGGTCACGGCGTGACAGCCTACGACGGCCGCCGCGATCAAGGGAATCACCCGGCCCCGGGCCGCCTACCCGACGCGCCGCCCGCCGTACCGGCCGTCCTTGGCGATCCTGTTGTGGGCGAAGGTGTCCTCGCCGCTCACCAGCACGGCCGCCCACTTCTCCAGGGAGATGGCACCGCCGTACTCCTCGATGTGATCCGTGTCCGGGTAGATCCGCACCTTCGTCGGAACGTACCGACAGGCGAACCCCATCCGGTAGCTGTCCTCGGTGCTGTTCGGCAGCGAGGCGTGCATCAGCGTCGACCAGAAGATGACGCTCTGGCCCTTCTTCATCACCAGGGGGACGGCGTCCTCCTCGCTCGGCCGCCAGTCGGGATCGACCTGGAGCTGGCGGTAGTCGTACCCGAAGAACCCCCGCCTGACGCCGTTCTTGACCTCGGTGTTGATGCGCTGCGCGTCGTACTCCATGCGCCGCGTCTCGTCGTAGTTCCGCTCGTGCTGGGTGCCGGGAATGATCTGCAGGCAGCCGTTCTCACGGGTCGAGTCCGTGAAGGCGGTCCACACCGTGAGCGTGCCCGCCCCGAACTCGGTCTCGGACTCTCCGGGCCACAGCAGTTGGGGCTTGCCGCTGGCGTTCGCGAAGGTGTCCGCCTGGTGCCAGTCGGTGCCCTCGTCCCCGGGGTACTTGGGGAAGAACTCGGTGCGCCAGCAGAGCACGTCCGGGCCGAGGATGGACGCCACCCGGTCCACGATCTTCCGGTTCAGCACGTGCCGGGCCAGCACGTCGATGTCGAGGTGGCGGTCGTAGTTGACGATGTTCCCGGCCCCGCTGCCCGCGGCCTCGGGGTACGCGGCCCGCGACCGGTCCAGGGACTCGCGCTGGACCGTCCTCCAGATCCGGTCCATCTCGTCCTCGCCGTAGACGGTCACCGGTCCGAGGAAGCCGCTCCGGTGGAACGACGCCAACTCGTCGGGTGTGAGCGAGAAATCCGTGCGTTCGGAGCTGCTCATGTCCTTCCCCTCCATCGTCTCTACCGCTTCTCCGCCGGCTGCATCTTCGTCACGGCCACGTCGAGCGGCTCGGTGTAGGTCGTCCGGATGTCGAGGGCCACGCCGTATGTCGCGCCGAGGAACCTGTTCAGCTTCGAGAACAACAGCGAGTAGCCGCCGACGTCGAGGAAGTTGTCCGAAGCCGAGATGGTCCCGTCGTTGAGTTCGCCGCGCAGCCAGTCGACGAGCGCCTCCGCGACGTCCGCGGGGTCCGCCGCGCCGGCCTTGCCGTTGTCCGCTGGGGTTTCCATGGACGCTCCGTCCTGTCGCTGCACTCCGTCACCTGCCGGGGATCGACGTCACCTGCCGGGAATCGACATCACCTGCTGGAGATCGACTCGGTCCTGACGCGGCTCAGGGTCGGAAGCACCTCACGGAACCGCAGGACGATGCCCTGGCAGTAGTTCGCGTTGTGCTCCAGACTGCGGCGCGCCATGTAGGGCACCTTCTGCCGGCCCCGGTGGTCGATCCGCACGGTCGTCCCGCCGGTGCCCTCGTCGTTCCCCACCGCCGGTGTCCCGCCGTCCTCGAACACCGCGACCAGCTCGGCCAGGCCCTGCGGCAGGCGCACCTGCACCGCGTAGTCGTCCACGGCCTCCGGCTCGACCTCCCGGAATCCGACGGAAGGCAGCCGGAACGGCTCCCGGTAGACGTAGGGCCGGACCAGCAGATCCATCTCGAATGCCGTGCGTGCCACCGGATCGGCCCACCACTCCTGGCCGCTCACGAAATCGAAGAGCAACCGGTCGAACTCGTCGCGGTGCGAACTCAGGATCATGTGGGCGGTGATACCGGTGTTCATGAGGTCATAGTTCGCGAGGTTCTCGATCGACCGGGAGATGAAGTCGCATATCTCGCCGTCGCCCTTCTTGAGGTATTCGGCGAACGAGGCGAAGAGGTCCCCGAAGGACACCACGCCCTGCCGGTCGAGGTACCTGGAGACCAGCAGCAGGCCCCGCATGTTGTACAGGCAGTGAATCGCGTAGTAGAGCCAGAACCCGTCCTCGCACTCACGACGGGAAACCCATTTGGTGGCGACCACCACGTCCGCCTCGGCGATCTCGCTGGGCGCGGACTCCACCTGGAGCCCGAACTCCTCCTGCCGGCCGAACATGGGGGTGTTGTTGAGGAGCAGCTGCGGATAGATGATGAGGGTGTCCGCATCGGACCGGCACAGTTTCGTGACGCCCTCCTTGAACGAGCCGTACGATTCCCCCGGGAGCGGCCAGATCAGCTCGACGTACGAGCTGATTCCCTTCTCGCGCAGCGTCCGCTGCAGACTGGTGTACGTCTCCTGCCGGATGTTCTGGCGCTCGACCATCTTGAGGGCTTCGGGGCTCAGGCTCTGCAGGGAGATCGGCTGGGCGGCCATCAGCCCGCCGCGCACGAAGATCTCCGTGATCTCGGCCATGCGGTCCGGCTTGTTCTTGGCCGCCGCCATGTTCACCATCAACGGGAATCCGGTCAGGTTCTTGCGTTCCACCAGGTACTCGCTCAGTTCGACGTCCCGCGGGGCGAGGCCCCAGTTGGCGTCGGCGATGAAGAGCCCGGCGAACCCGTGGTCGGTGATCCAGTCGAGCTCGGCCTTGATGCGGTCCACCTCGAACTTGTGCACCTTGTCGTTGGTGGCGGCCCCCCAGTAGCAGAAGCTGCAACGGAACGGGCACCCCCGGTTCGTCTCCATGATCGCGAAGCTGAATTCGTGCCCGTCGAAGACGCCGGTGAGGAACGGTGACGGGATCTCGGTCAGGCTCTTGACGCGCGGAGCCGCCTCCGTCGTCACCAGCTCGCCGGCCTCCCAGTACGACAGGCCGGGGACGAGGCTCAGGTCGGCCCGGTCGGCCGCGAGTTGGGTGAGCAGCCCGTGGACCGTCAGCTCTCCCTCGCCGTTGCAGACGTAGACCCGGTCGACGGGTTCGGGCAGGTAACGCAGGGCGTTCTTCATCACCTGGGGACCGCCGAGCAGGAAGTGCGCGCCGGGGCGCTTCGAGATCAGTTCCCGCAGCAGCCACTGCACCAGCTTCGAGTTCCAGATGTAGCACCCGATGGCGTAGACGTCCGCTTCCCGGGAGAGGAGTTCGCCCAGGATGCGCCCACGGTCCATGGCGGCCGGGAACGAGGCGATCTCGAAGCGGTAGGAAGCCCTGAGCTTCGGGTCGTTCTGCGCGTACGCCTGCATGTATCCGGCGGCAAGCGGAAGCATGTTCTCGTAGGTCGGCAGGTCGACAAACACGACCGACTTCATCGTAGGACCTTTCGCTCGGCGTGCCTCGGGGTCGTTCCCTGTCTCCGCGCGGGCGCCCAGGCCATGGGGCCGAAGGCCCGCCTGCCGCCCGGTCCGGGTCAGTCGCGCTCGGCGTGCGACGCCGCGAGGACGTCCGCCGCCCGCTGGTCGACCCAGTGGGCGAGTTCGGAGAGCACCGGGCGCTCGATGAGGTCCCGAAGATTGATCTCGATGAGCCAGGTCCGCCGAATGTGGCCGACGGCCTTGGCCATCAGCAGGGAGTCACCGCCGATGGCGAAGAAGTCGTCCTCGCGACCCACTTCGGATATTCCCAGTACGGTACGCCAGATCTCTGCCAGCCTGGCTTCGGTCGGATTCAAGGTATCCCTTTTCGCCGGAAGTCTCGCTGTCCACGGGCGGTCCGAGGGAACGCCTTGCCATGACCCTGTGTGGCACCAGGGGAAACCGCCCTGAGCGGTGCGACCTGCCGGAGTGCGGCGGATATGTCCATACCGGACATGAGCCGTGAACCCCCGCAACGCGCGCGTTCTCCTGAGCGGCAGTCGGCCGTGCGACAGCTGGAAACGCACCAATATGTTGCTCCGGTGATCAGAGTCCCCGGTCTTCACTTCGGTGTCAAGAGACGCCCACGGAGCAGAAATTGCCAGTTCTGTACTGGCGTACAAGTCCGGCGGCCGCCGAGATCGATACGGATTCGCCGCGATTCGGTGGTCCGCCGGGATCCGGGGCGGCGGCGGCAGTTCCGCTCACGATTCGTCGCGGACGTGGTTTCGTGGCTGGTGACGGGCCTTTCCGGTGGAGCGCCGGCGCCGCCGCCGACCGGTCCGGAGCAGAACGCGTCCGCGCTCGCGGACGGGCGCCGGCCGGACGACGGCGCATCGGGGGTCATGAGTTCCGGACAGGTCGGCGCCATGGGCCGGGCGGGTCCGGCCGCGACGCCGGCGCGGCCTTCCCGTCGTCGGCTTCCCCCACCGCGGGGACGCCGGGCGGTTGTTGCGACTGTTGTCGCAAGGATTCACCCGGCCCCCCACCGGGCTCGATATTGTCCGCGTGACAGATACCGTGACATCAGTTCCAACCCCGACGAAACGCCTCCTGAAGGGCCGGTTCGGCTGGTTCTTCGTGGGCCGGACCGTCGACCTGGCCGGCTCGTCCATGACCACCGTCGCGCTCGCCCTCTCCGTGCTCCAGGCATCCGGCAGGGCGGCCGATCTGGGCATCGTCCTGGCCGCCAACATGATCCCCACTCTCGTGCTCCTGCTCCTGGGCGGCGCGGTCGCCGACCGGGTGAGCCGGCGGACCGTGCTCCTCCTGTCCAACCTCTGCACCGCGGCCGTGATGACCACGATGGCCGTCCTGCTGATCACGGATCGCTACCACCTCGTCGCGTTCGTCGGCCTCGCCCTCGTCGGCGGCGTCGTGAACGCGTTCTCGCAGCCCGCGCTCCGCGGCATCGTGCCCGAACTCGTCGAGCGGCAGGACCTCCAGCGCGCCAACGCGCTCCTGGCCAGCAGCCAGAACACCGTGCGCATCATCGGTCCCATGATCGCCAGCGTCCTGGTGGCCACGGTCGGCGGCGGGTGGGCCCTCGCGGCCGACGCGGCCTCCTACCTCCTCGCCGCCGCGGCCTTCACGCGCATCCCGGCAGAGAGCCGGCCGCCCGCGGCGCGCGAGCCGCTCTGGCACGACCTCCTCGACGGCTGGGCCACCTTCCGGTCGATGCGCTGGGTGGTGATCATGACCATCTCGTTCGCCCTGGTCAACGCCGCCAACGTCGGGCCGTGGAACGTGCTGGGGGCGCAGGTGGTGTCGGGGAACGACGGCGCCATGGGCTGGGGCACCGTGCAGACCGTACGCGCGACCGGGCTCCTCGTGATGAGTGTCGTGGCCGTCAAGGTGGTCCTGCGCCGGCCGCTGCGTGACGGCGCGGTCTGGGGGACCCTGGCGGGCTTACCGCTGCTGGCGGTCGGTCTGACCGGGAACGCGTGGATCGTGTCGGCGGCCGCCTTCGTCGGGGGGCTCGGCCTCACCGTGGCGTCCATCGGCTGGGAGACGACGCTCCAGGCCGCCGTCCCCGCGGAGTCGTTGTCGCGGGTCGCGGCCTACGACGAGCTGCTGTCCTTCGTGGCGATCCCGCTCTCGCAGCTCGCCGTGGGGCCGCTCGCCGCGGCGTACGGGGCGCGCGAGGTCGTACTCGCCTGCGGAGTCGCCTACATCGCCCTGTGCCTGCTGCCGCTGCTGAGCCGGGAAGTCCGCGCCATTCGGGCGGAGGGACAGCCTGCGACGCCGGCCTCGTAGCGCCCCGGACCCACGGGGGCGAGCGGCCCGACCACCCGTCAACCGCCCTCCTGCGCGCGGACATCGACCCGCAGGAGGGCGCCCGGGCGGTCCGGGGAGGATCCGGCGCCGCGCCGGACACCGCCTCGACCGACTCCTGTGCCACAGAGGCGGGTTCACCGCTTGACGGTGCCTTCGTGGAGCCGTTCGATCATCCGGTGGGTGGCGTCGAGCGGCGTCTCCGGATCGGCGGCCTCGTCGGAGTTCCTGGCGTTGCGGGCCGCGATCTCCTCGCCCCAGCTCTCCATGCCCGCGAACGGGATCGTCTCCTCCGGAACATAGGAGGGATACCGCCGGTAGCTGTTGATTCCGGCGACGGGCTCGCCCCGCACCAGGAGCGGATTCAGATAGAGGCCGTCGCTGGTGATCCTGGTGGTCGCCGGAATGTATCCGATGTCCAGCCCGCAGCGGCGGCGCGGCGAGGTGTTCGGCCCCGAGCAGTGCAGGATGTTCGGGTGGTGGATCTCGACGTCGCCCGGGTCGAGTTCGATGTCGACGACACCGTTGCGCTCCGACCACTCCCGCACCAGCTCCTCCTCGGAGACCGAGAACAGCATGTTCGGCGAGTCGACCGAGCGGACCGGCGCGTGGAGCGGCATGCGATGGCTGCCGGGGATGACCCGCAGACAGCCGTTCTCGGTGGTGCACCGGTCGACGGCCAGCCAGACGGTGAGTGCGCGCATCGGGTCGAGGTTCCAGTAGGAACCGTCCTGGTGCCAGAGCACCGGCTGGCCGTCCTGGGGGGGCTTGCAGATGTAGTGCGCCGTGAAGCACGCGACGTCCGGGCCGAGGAAGAATTCGGCGATATCCACCAGCCGGGGGTCGGAGACGAGTCTCACCCAGAATGCGTCATTGCGTATCAGCGGATGGTGGAGATGTTCCGGGCGGAGGTCCGGATAGCGATCGGTGAGCCAGCCGACATGGGCCCTGATCTCCTCCAGTAAATCCTTCGGAATGACGTCGCGGATAATGCTGAAGCCCTGCTCCTCGTACTCCGCGCGGACGCTCTCTGGGACGTTCAATGCGACCCCCTAATCGCGACTTCCGTGGCCGCGCCAGTCTCGCACCAAGCCAGGGCGTGTACAAGCTCCCGACGGGTCCGGGCTGCCGGCAGAGCGCTTCCGGGCTTTCGCTTCGGGGTGACGCCACGGCACGGCCGGGGCATTCGCCGGGCCCGGCGATGAGGTTGTCGATCAACGTCGGGCCGATTATGGATCTTCTTGGGCCGGGGGGCCGGTGACTACGGCGGGAGTTCGGGCGGTCCCGCCGGCGGGGTCACCCGGCCCGTTCGCCGGGTTATCCACGCGCGCTCCGTCAATTTGTCATGGTGCGAGGCCAGTTGGGCGGGAGTGTGACCGCGGCCGCGGGACGGTCATCGCGGCGGGATCGTGCCTGGTGACCGTAGCAGTGGGGGGCCGTATCACCATGTGTTGGCGGGTCCGAGGGGGGGATGTGAGAACGGATGCCGGTCGACAACGAATCTCGGCCAGTATGAGGCCGGACAAGTCCCGTTCGCCTTCGCCCTTTCGTGTTCCTGACCGGCCAGCACGGCGGGGAGCGCGTGGCGGGCGTGACTGCGGTGACAGCCCGGAACTCGAGCAAAGCCGCTGGCACCAGGCTGGTGGAGTGTTCCGTGTGTTCTCCTGACCGGAATCATTCGTCGACCACTCGAACCGATCGTCGTCGTGTGCGACTCTCCAACGGCGGGCGATCCGCCCGGTGGGGACACGGGGAACCGCTGACGGTGTCCGAGAACGCACCGAAGAGGAGCAGTATTGAACGACATCGCGCCGTTGGCCGAGCCGGAGCAGTCAGGACCCCTGCGACGGCCGGATCCGCTGCCGGTCTCCTCCGGCCAGTTCCGCCTCTGGTTCCTCGACCGGGTGCACGGCACCACGTCGACCCACCAGATCCCGCTCGTCCTGCGGCTCCACGGCGCACTGGACCGGGCCGCGCTCGAAGCGGCACTGACCGACGTCGTCCTGCGTCACGAGAGCCTGCGCACCGTGATCGTGCCCGTGGCGGGGGTGCCGGTCCAACGCGTGCTTCCGGACGCCCGCCCGGTTCTCGACACCCGCACCGTCGCACCCTCCGCCCTGGAGCGGGAGGTCGCCGCCGCCGCGGCGCACACCTTCGACCTCGCGACGGAGATACCCGTCCGCGCCGGCCTGTTCCGGATCGCCGCGGACGACCACGTCCTGGTGCTGTCACTGCACCGCACGGCCTGCGACGGCGGGTCGATGGCCCCGCTCGGCCGCGATCTCACCCTGGCGTACGAGGCACGGTGCCGGGGCACCGCCCCCGACTGGGCGAAGCCGCCCGTGCAGTACGCCGACCACGTGCTGCGGCAACTGCGGCGCCTCGGTGACGCGTCGGATCCGCACAGCCTCGCGGCGCGGCAACTGGCCTTCTGGCGGGAGACGTTGTCAGGGCTGGGCGGCGAGATCGGGCTGCCGTTCGACCGCCCGCGTCCGGCGACGCCGAGTCGCGGCGAGGACTCGGTGCGCTTCGAGGTCTCCCCCGAGGAGCACGCACGGCTGGTCGAGCTGTCGCACCGTACCGGGACGACGATGTTCATGATCGTCCAGGCCGCGCTGGCCGTGCTCCTCAGCCGGCTCACCGGCGACGTGGACGTGCCGATCGGCACGCTCACCCCGGGGCGCCCCGACGAGGCGTCGGAAGACGTCGTCGGACTCGTGGCGAACACGGTCGTGCTGCGCACCGGTCTCGCGGGAAACCCCACCTTCGCGGAGCTGCTCGACCGGGTTCGCGAGGTCGACCTGGCCGCCTTCGCGCACCAGGACGTGCCGTTCGAGCACGTCGTGCGGGCCGTCGATCCGGCACGGGTCCCGGGCCGGAACCCGCTGTGCCAGGTCCTCGTGACCGCCGGAGCCCGCGCGGTCGAGTGGCGGCCGGCCGGGCTGCGCACGACCGCGGACGTGCCCGACCTCGGAGCGCCCGGGTTCGGAGCGTCCGGGTTCGACCTGCACCTGAACGTCGACGCGCGCCACGGGCCGGACGGGACGGCGGCAGGCCTCGTCTGCGACCTGCGGTTCGACACCGACCTGTTCGACCGCGCGAGCGCCCGGACGATCGCGGCCCGGCTGGTCCGCGTGCTCACGGCCATGGCGGCCGACGCCGACCGGACCATCGGCGCCGTCACCATCCTCTCCGCGACCGAGCTCTCGAACGTCCTCACCGCCTGGAACGACACGGCGAGGGACGTGGCGCAGAGCGCGCTGCCCGAACTGCTGGAGGCGCGGGCCGCCGCGACCCCGGACGCGGTGGCGGTGCGGTGCGGGGATTCGGCACTGACCTACGGCGAGCTGAACGCGCGGGCGAACCGGGTCGCCCGTCACCTGGCCGGCCGCGGCATCGGGCCGGAGTCGGTCGTCGCGTTGTCGATGGCCCGGTCCGTGGACCTGATCGTCGCGGTGTGGGGCACGCTGAAGGCCGGCGCGGCCTACTGTCCCGTCGATCCGGAGTACCCGCCGGAGCGGGTGGCGTTCATGCTCAAGGACAGCGATCCCCAACTCGTGCTGACCGGACCGGTCGACGAGCAGGGCATGGCGGACGGCAACCTGACGGACGCGGACCGGGTCACGCCGTTGCTGCCGGCCCACCCCTGCTACATGATCTACACCTCGGGGTCGACCGGGCTGCCGAAGGCGGTGGTGATGCCCGGCTCCGCCCTGGTGAACCTCATCAGGTGGTACGAGCGGGTGTCCGCGACGTCGGACGGCGCGGCCACCCACCGGGTCGCCAACTTCTCGTCGATCAGCTTCGACGTGGCGCTGGTGGAGATCCTGATCGCCACGGTGCGCGGCGGCTGCGTCGAGCTCCCGGACGAGGAGACCCGCCGGGACCTCGACAAGCTGGTGACGTGGCTGGAGAAGAGCGAGGTCGACGAGGTCTTCGTGCCCAACCTCGTCCTCGCCGCGATCGTCGACATCAGTCAGGCCGCCGGGACCGAACTGCCCCGGTTGCGGCACGTGATCCAGGGCGGTGAGAGCCTGGCGCTGACCCCCGAACTGGCGGCGTTCCACCGCGCCGTGCCGGACCGCCGGCTGGCCAACTACTACGGCCCCACCGAAACCCATGTGGCCACCTCGTTCGCCCTGCCCGCCGATCCCGGCGACTGGCCGGAGGAGGCGCCGATCGGCCGACCGATCGACAACATGCGGACCTACGTCCTCGACCGGTGGCTCCAGCCGGTACCGCCGGGCGTCGCCGGCGAGTTGTACATCGCGGGGGTGCAGCTGGCCCGCGGGTACCTCAACCGGCCCGGCCTCACCGCCGACCGGTACGTCGCCGATCCCTTCGGCCCGCCGGGCAGCCGGATGTACCGGACCGGAGACGTGGTGCGCTGGCGCGCCGACGGGCAGCTCGTGTTCATGGGCCGGGTGGACGACCAGCTGAAGGTCCGGGGCTTCCGCATCGAGCTCGGCGAGATCGAGGCCGTGCTGCGCGGTCACGACGAGGTGGTCCAGGTCGCCGTGCTCGCGGTCAACAAGCACACCCCGGCCACCCGCCTGGTCGCCTACGTCGTGCCCGCGACCGAGGCGCTGACGCCGACCGCCCTGCGCCGACACGCGGCCGAGTCGCTGCCGCTCCACATGGTGCCCACCGGATTCCGGATGGTCGAGGCCCTGCCGTTGACTCCCAACGGGAAGCTCGACCGGAAGGCGCTGCCGGCGCTGACCGAGGAGTCCGCCGGCCGGCCGCCGGCCGAAGGGGCGGAGCAGACCGTCTGCGACGTGTTCGCCGAGGTGCTGGGAGTGCCGGTGGCCGACGTCCACCAGAACTTCTTCGCACGGGGCGGCCATTCACTCGGCATGCTACGGGTCGCGCACGACATTCACGGGCGGCTCGGTGTCGACCTGCCGCTCCGTGACGTGTTCGAGCACCCGACGCCTGCCGGACTTGTGCAACTGCTCGCCGAACGGGGGTGACGTCCATGTCCTACAACCACTGAGACACCGCGGCGCTCGGCGCGGACCTGCCACGCGGGGCCGCGTCCGAGCACCCGACACCTGCCCGGCTCGTGCCACTGCTCGCGGAACGGGGGTGACGTCCATGTCCTACAACCACTGAGACACGGCGGAGGACCGGTGAGCTACGCCCGGTCCCCGGGTCGAGTGATCCCGCAGTGAGAACAAGGAATTCGTGAAAGACACCGGACGCACGCCGCCCCGCGTCGAACGCGCGGCGGCGTGCGTTCTCCACCCCGATGACACGAAGGCGGAGCCTGGTGACCCCCACCCCGACCTACGATCCGCTGTCCCCGGCCATGCTCAGGGATCCCTATCCGACCTACACCAGGATGCTTGAGGAGCAGCCCGTCCACTGGCATGCCGGCATGCGCGCGTGGGTGGTCGTCCGGCACGCGGACTGCGTGCGCGTGCTCCGCGAGCACGCGACCTTCGCGCGGGACCCCAGCCGGGTCGGGGAGAAGATCCCGGACTTCCGCCAGAACGTGCAGATGATGGACCCGCCGGAGCAGAACCCGCTGCGCCAGCTCCTGGTGAGCGCGATGCGCTCGCAGGACAAGGACCGGCTGTTCCGCGAGGCGGTCGACTTCGTGCGCGGGCGACTGGCCGCCCAGCGGCCGGGCGAGCCGTTCGACCTGATGGCGGACGTGTCCGCGCCCTTCGCCCTGCACATCTCCGCGGCCCTGCTCGGCGTCCCCGAACCCGACGACGCGGACTACGCGGAGATCTCGCACGGCATCGCGCTCCGGATGGATTCGGGCCTCGCGCCGGAGAACATCCCGCAGGGAGATGCCGCGCGCAAGCGCCTGAACGACCTCGGCGAGAGCTGGTTCCCGCGCCCCGAGGGCGACAACGGCCTGATCGCGAACCTCATCCGGCGGGCGGACAAGGAGTTCTCCGGCAGCCACTACATCCGGAACTCGGCCGCCATGATGTTCAACGCGAGCTACGGGACGATCTTCGCCATGGTCGGCAACGCGGCACACCTGCTGGCGACCGTGCCCGACCTGCTGCCGGAGCTGTCCCGCCCGTCCCGCTCGGCGACCGGCGTCGACGAGCTGATCCGGTACGACGGGCCGGCGCAGGGAACCAGCAGGATCGCGGTCGCGGACACCCTGATCGAGGGCACCCGCATCGCGGCGGGCGACAACGTGGTGACGCTGCTCGCCGCCGCGAACCGCGACCCCCGGGTCTTCGCCGACCCGCAGGACATCAACCTGGACCGCCGGCCGAACCCGCACCTGGGCTTCGGCTCGGGGCCGCACGCCTGCTTCGGCTCCGAGTTCGGCAAGCTGAGCGTCACCGCGGTGATCAACGCGCTGAGCGACGAGGGCGTACGGCTGCGCCTCGCGGCGGAGCCCACCCGCCGCACCACCGCCACCGTGCGGAGCCTGGACACCCTTCCGGTGTATCTCGACCGCTGAGCGGGGCAGCGCAGCGCGGCGCCCCACAGAGCAGAGCAGAGCAGCGCGGCGCGGCGCGACGCCGAACAGCGCAGAGCAGTCCCGGGCAAGAGCAGCGCGGACCAGAGCTGAGCAGACACATCCGTCGAACCGAGGGATCTGGTACAAGGTGAACGTCGTTCTTCTAGGTGCGGAACAAGAAGCGATCGAGGAGCTGGCCCGCCTCGGCCACACCGTCACGGTGTTGTACGTGGCGCACGACCGCGTGGTGATGGAGGCCTGCCAGGGCCTGATCACGCACCGCGCGTTCCTCCCCTCCTTCGACCGGCCGGAACTCGCCTGGGCCGCCCTGATCCACCTCGGTGTCGCCGACCAGGTCGACGTCGTCGTCTCGGGCCACGAGTTCGCGGTGACCACCGCCGCCATCCTGAACGACATCCTCGGGTGCCGGAAGCCGATGGACGCCCGGGTGGCGCTCGCCGGTCGCGACAAGCCGCTGCAGAAGACCCTCTGGCAGCGGCACGGCGTACCGACGGCGCGGTTCGTGGTGTTCCCCGAGCGGCCGACCTCGGTCGCCGGGTTCCGCGACGCGCTCGGGGACCTCGCTCCCCCCTACATCGTCAAGCCGACGGCCGACGGCGGCGCCCATCTCGTCTTCCGGGCGGAAACCGCCGAGGAGTTGTTCGACCGGCTGACCGCCACGCCGGAACTCGACGCCTTCATGGTGGAGGAGTGGCAGTCGGGGGACGAGTGGCACTTCGACGGCGTCGTCGTCGACGGCCGGATCGAGACCTTCATGGTGTCGCGCGACGTGAACCCGTGCATCGAGGCGAAGAACGGGAACCCGTTCCGTTCGATCGCGCTCCCGCCCAAGGCGTACCCGGAACTCTACGAGGAGGCCCGTGCCTTCGCCGAACGCTGCCGGTCGGCGCTCGGCGGCCGCAACACCGTCTTCCACCTCGAAGTGTTCGGTGGCCCGGGCCGGTTCGTCGCCGGTGAGCTCGCCTGGCGCCCGGCCGGCGGCCTGGTCAGCATCAGCGCACAGCACACCGTCGGGGTCAGCCTCTGGGCGGCACACGCCCTCGTCCACATCGACGCGCCCGTGCCGGCGCCCGCGTTCGAACCCACCGGCGTCATGGGCTTCGTGTGCCTGCCGGTCAAGTCCGGTTTCCGCAACGGTGTGACGCAGGAGGACCTGGAGAGCCTGCCCGGGGTGCGTCACGTCCGGATGAAGGCGCCCGTGGGCGAGGTCATGAAGGAGCTCAAGACCACTTCGATCGCCGTCGCCTGGGCCCTCGTCGAGGGGGACGACGTCGATCACTGCGCGAAGCGCATGGACGAGGCCATCCGACTGGTCACCGAGCTGCACGAGGCGAAGAGCCTGCCGTAGGCCGGCGCCATGACGACCGATCCGCCGACCACCACTGCCCCGACCACCGCTGCCCCGACCACCACTGCCCCGACCACCGCTCGGCCGACCACCGCTCCCACGGCGACCGCTCCGACGACCACCGCTCCCACGGTGACCGCTCCGACGACCACCGCTCCGACCAGCCGAAAGTGTCAGGCGCCTTGAGTATTCACCTCAACCTGTTCATGCTGCTGCCCGGGCACCATGACTCCGCGTGGCTGCATCCCGGGTGCGACTCGGCCCGTGTCACCGACATCCACTACTACCTCGAACTCGCCCGGCTCGCGGAACGAGGGCTGCTGGACTCCGTGTTCATCGCCGACGCGCTCTGGCACAAGCCGCGCAGCAACTACTGCGGCGGGCTCGAACCGCTCACCGTGTTGAGCGGCCTCGCCCTGGGCACCGAGCACATCGGACTGATCGCGACCGCGTCGACCTCGTACTACGAGCCGTTCCACCTCGCCCGGATGTTCTCCTCGCTCGACCACATCTCGGGCGGCCGCGTCGGCTGGAACATCGTCGTGTCCAACAGCGTCAACGAGGCCAGGAACTTCAACCGGCCGGCGATGCTCCCGCACCAGCAACGGTACGACCGCGCCGACGAGTTCCTGGCCGTCGCCCACCGGCTCTGGGAGTCGTGGGACGAGGACGCCGTGGTCCGCGACCGCGCCAGCGGGCACTACACCGACCCGGACCGGATCCACCGGATCGACCACCAGGGGGAGTACTTCGCCGTCCGCGGGCCGCTCAACATCCAGCGCAGCCCCCAGTCCCGCCCGTTCCTGGTCCAGGCCGGCGCGTCGGAGGCGGGCAGGTCGTTCGCCGCCCGGCACGCCGACGCGGTGTTCACCGTGCAGGAGAACGTCCCCGACGGCGCGCGGTTCCGCACCGAGATGCGCCGCCGCGCCGCCGCGAACGGGCGAACGGTGAAGGTGCTGCCGGGGCTGATCCCGATCGTCGGTGCCACGCAGACCGAGGCGGACGAGAAGAAGCGCGAACTCACCGGCCTGCAGGCCGTCGACTACGCCCTGGAACACATCTCGATGATGCTGAACGTGGACATCACCGACTGCGCCGTCGACGCGCCCTTCCCCGTGGAGCGCCTCCCCCCGGCCGACAGCATCCAGGGCAACCGCACCACCTACGAGCTGATCACCGGGATGGCCCGGCGGCCGGGCACCACCGTCGGCGACATCATCGCGCACCAGGGTTTCGGGCGAGGCCACCTGGTGGTCGCGGGCACCCCGGAGCGGATCGCGGACGTCATCGGGACCTGGGTCGGGGAGGGCGCGGCGGACGGGTTCAACCTCATGCCCGCGGTGTTCCCGGCCGGCCTCGCCGACTTCGTGGACGAGGTGGTGCCGTTGCTGCAGGAACGCGGGCTGTTCCGCACAAAGTACGACGAGACCCTGCTGCGGCGCCGCTATGAGTGAGCGGACCGGGCGGGACACCACGGCGGACGTGACCGCACGGTTGCGGGCACACCTCGGGGCCGCCCTGCCGCCCGAGGCGGTCCCGACGCGGTTCGTGTTCGTCGACACGCTTCCGGTGCTGCCCAACGGGAAGACGGACCGGGCCGCGCTCGAACGGCTGGCCGCCGAGACGGCATCCGCGCCGTCGTCCCCGGAGACCGGGGCGGCGCCCGGCGGCGGACCGGCCGGCGACGAACCGCCCGGCGGCGAACCGGTCGGCGACCTCGACTTCCTGCTGCGGCTGTTCACGGCGGAGCTGGCCCGGGCCGACCTCGATCCCGACGAGGACCTCACCCACCTGGGGGTGACGTCGCTGCTCCTGACGACGGCCTGCGCGGCGTGGACGGACCGCACGGGCAGGCGTGTCGACGGCCACCGGCTGCGCCGGAACCCCACGGTCCGCAACATCCTGGCCTTCTCCGCGCCGACCGGTGCGGAGCGGGAGCACGACGAGGTCGTGGTCGAGGACCACCGCTTCGAGGTCCCGGTCGACCACGACGACCCGGCCGGCCCGTCGATCGAGCTGTTCGCCAGGACGGTGGTGCGCCGCGCCGCGGTGGACCGTGACCTGCCGTACCTGCTCTTCCTCCAGGGCGGCCCCGGCGGACAGTGCCCCGATCCGCGCACCAGGATCCCCGCCTGGCTGGACGCCGCCCTGGACCGGTACCGGGTGGTGCTGCTGGACCAGCGCGGCGGCGGCCGCAGCTCGCCGGTGACCGCCGCCACCATCGCGGGCATGACGCCGGCCGAGGCGCTGGAGCGGCTCCGGTGCTACCGCGCGGACGCCGTCGTCCGGGACGCGGAGTTCCTGCGCGAGCGGGTGCTGCGGGTCCCGGCCTGGACGCTGTTCGGGGAGAGCTACGGCGGCTCCATCGCCCTGACCTACCTCTCCCACTCCCCGGAGTGCGTCGACCGGGTGTTCATCTCCAGTGGGCTCCTGGGCCCGGTCAGCACGGCCGAGGACCTGCTGCGAGACACCTTGGTGATGAGCAGGAGGAAGAACGCCGAGTACTACCGGCGGTATCCCGGGGACGCGGGGCTCGTCGACCGGATCGTCGACCACCTCGGCGACCACGAGGTGCTGCTGCCGACGGGAGAGCGGCTGTCGCCCGAGCGGTTCCGGTTCCTCGGTCTGAAGTTCGGCTTCGCCGGCGGGATGACCGCGGTCCACGACCTCCTCCAGGGCGCCTGGGACGGCGACCACCTCACCGAGGACTTCCTGGCCGCGGTGGCGGCGGCGACGTACCTGGTCGGCTCCCCGCTCTTCTACCTGCAGGAGTACACCTACGGGCACCCCGGACGCGCCACCGGGTGGGCCGCCGACCGGCTCTACGCGGACGAGCCGGCGTTCGCCGCCGGGGCCCGCCCGTTCCACTTCTACGGCGAAGTGTTCTTCCCGTGGATGTTCCGTCAGTTCGCGGCGCTGGCGCCGTTCGCCGAGGTGGCCGACGAACTCGCCCGGTACACCGGATGGACCAGTCTCTACGACCTCGACCAGTTGGGGAGGAACACCGTGCCCGTCTACGCCGTGGCAGCCGCGGACGACCTGTACTTCCCGGGGACGCAACAGGTCCGCACCGCGCGGCGGATCGGCTCCTGCTGGCTGATGCTCTCCTCGGACTACAGCCACGAGGGACTGATGAACGACCGCGAAGGCGTGTCCCGGCTGCTCGCGTTCGGATCGGCACGGTGACGCCCGCCCTGTTCGGCCAGGTCAGGGCGGTGGCGCTGGACCATCCGACGAGGCCCGCCGTGTCCGACCGGACGACCACGCTCACCTTCGCGGAACTGGCGCTGGCGGCCGAGGCCCTGGGACGGCGGCTCGTCGCCCGGGGGGCCGGGCCGGGCGACCGGGTCGGCGTCATGGTCGAGCGGGGCGTCGACCTGGTGGTGGCCCTGCTCGGCGTGTCCGCCGCCGGGGCCGCCTACGTCCCCCTCGATCCGGGCTATCCGGTCGAGCGCCGGCGGACCGTGGTCGAGGACGCCGACCTCGCGCTCCTCGTCACGGACGGCGGGGGGCGGGAGTTCGACGTCCGCGCGGTCGAGGTCACGCCGCGCCGGGCCGAACCGGGCCTCGCCGAGATCGTGCTGCCCTCGCCCTCCCCCCAGGACCCCGCCTACGTCATCCACACGTCCGGGTCCACCGGTCGGCCCAAGGGCGTCGTGGTCACCCACGCCAACGTGGCCGCGCTGTTCGACGCGCTCGACACGGCCTACGGCAGCCCTTTCGACGACACGTTCCTCGCCGTGACGAGTGTCGCGTTCGACATCGCGGTCATGGAGCTGCTCTGGCCGCTCACCCGCGGCGGAGCCGCCGTCGTGAGCCCGGCCAGGATGGTGGACCGGCTCGACTCGCCCGGTGACGACGGTCTGCCGAGCCTGGTGCGGCGCTTTCGGCCGACGCTGTTCCAGGCGACCCCCTCGCTCCTTTCGGCGATCGCGTCGTCCGAGGAGGCCCTGCTGTCCCTGCGGCACCTGCGCGCGCTCCACGTCGGCGGTGAGGTGCTCCCGGTGGGACTCGCCCGGCGCCTGGTGACCGCCCTCCCGGGCGTCCGGGTCCACAACATGTACGGCCCGACGGAGGCGACGGTCTGGGCCACCACGCACGAGGTGACACCGGAGGAGGCCCGGTCCACAGCCATCCCGATCGGGCGGCCCCTGCGCCACGCGTCCGTCCGGGTCGTCGGCGACGACGGCTCCGCGGTGGCACCGGGCGAGGTCGGCGAACTGTGGGTCGGCGGTCCCTGCGTCGCCGCGGGCTACTTCCGCCTGCCGGAGCAGACCGGGGAGCGGTTCGTCGAGGAGGCCGGTGCCGTGCCGCGGCGGTGGTACCGGACCGGCGACAGGGCGCGGACCCGACCGGACGGCGCGCTCGAATTCGTCGGCCGGTTCGACCGGCAGGTCAAGATCTCGGGCGTCCGGATCGAACTCGACGAGATCGAGTCGGTGCTGTCCGCCGCACCGGACGTACGGGCGGCCGCCGTCGTCGCGAAGCGGGGAGCGGACGGGAGGCACCGGCTCGTCGCCTACGTCCTGACCCACGCCGAGCCGGTCACGCCGGGCGGGTCCGCCGACGGGTAGCGGTCCGTCCCGCGGCGACCGCGGAGCGGCCACGCCCGGCGGTGCTTCGGGCGGCGCCGTCCCGAAGGGCGCCGGTCACGGCGGCCGGTCCGCTCCTGTCAGTCCGGGTGGTTCCGGGTACTGCGACGCGCGGCGCGCGGCTACCGTCCCAACCGCTCCACACCCGGCGGTCCGGACCGGCCGCCGTCACGCGCCCTCAGGAGGTCACCTTGACCGCGCACCACCTCACCCGCAGGAACACCCTCGCCTCCGGCGGCGTCCTCGGCCGCCGGCGCACGGCGTGAGGGGTGTTCCGGTGCTCCCCTCCCTCTCCCGCCGCACCGCGCGCCTGGCCCTGGCCGCGGTCGCCCTGCTGCTGCCGGTCGCGGTACCGGCCGGCCCCGCCGAGGCCGCCGGGTTCACGGCGTCCTGCCCGGCCTCCGGGTACATCTCCCAGGCTTCACCGAGGAGCACAACGGCATCGACATCGCCAACGACTACGGCACCCCGATCTACGCGGTCGGCGACGGCCGGGTGCTGGTCTCCGGCCCGGCGCAGGGCTACGGCCAGTGGATCCGCGTCCTGCACCCGGACGGGACGATCACCGAGTACGGCCACATGCGGGAGCGGGAGGTGGCCACCGGTGACCAGGTGACGGCCGGGCAACTGATCGCGCGGATGGGCAGCGAGGGCACCTCCAGCGGCCCGCACCTGCACCTGCGGGTCTGGGCCGACGCGAACGCGACCGTGCGCACCGACCCGGTCCCCTACCTCGCGGATCGCGGCATCGCCATGCCCTGCACCCCGGGCACCGGCCCCGGTCCGGCGCCGTTGGTGTACCCGGCGCAGTCCGGCCGGGTGGTGTCCGCGCGTTCGGCGGACGGCCGGCTGGAGGTCTTCGCCGCCGGCGCGAACGGGGTCTCGCACGCCTGGCAGACCGCGGTCAGCGGCGCCTGGTCGGAATGGGAGACCCTCGGCGGACCGGGCGGCGCCGAACTGGCCATCGCCCCCAACGCGGACGGCCGCCTGGAGATGTTCGCCATCAACGGCACCACCTTCCAACACCGCTACCAACTCCAGCCCTCCGGCAACTGGTCGAACTGGGAGGAGTTCGGCGGCGGCGGCCACGACATCGCCGTCGGACCCAACCAGGACGGCCGACTCGAAGTCTTCGCCTCCGGCCCCGTCGGCGTCTTCCACCGCTACCAGAACGCACCCAACAGCGGCTGGTCCGGCTGGGAACCCACCGGCGGCGGCCCCGCCGACAGCCAACTCGCCCTCGGCAAAGCCCCCGACGGCCGCCTCGAAGCCTTCGCCCTCAACGGCACCACCTTCCAACACCAATGGCAGACCGCCGTCAACGGCACCTGGTCCAGCTGGGACACCTTCGGCGACGGCGGCCACGACCTCACCGTCGACCACAACCAGGACGGCCGACTCGAAGTCTTCGCCTCCGGCCCCGTCGGCGTCTTCCACCGCTACCAGACCGACCCCACCACCTGGTCCGGCTGGGAACCCACCGGCGGACCCGCCGACGCACAGCTCACCAGCCAGCCCACCGCGGACGGCCGCGTCGAGGTGTTCGCCATCAACGGCACCACCGCGCAGCACACCTGGCAGTCCGGCCTGAACGCCCGGTACACCGCGTGGGACAGCTTCGGCGGCGCCGGCACCGAGATCGTCGCGACCGCCAACGCCGACGGCCGCATCGAGGTCTTCGGCACCAGCGCCGCCGGCGTCCACCACCGCTGGCAGACCGGCTTCGCCACCTGGTCCGAATGGACCTGGCTGAACACCACCCCCGGCCCCGCCGTCACCTGAGGGGACAGGTGCCGCGGGCGGGAGCGCGAGCGCTCCCGCCCGCGAGCCGTCCGCCCCCTCGACGACCACCCACCGACCCCGGCCCACCGATCCCGCCCCGCCGCTTCCCGATCCTCCGTCACGTGGCCTGCGCCACCATACGGTTTATTGTCATGCGCAAGGAGGTAACGTTCGTCCGTCTGGCAATGGTCGGCATGCGAAACGGGGGAACGGTGAGCGGGATTCTCGTCCACCTGCCGGCGGGGAACGGCGACGACGCGGTGACCCTGCGGCTCGGTCCGGGAGAGCGGGCGCGCTTCGGCCGCGGCTCCGCCGGCACGCCGGTGGAGCTCCGGCTCGGCGACGAGACGGTCTCCCGGCTCGCCGGTGAGATCCACGCGACCGACGACCACTGGCAGTTGAGCAACCTCAGCAGCACCCACGCCTACCTGGTGGAGAACCCGGAGGGCGCCGGCGAGTACCTGCGGGTGCCGCCGCGGCGGATCGGCGCACCGATCCCGTTCGAGTTCGCCCGGGTGGTGCTGCCCTCGCGGCGTGAGACCCCGCTGTCCTTCCAGGTGTTCGCGCCCGACCACGTCTACCTGGACCCGCACGCCCGCGGCGGCGGCTCCTGGGAGAGCCGCACCATGACGGCGTACTCGCTGGACGAGACCGCCACCTACTTCCTGGTGCTGGTCGCGCTCTGCGAACCGTGGCTTCGCGACCGCTCCCCCGCGGCCGTGCCCACCACCCCCCAGGTGGTCGCCCGGCTGCGCGGCCACCCGGCCTGCGCCCGGCTCACCGCCCGCGCGGTCAGCTCGCACCTGGACTACCTCGCCGACGAGAAGCTCCGCGTCGACCTGCCCGACGACACCGCCCGCTCGGACCGCCGCAGCGGCAAGCGCGAGGCCGTCGTCGGCGTCGCCCTGAAGTTCGGCATCGTTCGCGAGGAGCACCTCGGGCTCCTGCCGCGCCCCGAGACCGCCGAGCCGGCACGCTAGGGAGGGGCGCCGTGGTGCGCGACCGGGCCTTCGGCGGAGACGACGGGGAACTGCTGCCGCCCGGCCACCGGGTCGGCGACTGGACCGTCACCGGAGTCATCGGCGAGGGCGGCTGGGCGACCGTCTACGCCGCCCGCCGCGCCGGGGACCCGGTCGGCCCGCCCGGCTCCGACGACATCGACACCGACGCTGACACCGACGACACGGTCGCCCTCAAGGTGCTGCCGGTCGCCGGGCTCGCCCCCCGCCAGGCCCGCCAGGTCGCCGAAGCCGCCCGCCGGGAGGCCGAGTTGGCCCGGACCGCCCCGCACCCCCGGCTGATCCGGCTGCTCGACACCCTCACCCTGGCCGCCCCCGGCCACCCGGCGCTCGACGGCGCGATCGTCCTGGTCATGGAACGCGCCCGGGGCACCCTGCGCGACCTGCTCGCCACCGGCGTCGACGAGACCCGGGGCGCCGGGATCGTCGCCGGCGTCTGCGAGGGCCTGGCCCATCTGCACCGCTCCGGCTGGGTCCACATGGACCTCAAGCCCGAGAACGTCCTGATCGGCCGGGACGGCGAGGTCCGCCTCTCCGACTTCGGCCTCGCCATCGAACTCACCGGCACCCACGGCCACTCGGCCCCCATGGGCACCCCCGACTACCTCCCGCCGGAACGCTGGAAGGAACCGCTCGGCGAACACGGCGTCAAGATCCGCACCACGGCGGACATCTGGGCGCTCGGCGTGGTGATCCACGAGGTGTTCGCCGCCGGGGTGCCGCCCTTCCCCGGCGCGACGCCGACCACCCGCAGTGCCGCCGCCCAGCAGTACGCCGAGGGCCGCGCCCCGCTGCGCCTGTCCCCCGCCGTCCCGCCGTTCTGGCGCGCCCTCGCTACCGACTGCCTCGCGCCCACCCACGCCGCCCGTGCCCCGCACACCGCCGAGAGCCTGCTCGCCCGCGTCCGCGCCCACCGGTCCGGCCGCCGTCCGCGCCGCCCGCGACCGCGCACCGCCCTGCTCGCCCTCGCCACCTGCGCCACGGCCGCCGTCACCGCCGCCGCCCTCTGGCCGCACCCGCGGCCGGCCGCGCACCCGTCCCAGATCCGGGTCTTCAACGCCGAACGCGGCTGCCAGGACCGCACCGACCGCGACCCCCAGTGCAGCCTGGGCCTGGCCGTCGACCCCCGGCACCCCTACACCGCCGAGAACGTCGTCCCCACCCGTGTCTGGCACGACGACGTCCTCGACGTCGACTGCCAGCTCTCCACCGGGCTCCCCGTCATCGACGAGGAGGACCGCACCTCCACGCTCTGGTACCGCATCCGCCTCCCCGGACCCACCACCGGCTGGCTCCCGGCCGTCCGCACCAGGGACCGCCCCGTGCTCCTCCCCTGCCCCTGACCCGCCGGTCCGCCGGTCCGCCGATCCGCCGGTCCGCCGATCCGCCGATCCGCCGATCCGCCGATCCGCCGATCCGCCGGGGGCAGCACCCCGGATCGTTCCGGATTCCCGGCCGACGCCGCTCCTTCTACCGTTTCGACGGCGTCCGCCAGTCCGGCCGGCCCAGCGTCCAGGGAGCAGCGATGCCGACCACCGCCACCACCCGCCGGCCGAGCGCCGCCGTCCTCGGGCACGAGGAGCGCGAGGTACTCCACGCGGTCGGCTGCGGCCTGCGGGACGACGAGATCGCCGCCGCTCTGGCCGTCTCCGAGGCAGCCGTGGCCGGGCGCATCGCGCGGATCCTCGGAAAGCTCGGGCTGCGCGACCGGGCCGCCGCCATCGTCCACGCCTTCGACTGCGGACTGGTCGCCCCGGGCCGCGGCCCCCGCCCGCCGGTGGCGGGCCCGGTGCCGCGGAGCTCCACCGGCCGGACGGCCGGAGCGAAGGTGCAGATCTCCGTGCTCGGGCCGCTGCGGGCCCGGTACGACGGGCGGTCCCTGGACCTGGGGCACCTGCGCCAGCAGGCCGTCCTGGCGGCGCTGGCGCTGCGCGGCGGGCGGACGGTCAGTCAGCAGGAGCTGCTCGACGGCGTGTGGGGGTCGGAGCCGCCGTTCTCGAACGTGGTGCCGGTCCACGTCTACCGGTTGCGCAAGACCCTGCGCGGCGGGGGCGGCCCGGACGCGGTGATCGAGCACGACCGGTGCGGCTACCGCCTCGCCCCCGGCGCCGCCGAGGTGGACCTGGCGCGGATGGAGGGCCTGGTCACCGAGGCCGGGACGGCCCAGCGGGCGGGTGACCCGGCCGAGGCGGTCCGGCTCTGCTCCCAGGCGCTGGACCTGTTCCGCGGGGAGCTGCTGGCCGGCCTGCCGGGCCCGCTCGCCGAACTGGAGCGGCTGCGCCTCACCGAGCGCAGGATCGCCGTCGCGCAGCGGAAGTTGGAGTGGCAGCTGCGGCTGGGCCGGCACTGCGAGGCGATCGCCGAGCTGTTCGCGCTGTCCGCGGAGCACCCCCTCAACGAGCTGGTGGCCGCGATGCTGATGCGCGCGCTGTACGGGAGCGGCCGGCAGGCCGACGCCCTGGCCGTGTTCGACCGCGCCCGCCGCCGGCTGGCCGGCGACCTGGGGGTGCCGCCGAGCCGGATGCTGCGCCGGACGTTCCAGATGGTCCTGCGCGGGGACGAGGCCGGTCTCGGCCTCACCGGGCGCTGAGCCCGGTGGGCCGTCGGCCCCCGGTGGCCGGGGAGTCCCGGCCACCGGGGGCCGACGGAGGGCCCGCGCGAGCGCCCCTCGGCTACCAGGGGTACCAGGCGCCGTTGTACCACTGCTCGCTGGCGCTGTCGTTGTGGTGGTCCATGTTGAAGTCTTCGGGGTAGTTCTTGACGTGGTTGTTCGGGTAGGTCCAGATGCCGGCGGACTCGTCGCAGACGTAGTCCCAGTGGCAGATCGTCTTGACGGGCACGTTGCCGAAGTTCCGGTCGGCACCGGCGAGCGGCGGGCCGATCAGGCCGCCGAAGGGCACGGCGCCGCCGTTGGCACCGGGCGGGCCCTGGCGCTTGGGGTCGGCGACGAGGATGGCGTTGACGTTGTCGAACGTGTTCCAGTTCTCGCTCACCCAGGTGTGCACCACGCCGGCTCCCAGCGAGTACCCGGCCATCTTGACGTGCTGGCCCGGACACGCGGCGCGCTGGTCGCGGACCAGCCGGTTCAGCTCGTTGACGCCCGCCCGGGCGCTCGCACCGTTGGGGATCTGGGTGGGATACCCGACGTGCTGCTGGATGTTGCCGTAGAACCCGTCGTTGTTCCACGAGCTGCCGGTGCCCCCGACAACGATCGTGTAGGTGCCCTCGCACGGGGCGGTCACCCGCGTGGTGGCCGCCTGTGCCGTGGCGCCCTGTGCCGCCGTGAGCCCGACGGTCAGCAGGATTCCGGCCGACGCGGCCGCGATCCTTCGTGCTCGCATTCGATCCTCCTACGCAGTTGGCGCCGACGCGTCCGCACTCCGGCGCGGTCCGCGGTCGGCCCAGGTCACCGGACCACCGTGGCAGCGACCGATGACATCCCGATGACGCCCCCGGTCACCGGGCGGCCACGGCCCGCGACGCGGCGGCACGGACCGGTGCCGCGGTGTCCGAAGCGGGATTCCTCACCCGCTTCCGCTCCGCCGCCCGGGGTGAAGTCCTACGTTGTCGAGCGTTCCCTCCCGCAGGCGGGGCGAGCGGAGGTACGCATCGTGTCGGACCGGGGTCGGCTGGTCGGCGGGCGGTAGCGGCCGGCCGAACACATCGGGCCGGCGGCATGGGGACGGCCCGGCGGACCGAGGACGAGATGCTCGGCCGGGACGTGGCACTGGAGCCTGCTGATGGGCGATCTGCGGCCCGCCCCCGGTTGACCTGCCGTCTCCCGTCCGCGACGTCCGCCGTCGGTTCGCCGCGGTGGCGCAGGTCCGCCCGTGATGGCGCTGTGAATAATCACTGTCTGATCATCGGAGCGCGGTGATAGAGATTCGGGGTGACCATGACACTCGAGTTCCCTGCTCTGCTGCGACTGATCGACGAACGGTCGACCGCCTTCCGCGCCGCGATCGCCTCCGCGCCCAGTCTCGACGCACAGGTACCGACCTGCCCCGAGTGGACGCTGTTCGATCTGGCACAGCACATCGGCGAGGGGCGCCGTGACTGGGCCGCCACCGTCGCCGCAGGACCCGCTCCGGCCAAGTCCGCGGCGGAGGGCGCGTCGGCCGCGCCTCGGGAGCGCGAGGCCCTGCTGGCCTGGCTGTCGGAGTCCACGGAGCAGCTGGTGGACGCGTTGCGGAAGGCCGGCCCGGATCGCGGTTGCTGGTCGTGGTGGGAGACGCTGCAGTCGCCGCACACCACCGGTGCCGTAGCCCGGCACCAGCTCCAGCAGATGGCGGTGCACACGTACGACGCCCAGATCACCGTCGGTACCCCGCAGCCGCTGCCGGTCGAGGTGGCGCTCGACGGCGTCGAGGAGTTCCTGTCCACCTGCGTCGCCACGACAAGTGCCTGGCCCCACAAGCCCGCTGCCATCGACTTCCATGCCTCCGAGGGTCGCTCCTGGCGCCTCTCGCTCTCTGCCGACGGCGCACGGACCGTCCGCCTCCCCGAGCCCGGCACCCTGCCGGCCACCGCTGCCGGCCAGGAACCGGACGCGGCTCCCGCCTCCCTCTCGGCTCGGGGCACGGCCAACGAGCTGGTCCTCATCCTGCACAACCGCATCCCGATCGACCCCCTGGAGCTCGACGGCGACCGACGCGTCTTCGAGCAGCTCAGCGCCTGGGACCCGGGCGAGTAGGACGTGACGGCGCGCCACCCCGCACGCCCCGGAGGCTCAGTTGACATCGTCCTCCTCGAAGAGCACAGCCGTGAACAGGGGCACCGTTCACCCTGCGTACCCTTCCGGGCAACTGATGACAACGGTGTCAGCCGAGGGCGGAACCGATAGGGGAGGAGACCGTCCCACACCACGCCGGCTGCGGGTCCGGCCGCCGGAACCGGGCACCGCGTCAGGGCGTCAGCGGGGAAGCTCTCCGGAGCCGCGCTGGATCAGACGGGTCGGGATCTGGAGCCGCTGGGGCTGCGCCTGCTCGCCGTCCATCCGCCGGAAGAGCAGGTCGGCCGCCATCCGCCCCATCGCGGTCGGGTCCTGCGCGACCACCGTCACCGGCACGGGGAGCATGTCGGCGAGTTCGAAGTCGTCGAAGCCGACCAGCGCCGGGTGCTTCCCGCGGGTGGCCAGGTCGCGCAGGACGGCGACGGTCGCCCGGTTGTTGCCGCACATCAGCGCGGTCACCGGCTCGGGGCCGGCCAGCATCCGGTCGAGGGCGAAGCGGATGCCCAGCGGGTCGGGCCGGCCCATCGCCACCCAGTGCTCCCCCGTCCCGCACCCCGCGTCCGCCATCGCCTCGCGGTAGCCGGCCAGCCGCTCGGCGGCGGTGTAGATGCCGGGGGCGTCACCGAGGTAGCCGATCCGGCGGTGCCCCTGGCGGATCAGGTGACCGACCCCGTCCGCCACACCACCCCGGTTGTCGGCCAGGACGGTGTCCACCGACAGTCCCGCGGCGGGGCGGTCGACGCAGACCACCGCCGTACCCGCGGCGAGCTCGCCGGCCAGGTAGCCGTGGTCGGCCGAGGTCGGCACGATGATCAGCCCGTCGACCCGGCGCTCGCAGAACTCCAGGGCCAGCTCCTCCTCCCGAACCGGGTCCCCGACGGAGGAGGCGGTCAGCAGCAGCGAGTCGTGCGCGCGGGCGATCTCCTCGACCGCCCGGCCGAGCTGTGCGTAGAACGGGTCGGCGAGGTCCTCCAGGATCAGGCCGATGCACCGCGTCCGGCTGCCCTGTCGCAGCATCCGGGCACCGTCGTGACGGCGGAAGCGGAGCTGCTCGATCGCCGCGCGGACCTTGGCCTCGGTCTCCTTGCTCACGCCCGGCTCACCGTTCACCACGCGTGACACCGTCTTCAGCGCCACGCCCGCGACGGCCGCCACGTCCTTCATGGTCGGTCGCCCGGAGGGTTCCGGCCTGACGCGCTCCGCTCCGACTGGCATGACGAGACCGCCTCTTCCTGGACCTGGGTGCTACCAGCTGGACAGTAAGTCCACCAGGGTAGATAACCTTGCCGAAGGGTGGGCAACCGGGTCCGTCCCGCACCTCCGGATCCGGCCACGGCCGGGGGCGCGGGCCCTCGGCGACGGCGGAGAGGACGGAGAACGGCAGGACCTCCGCGCCGTCGGAAGTCTCCGGGCCGGGGGCACGGAGGTTCCGGGGGACGGAGGTCCCGAGCGTCGATGAAGCCGATCGGCCCCGATTCGGGGCCGACGGGCGGGTCACTTCAGCGGGCGGCAGAGCAGCGCGTCGGGGACGCCGTGCTCGTTCCAGCGCCAGGTCATCGCGACGCCGGCGATGTACTCGTCGTCCTTGCACTGGCCCTTGTAGTAGCCGGCCGCCCAGTCGCTCTGCACCGACCCGCCGGTGGTGGGCCGGTTGTCGCCGTGGTCGAACCAGATGGTGCGGCCACCGGTCGGCAGCGGCGCGGCGGAGGGCCGGCAGACCAGGGCGACGATCGAGCCGTTGGCGCTGTAGCCGGCGGCGAAGGTGTCGTCCGGGCACTGGATCTTGTTGTAGCCCCAGGCCCAGTCACTGGTCACGTACTTCTCGCTGTTGACGACGGTCCGGTCGCCGCTGCCGGCGGCGGGCTCGTCGGCGTCGGTGCACAGACCGCTGCTGTTGCCGCGCCCGAGGGCGATCAGGCGCTCGCTGTCCGGGCAGGCGGCCTTGTAGTTTCCGTACGACCAGTCGCCCTTGGCGCGCATGGTGATCGAGAGGTTCTGGTCGCCGCCCGAGATGCTGAGCATGTTCCAGTGGTCGACCTTGTCGACCTGGCCGGTCCTGCCCTGCGCGTTGACGAGCTGGTTCCAGCCGTCGACCCGCCAGTCGCCGCCGTCCTGGAGGCCGTAGCGCTTGCCCTTGGCGTCGTAGGAGATCAGGGCCCAGTTGTCGTTCGGCTTGCCGTTGGCGTCGGTCCAGCCGACCAGCGGCCACATGGCGAAGTCGGTGTCGTGGCTCGCCAGGATGTCGGTGAACCGGTCGAACCAGTCCTTCTCCTTGCCGTTGTCGGACCCGCGGCCGGCGGCGCCGAACTCGCTGATCCACACCGGGGCGGTGAAGTGCTGACCGGCCTCGGTGACGAACAGCGCCTGATCGCCGACGACCTTGACGAGCTCCTCGGGGCTGAGGTCCTGGTACCGGGGGTCGTTGGTCTCCCCGTTCTGCCAACCACCGCTCGCACCGGTGTGGTTGGGCCCGGTGTAGCCGTAGAAGTGCGCGGCGTAGACCAGCTTGCCCGACCGGATCAGGGTGTTCGACAGATGGCCGACCGGGGTGAGCGTCGGACGGCCGTGGCTGAACATGCCCTGGGGGATGCCCTGCCAGTTGATGCCCTCCATGACGATCAGCACGTCCGGGTCGGCCTCGAGGATCGCGTTACCGGCCTCCTCGAACGCCTTGTAGAGGTCGTGGCTGTCACCCGTGCCCCAGTTGGGGTCGTCCCAGGTGTCGCGACGGACCTCGTTGCGCAGGTCGGCGCCGACCACCCGCTTGTTCGCCTTGTAGCGGTTCACCAGGAACACCCAGTCGTCGACCCACTGCTGGGTGGACTGACCGCTGTTCCACCGCTCGTTGCCGTCCAGGGAGCAGCAGAAGCGGTAGCTGGTGGTGTGGTTGTTGAGGACGACCGCGAAGCCGTCGGCCGTGAGCGCGGCGACCACGGCGTCGTAGACCTGCAGCGGGGTCTTGCCCCTGAGCTGCGGGTTGGCGGTGACCGCCGCGTCGGGCACCGTCGTGGTGTCGTGGATCATCGCGTTGGCGAACGGCAGCCGGACGCTGTTGATGCCCAGGCCGTGGAAGTCTGACATCAGCTGGGCCATCGGCACCCGGTCCAGACCGAGCGGGATGTTGTGCGACACCTGCCCCGCCTGGTTGTTCGCCGGGTCGTCGACGTCCCCGCTGCCCTCCCAGGTGCCCTGGGCGCCGGCCCAGTTGGCCGACTTCAGCTTGAAGCGGTCTCCCTTGGCGTCGACGATGTACCGGCCTCGGGTGCTCAGCGGGCCCGTCCAGGACGCGGTGAGCTGTCCGCCCGTCAGCACCGGGGCGGTGACCGCGGAGTCGGCCGCGGCGGCGACCGGCACGGCGGTGACGCCGGGCACGCCCGCGAGGACGAGTGCCGCCGCGGCGACCGCGGCGGACAGGATGCGGTTGACCGATCGCCGGACAACAGGAGCCGTACTGCTGGATCTCATGGTGCTTTCCCTCCAGGGGTTGGGGACGGTGGCGTCCCGGAGTGGTGCGACCGTGGATTGCTGCGGCCGGACCGTAGGGCGGTCCGGTGTCGGGGCGCGGCTGGTGGTGGCGATGGGGAGCACGGCTCGTCGTCCGACGTGGCCGGTTTCCGCCGTGCACGGCCGGCGGTGACGGGCACCGGCGGCTCGGTGCGGGTGTTCGGGGCCGGTGGCCCGGGAGCGGGGTGGTGGCGTCCTCAGGGAAGAGCGCCTGGATGCCCACGACGGCGCCACCGCGGGCCCATTCGTCCCAGGGGAGGGGACGCAGGGTCAGCGGGCATGTCGCGGCCGCCTTGAGCAGCGCGAGGTGCAGGCCTCCTTGATGTGCGCGCCGAAGAGGTCGCAGGTGTCGAGCCCTTCACCGGTGACGACGACGCGCTCGGGCCCGACGAGGTTCACCAGGGTGGCGATGCCGACCCCGATGGCCCGACCGGCCCGGACGAAGGCTCCCCGCGCGGCCCGGTCCCCGTCCCGGGCGAACTGCGCCGTCCTCGGCCAGCAGCATGGCGAGGACGGCGGTCTCGGCAGGCGCGGAGACCAGCGGCTGCGAGTGATTCGGAAACACGGCGGCAACGTACTCGCAATTAAATAACGTTGTCCAGTATTAGGTCGAAGCCCGGTTCGCGGAACGCGCGCCCGCCGTCGGCCTCCGCCTCCTCGCCGTGCCCGAGGGTGGCGGCCGTCTGGACCCGGACGAGGTCGAGGACGGCGCGCGCCCGGCGGTCGTCGGGCAGGTCGGCCATCCGGTGGGACCGCGAGGCGTCGTCGGCGCCGGCCGCCGCGGGCCGGCCGGGGTCAGCTCCGGACGCGGCTGACCCGCCCCTCGTCCCAGACCGGTTCGTCGGCCTCGACCACCCGGCCGTCCGCCCGGAAGACCAGGAAGCGGCTGAACACCCGGGCGAACCAGCGGTCGTGGGTGACCGCCACCACCGTCCCGGTGAACGCCGCCAGGGCCTCCTCCAGTGCCTCGGCCGAGATGAGGTCGAGGTTGTCGGTCGGCTCGTCCAGCAGCAGCAGCGTCGCCCCGGCCAGCTCCAGCAGCAGGATCTGGAACCGCGCCTGCTGGCCGCCCGACAGGGTCTCGAAGTTCTGCCGACCCGCGCCCGCCAGCCCGTACCGGCTCAGGGCCGACATCGCGCGCTCCAGGTCCAGCCCGGGGCGGTCGCCCTCGCCGGCGCCCAGGATCTCGGCCGGCGTCCGGCCGGCCCACTCCGGGTGCCGGTGCGTCTGGGCGAACAGCCCGGGCCGCACCCGTGCGCCCAGCCGACACTCGCCGGTGTGCGCCACCGTACCGGCCGCCTCCCCGTCGGCCTCGTCCAGCAGGCGCAGGAAGTGGCTCTTCCCGGACCCGTTCGACCCGAGCACGCAGACCCGGTCCCCGAAGAACACCTCCAGGTCGAACGGCCGCATCAGGCCGCTGAGTTCGAGTCCCTGACAGGTGATCGCCCGGATGCCCGTCCGGCCGCCGCGCAGGTCCGGCGCGACCCGCTGGCGGCGCGGCGGCGCGGGCGGCGGCCCGGCCTCCTCGAACTTCGCCAGCCTGGTTTGCGCGGCGTGGTAGCGCGAGGCCATCTCGTCGCTGATCGACGACTGCTGACGCAGCGTCCGGACCAGCTCCTTGAGCTGCTCGTGCTTCTCGCTCCAGCGCTGCCGCACCTCCGCCGCGCGCTGCCAGCGGGCCTCGCGGGCCTCGGCCCAGGTGGCGAACCCGCCACCGTGCGTCCAGGCCGTGCCGCCCTCCAGGGTGACCACCTGGCCGGCCGTGCGGCTCAGCACCTCCCGGTCGTGGGTGATCAGCAGCACGCCCTGCCGGGTCTGGGCGAGCTGCTCCTCCAGCCAGCGCTTGCCGGGCACGTCGAGGTAGTTGTCCGGCTCGTCCAGCAGCAGCAGTTCGGCCGGGCCCCGGAGCAGCGCCTCCAGGACGAGCCGCTTCTGCTCGCCGCCGGACAGCGTCGCCACCTCGCGGTACTGGGCCACCTGGAAGGGCGTGCCGAGCGCGGCGACCGTCACGGTGTCCCAGAGCACCTCGTAGTCGTAGCCCCCGGCCTCGCCCCAGTCCACCAGCGCCTGCGCGTAGCGGAGCTGGGTGGGCTCGTCGTCGGCCTCCATCATCGCGAGCTCGGCCGCGTCGAGGGCGGCGGCCGAGGCCCGCAGCGGCGGTGGCGCGACGGTGAGCAGGAGGTCCCGGACCGTCCGGTCGTCGCGCAGGCTGCCGATGAACTGCGGCATCACCGCGACCGCGCCCTGGCTGCGGAACGACCCCCGCTGCGCGGGGAGTTCTCCCGCGAGGATGCGCAGCAGGGTGGTCTTGCCCGCGCCGTTGTCGCCGATGAGCGCGACGGTTTCGCCTGCCGGCACACGGAACGAGACGTCGTGGAAGAGCTCGCGACCGTCGGCGAGAACATGCCCGAGACTGGCGGCTTCGAGGTAGCCCATGCGCGGATTGTAGCGGCCGGACACTCGGTGGGCGATCCACTTTCGGCGATGCCTCCGGAGCGGGCCCGGCCGAACCGATGGATCACCAACTCTCGTTCATCAGATCATCGTTAGTCGCTCGATCGCGCAATTCACTCGCAAGTCGGAATGCCGGATAAAGGCCTTGTGCCATTCCTTGATCTGCGGAACGGTTGTACCCGAAGGAAGCGGAACCGCAGGGCGGGCGTGATCTCCCTCCGGCTTTCCCCGTGTTCGTCCGCGCCGCCGCGCTCCTTCCGATTCCGACCCTGCCGGCCCTGCCAGGAAGGCGAGAGATATCCCATGCCGTCCGATCTCGCTTCGCACTCCGACCACCACAGCTCGCGGTCCGGTCCGGCCACCGTCGCACTCGTCGGCGCGGAATTCGGCTGGGGCAGCTCGGGGAAGCTCAGTGCCGTGCTCTCCGCCCTGCGGGACCGGCCCACCCCTCCCCTGCGGTTCGTCGGGCTGGCCTCGGGGCTGGGCCGCCCGCTGCTCGCCGAGCACGCGGTGGCCGCCTGGCACGACCTGCCCGCCGATCCCGGGCGACTGGCCCCGGCCGTCGAGGAGTTCGTGCGGTCCCAGGGGGTGCGGGCCGCCGTGGTCGTACTGGACGGCGCCGCCGCGACGGCCCTGCTGGCGGCCGGCGTGCCCACGGTGTTCGTCGACAGCCTGCCCTTCCTCTGGTCCGAGGGCGACCGGGCCGCGCTGCCGCTCGACGCCACGGTGTACTGCGCGCAGAAGAGCGTCGAGCTGCCGCCCGAGTGCCTGGACGTGCTGGCCGACGCCCGGGCGCTGCGCTGGGTCGAGGCGGTCATCGCCGGGCCCCGCGGCCCGGATCCGGCGACCGGCCACCGCCGCCCCGGCCCCCGCCGCCCGTACCGGAGGGCGCTGGTCAGCCTGGGCGGGCTGCGCGCGCCGACGCTCGGCGATCCGGAGCACTACCCGCGCCTGGTCGTCCCCGCCGCCCTGGAGGCCCTCGCCGCCCACGGGGTCGAGGAGGTGCACATCGCCGGCAACCTGCCCGCTGAGCTGGCGGGCCGGCTGGTCGACGAGTCGGTCGCCCCGCCCCGGACGACCACCGGCCCGCTCGGCCACGGCGCCTTCCTGGAACGGCTGGCCGACAGTGACGTCCTGCTGACCTCCCCCGGGCTGACCACCCTGCTGGAGGCGGGCGGCCTGCGCGTCCCCACCGTCTGCCTGCCGCCGCAGAACCTCAGCCAGATCTTCAACGGCCGCTACCACGGCCAGGCGCTCGGGGCCCCGTTGCGGGTGCTCTGGCCCAAGGACGTGCTCGTCGAGGAGGAGGCGCTGGCGCTGCGCTCCGAGGGGGAGGACCACGCGCTGGAGCTGATCTACGACTCGATCGGGAGGGCCGCGCTCGGCGACGACCGCCCGGCCGTCCGCCACGCCCTGCGCGACGGCGTCCTGGAGGCGCTGCGCCGGTCCACCGCGGTCGACGACTGGGGCGCGCTCACCACCGCGGTCGGCACCGGCGGAGCGGTCCAGGTGGCCGACGCCCTGCTCGGCGTCCTGGCCGCACCGGACCGGCCCGTCTGACCGCCCCTCCCGGGCGCGCACCGCCCGTCACCCGCCCCGCCCGTCCCGTGAGTCGTCTGGAAGGTCCCCCCTCCGTGCGTGCACGTGATCGCTACCTCTTCATCCGGATCCTGGAAGCCTGCAACGCCGACTGCTTCATGTGCGAGTTCGCACTCTCCCGCGACACCTTCCGCTTCTCCCGCGAGGACTTCGACGACCTGCTGCCCAAGGCCCGGGCGGCCGGCGTGGGCTACGTCCGGTTCACCGGCGGCGAGCCGCTGATGCACCCGCACGTGGTGGAGCTGGTCCGCTCGGGCGCCGCCGCCGGGATGAGGATGTCCCTCATCACCAACGGGTCGCTGCTGCCGCGGATGGCCGCCCCGCTGGCCGCGGCCGGCCTGGCGCAGGTGATCGTCAGCCTGGACGGCTCCTCGGGCGCCACCCACGACGTCTACCGGCGCTCGCCCGGGATGTTCGACAGCGGGCTCGCCGGTCTGCGCGCCGCCGCAGAGCTCGGCGTGCTGCCCCGGGTCAACACCGTCGTCGGACCGCACAACTACACCGAGATGCCCGCACTGCAGGAGGTCCTGACCGGGGCGGGGGTGCGCCAGTGGGAGCTGTCCGCGCTCAAGCTCGACCGCAGCATCACCTACCCCGACGCCGACCACGTCCGCAGCGTCTGCGATCCGATCTACGACGCCGATCCGGCCGCGCTGCTCGTCCCGATGGGCAAGCGCTTCTACGGCGACACCCCGCAGGAGCAGGAGCGGTACTTCGCCGACTCCGTCACCCCGCGCGCGGCCGAACCGCTCTGCCACGTCGCGGACGACGTCATCTACGTCGACGGCAAGTACGGGCGGATGTACGCGTGCAGCTGCATCCCGCACCGGGAGGGCGACGACGGGCCGGGTGGCGCCCCGCTGCGGGAGCAGGGGGTGATCCAGCTGGACACCCCGGTCTTCCGGGCCCACGCCGAGTGGTTCCGCGAACGCGGTCCCGCGGTGTGCAACGGGTGTTCCACCACCGCCGCCGGATACAGCGACGACGTGGCGCGACTGGGGGCGGTGGGCCCGTGGCACTACTGAGCTCCGGTCGGCAGGCTCCGGCCGCACCCGACCGACCGGCACCCCTGGACCCCGGCACCGACTCGGCCATGCCCGCCCGGCGCGCGCCCGCCGGCTCGGGGTCGGCGGCGGCCCACGGCCCCCGCGTGCTGCTGAGCGCCCGGCCGGACCAACTGGACTCGACGCTCGCCCTGCGGCGGGTGGCCGCCCACCTCGGCGACCTCCGTCCGGTCGGCGCCGAGGACGTCGATCCGCCGCCGGTCGCCGCACTCGTCTGCGACGACGTGGCGAGGACGGAGCACCTGCTGGGCCTGGGCGTGCCGGTGGTGCACCTGATCTCGGGCCACCCGGTCGGCGGCCCGGCGACCGAGCACCTGCCGGCCGGCACTCCCGAGGCCGACAACCCGGAGACCGACGCGCCGCCGGAGCGCGCCCTGGGGCGGGTCCACCGGCCCGGGTGGCTGCCGGCGGCCGGGCCCGCCGGCCGGGGCGTCCGGCCCACCGGAGTGCTCGCGCCGCAGCGCACCGGCCGGAGCCGGTCCCGCTCGGGCACCCTGCTGCTGCTCTCGCTCTGGCGCGTACCCGCCGCCGAGGCGGAGGCCTTCGCCGAGGCGGCGCTGCCCGCCCTGGTGGCGGCCGCGCTGCACCGCACCGGGAGCTGCACCGTGGTCGCCGACACCGGGCTCGACCTGCTGCGATCCGCACTGGGCGGCCTCACCGGGCGTCCGGGCCTGCGGCTGGGCCTGGCCGCGGAGACCGACCCGGACGCGCTGCACGCCGAGGCCGGCGTGTTCCTGGCCTCCCCGGTGCTCGGGGCGCTCGCCCTCGCCCAGGCGCGGCGGGCACCGCTGGCCCTGCTGCCGGCGCTCGGGCCCGCCCAGCGCGCTCTGGCCGAGCAGCTCGCCGGCGTCCTGCCCCTGCCCTCGGCCGAGGATCCCGCAGATCCGGGCCTGTGGGCGCAGTCCGGCGCCGGCGGCGCACCCGCCGCGGGCCCGTGGCACCTGCTCGACCCGGCCCTGGACGACCTGCGCGGCGCCCAGCGGGTCGCCCGCACGCTGCGCCAACTCGCGCTGGCTCCGCTGTGAGCCGCCGCGCGCCCCGATCCGCGCCCCGGACCCCACCCAGGGCCCGGCCTCGCCCTGATCCCCCACCCCGTCCGCCCGCCGGTCCGGCCCCACCCGTACCGGTCACCTCAGCAGCCCCAACCTCAGCACCCTCAGCACCCTCACACCCGTCGACCGCGTCGTACTGGAGCCGCCATGTCCGACACCCTTCGCGAACCCACGGCTGTCACCCGCCCCGAACTGATCCGTCCCAGGGTCCCGGAGAGCGACTGGGACGACTGGCGCTGGCACATGCGTCGGCGCATCACCACCCTGGACAAGGCCCGTCAGTGGATCAACCCGAGCCCCGACGAGGAGAAGGCCATCGCCGGGGTGGCGGGCAAGTACCGCTGGAGCGTCACCCCGTACTACGCCTCGCTGATGGACCCGGACGATCCCAGCTGCCCGGTCCGGCAGCAGGCGGTGCCCGCCCTCGGCGAGCTGATGGAGTTCCCCGGCGCCGAGGTGGACCCGGTCGGTGACACCTTCTTCCGCAAGACCAACAGGGTGGTGCACAAGTACCCGGACCGGGTGATCATGCTGATCACCGAGGCGTGCCCGGTCTACTGCCGCCACTGCACCCGCAAGTTCCACACGACCGACGTCGACGGCACCTACTTCCGCGACGACGAGGGCGGTTCCTACGACGAGGACCTCCGCTACATCGCCGACCACCCCGAGATCCGGGACGTCCTGCTGACCGGCGGCGACCCGCTCTCCTACCAGGACGGCAAGCTGGAGGAGATCATCGCCGGTCTGCGGGCGATCCCCAGCGTGGAGATCATCCGGATCGGCAGCCGGTTCCCCGTGCTGCTGCCCCAGCGGATCACCGACGACCTCTGCGCGATGCTCGCCAAGTACCACCCGGTCTGGCTGAACACCCACTTCAACCACCCGAAGGAGATCACCCCGGAGGCCGCGGCGGCCGTCGACCGCCTGCTGCGGCACGGGATCCCGGTCGGGAACCAGACGGTGCTGCTGCGCGGGATCAACGACGACGTCGCCACCATGCGCACACTGATGACCGAGCTGCTGCGGATCCGGGTCCGGCCGTACTACCTGTACCACTGCGACAACGTCACCGGGGTCTCGCACTTCATGACGTCCGTCGAGAAGGGCTGGGAGATCATGGCCGGCCTGCAGGGCCACATCACCGGGTTCGGCGTCCCCCAGTACGTCCTCACCACGAAGATCGGCAAGATCCCCATCCCGCCGCCCTCCTACACCCAGATCCCCGAAGGCCTGCTGCTCCGCAACCACCGAGGCCAGGAGATGGTCGTCGACGGTTCCGCGCAGCCGATCACGGAGTCGGACACCGCATGAGCTCACTCGACAAGCGGCTCGGGCAGCGCTTCCTGCCCTACGGCGCGAACTACCTCGACTGGTCCGACATGTCGGAGCTGCGGAAGGTGATCGAGCACCAGGTCCTCTTCCGCTACCAGACCGAGACCGAGAGCATGGCCTCCCGGCTGGAGCGGACGGTGGCCGAGCGGCTGGGCGCGGGCCACGCGCTGGCCGTCCACAACTGCACGGAGGCGCTGCGGCTCGCGCTGATCTCCACCCGCCCCGCCGTGGGGGACCTCGTGTACATCCCCGCGGTCACCTTCGTCGCGGTGGCCGGCGCGGTGCTGTCCTGCGGCCTGATCCCGGTGCTCGTCGACGCCGACGACTCGCTCTCGATGGACCCGACGCTGGTGCCGCCCGACGCGCAGCGGGTGATCGTCGCCCACATGGAGGGCACCGTCGCCCCACTGCCGGCCGGGGTGCCGTACCTCGTCGAGGACTGCGCGCAGTCGCTCGGCGCCCGCTTCCCCGACGGCCGGCAGGTCGGCACGGCGGGATACGCCGGGACGTTCAGCTTCCACCACAACAAGGTCCTCACCTCGGGCGAGGGCGGCCTGCTCGTCACCAACGACGAGGACGCCTGGTCGACCATGCGCTGCTACCACGACCACGGCTCGGCCCGGGTGCCGGGCCACTACCCGACGTGGAACCAGGACGCCCACTTCGGCGAGAACTTCGTGACCAGCGAGCAGGTCGCGGCCGTCCAGTGCCAGCAGTTCCGGCACCTCGACGAGTTGCTCGCGGGGCTGGAGCGGATGTACGCCATCGCGATGGGCGAGCTGCCCGACCGGCCCGACCTGGAGGTCCGGCCGCGGGCCGCCGGCGACGTCAAGGTCAGTCTGCGGTTCCGCTGCGAGAGCCGGGAGTTGCGGGACGCCGCGGTGGCGGCGCTCAGCGCCGCCGGCATCGCCAACTGGACGCTCGGGAAGTACCTGCTGCCCGACCACCCGGTGCTCACCGGCCGCCGTTCGCTCTACCGCGACGGCTTCCCGTGGAACCACGCCCCCGACGTCCCCCTGGCCCTCAGCCACGACGGCTTCGCCCGGACCAGGGACGTCCTGGACCGCACGCTGTGCGTACCGCTCTCCCCGGAACTGCCCGAGGAGGAGCAGGCCCTCGCGGCCAAGGCCGTCCGCCAGGTGCTGGAGTCGGTGTGAACGACACCGAGGTGCTGCTGATGGTGGACGACCGGCCGTCCTCCTTCACCCGCTACGCCGCCCGGGAACTGGCCGACCGGCTGGTCCTGCTGCGGTTCGCCGAGGCGCGCCAGGACCTCTCGGAGGACTACCTCCTCGAAACCGCGCACCTGCCGGCCTTCTGGGTGCGCGAGGGCGCGGTGCCGGCCCAGGAGGCGCAGCGGTACCGGCAGTGGGCGGCGGGGCTGCCGGTACCGCCCACCCGGTTCTGCAACCCGTCGGAGCCCCGGCAGGCGGCGGCCCAGCGGTTCGCGGCGCTGGCCGGCCTCCCGCACCTGACGGAGCAGCAGGTGACCCTGGTCCGGGACAAGGCCGTCATGAAGGAGCGCTTCCGGCAACTCGGGCTGCGGACGGCGGAGTTCGCCAGGGTACGGTCGGGCGCCGAGATCGGGCGGTTCGCCGACCGGCACGGCTGGCCGGTGGTGCTCAAGCCGGTGGACTCGTTCGCCTGCGTGGACACCTACCGGCTGGCCGGGCCGGGGGACCTCGCCGGGATCGACCTCGGCGCCCGGCGCTGGATGGTGGAGGAGCACCTCGGCGGCACCGAGTGGGAGGTGTGCGCGATCGTGCTCGGCGGCGAGGTGCTGGACGCCTGGCCGAGCGCGATGCCCTGCCGCCCGCTGGACATCGTCGACGGCGCGATGAACGCCAACATCAGCGTCGGCACCGGCGACGGGCCGGCGGTCGACGTGCGGGCGCTGGTCCAGCGCGTCATCACCGGGATGGGCATCGACCACGGGTACGCCCACATGGAGTTCTTCCTGATCGACGGCGAGGTGTACGCGGGCGAGATCGGTGTCCGGCTGGCGGGCTGCGAGATCCCCGCCAACCACGGGCACGCGTACGGCTTCGACGTGTTCGGCGCGACGCTGGCGGTCTACCTCGGCCGCCGGCCGGAGCTCGACTACCGCGAGCGCCGCTGCGCGGGCGACCTGCTGCTGCCGCTGCCCGGGTCGGGGACGATCCGGCGGATCACCTCCCGGGAGGAGCTCCTGGGCCTGCCCGGGGTGGTCGACGCCGTCCTCAAGGTCGGTGCCGGTGACCGGGTGGCGGCCCGCCGGGCCTCGCACAACGCCTCGGGGTACGCCCATGTCGTGGGAGGGTCGGTCGCGGAGGTGGAGACCCGGATGCGCGAGGTGCTCGACCGGTTCACCATCGAGGTGGTACCGGCCCGGGAGGCCGATGCCGTCCCCACCTGACCCCGCCGGGCCGGCCGCCCGCGCAGCGGCCCGGCGCCCGACTCCGCCGCCCCCTACGGCTGTTGAACGGAGACCGACCGCGTGACCCTCCCCTCCGGCGGCCTGCCCCGTCGCTTCCTCGACCTGCTCACCCGACCCCTGGTGGCCGGGCCGGCCTGGTGGAGCGTGGTCTCCAGGCTGCCGGTCTACCTGATGTCGCTGGCCCTTGTCCTGACGGTCCGTGAGCAGGGCGGCGGCTACGCCCAGGCCGGCCTGGTGGCCGCGCTGTACACGCTGGGGATGGCGCTCGGCAGTCCGCTGATCGCCCGCCACCTCGACCGGCGCGGGCGGGCGGCGGTGCTGACGGCGACCGCCCTCGCCTACCCGGCGGCGCTCACCGTGCTGGTGTGGTTCACCCACCCCGGTGGCTGGGCCCAGCCCGCCGCGGCGGTCGTCGCCGGGGCGGTGCTGCCGCCGGCGAACGCCTGCATGCGCTCGCTCTGGGCGCGGCTGCCGCTGCGGGAGGAGGAACGCGAGACGGCCTACCTCTGGGAGGCCCTGCTGACCGAGGTACTGGTGATCAGCGCACCACTGATGCTGGCGGCGCTGATGCTGGTCGGCTCGGCGGGCCTGGCGCTCACCACGGTCGCGGTGATCGGCGGCCTCGGTACGCTGGGGCTCGCGCACACCCGGCTGCCGGTCGGTACCGAAGCCGCCGGTACCGAAGCCGCGGTCACCGGAGGCCGCGGCCCCGAAGCGGTCGGTACCGAAGGCCCCGGCGCCGCCGGCACCCGTGCCGACAGCGGCGCCGGCACGGCCCACCATGACACCGGCCCGTCCCGGTCCCCGGCCGCCGACGGACCCGCCGACCGGAGTGACCCGCGCCGGCTGCTGGGCCCCCTGCGGGAGCCGGCGCTGCTGGCGCTGACCGCCGTGATGGCCCTCTCCGCGGTGCCCATCGGCCTGCTGACCCTGGCCATCCCGGCCTTCGTCGACCGGCACGGGGCTCCCGGCGGCGCCGGCGTGGTCTACGCGTGCTGGGGGGTCGGCAGCGCCGTGGGTGCCCTCTGGCTCGGCCGCTCGCAGTCCGAGGTGGCGCCGCAGACGCGCTTCCCCCGGCTGCTGCTGGCCTACGCCCTCGGGACGGGTCTGACCCTGCTAGCCGGTTCCCAGCTCGGCCTCGCGCTGGCGCTGGCCGTGGGCAGCGCACCCATCGCGCTGGTCTCCGCCACCGAGATGACCCTGGTGAGCACAATCGCCGACGGCCGGTCCCTGGCCGAGGCGTTCACCTGGGCCTCGCTCGCCACCGTCCTCGGTGACGCGCTGGGCCAGCAGGCCGGCGGGCTGCTGATGGACCCGCTCGGGCCGCGCGCGGTGTTCGCCGTGGCGACCGGCACCGCCCTGGCGGCCGCCGCCCTGGCCTTCGCCTGCCGGGGGTTGCTGACCCGGCGGGCGGCGCCGATGGTGGAGTGCGCGGTATGACCGCCGGACCCGCCGGCCGCGGCCCCCCTCCTCCTCCCCCCCCGGCTGCCCGGCCGCCCGCGCAGCGGCCCGCCGGCCCACCGGCCCGTCGCACCCGCCGTCCCATCCGTCCTTCCCACGCCCCAGAGGTGGTCCACCATGAACGCCGCCCCCGCCGACCAACGGCCCGACCGACGGCCCGACACTCCCGGTCCGGCCGCCCTGTTCCGCACCGTCACCCGGCACCAGTTACCGCGGGCCGTGCGGGAGTTCCTGGACTCCCCGCAGCTCCTGCCGGTGCCGGTGCCCACCGACGACCGCGCCGACCTGGCGCAGAGCGTCGAGCTCGCCGGCCGGCTGTACGGCGGCCGGCGGCAACCGCACCCGCTCGACTTCGGGATCGTCCTCGGCGCGGCCGAGCTGCCCGAGGGGCTCGCCGAGCTGGCCCGACCGCTCGCCCGGACATGGGTGGCCGAGGAGGAGTTGGCGGACGTCGCGTCGTTCCGGGCGCGGCACAGTGGTTCGCTGCTGCTCGTCGGCCGCTACGACCGGCTCACCCTCGACCCCGTCCGGGACCTGCTGCTGGACACCTACCGCGGCCGGCGCCACGGGCTGACGCTGCTGAGCGGCCGGGACGACGCCTCGGTCGGCTGGAACATCGCCAAGCAGTACGCCGAACCGGCCCTCGACGTCGACGCGCTGGGCCTGTTCACCGACACCGACCGGCCGCCCCGGCTGCCCGGGGTCCAGGTCTTCGACGACCGTGACTTCGAGCGCGAGGACATCCAGGCCCGGATCCTCGGCACCCGGTGGCGGCGGGTGGCCTTCCAGGGGCACGGCAAGGACGACAGCGTCAACCTCGGCGAGTTCACCATCTGCGGCCTCAACGGCACGGCCACGGCCGTGCCCGGGCTGCTCGGCCCGCGCTGCGCCTACGGACTGCCCTGCTACAAGCCCGAGGACAAGCTCGTCCCGCTCAACCGGGTGGAGGCCGTGGAGCTGGTGCTCAGCGCGTGCAACAGCGGCCCGCTCGCGGACCTCGCGCTGTACGACCCCAAGTACCAGCTGCTGCTGAACGCGCTCGACGGCCCGGCCCGCACGGTGGTCTCGGCCGTGTCGGTGCACGACTCCGACCGGCCGGAGAACGTCGCCTGGATGCACGGCGCCCTGGTCGGCGCGGACTCCGTCGACACCCTCAACGCCAGCCTGGCCGGCTCGCACCCGTACCCGGCGTTCATGCGCTTCGGGCTGCCGTCGGCGCCGGAGGACACCCCGCCGCCGCCCGCCCCGGCGGACCACCGCCCCGACCCGCTGCTGCTCACCGTGGGCGCCCGGCTCACCGCCTACCTCGGCTCGGAGCTGCTGCCGCACAACCACCCGCTACGGCCCCGGCTGACCAGGCTCGCCCGGAAGGTCGACCTCTGGGTCGCGCGGCCGACCCATCTCGCCGACCAGTCGCCCGAGCAGATCCACGGCTCGCTGACGGCCGACCTGCAGTCCCTCGACCACGTGATCACCGAACAGGTCGCGGCCAACCCCGAGCACGAACTGATGAACTACCCCGCGCACTTCGGTGACCGCAGCAGCCTGGACCCGCAGGTGCGCGAGGTCACCTGCCACTGCGGCCGCCCCGCCCAGGAGTTCACCCGGCGCGGCCTGCTCCCGCACATCCTGGACACCACCTGCGCCGTCTGCATGCGCTGCGGCGACGTCACCTTCCGGCTCCCGGACTCCCCCGCACTGCTCGCCCACGCCCCCGACGAGGTCGAGCAGGGCGGGGTGCTGGAGATCCGGGCCGTGGTCACCGCGGCCCGGAGCGGCCCCGTCCGCCTCGGCCTCTTCGTCCCGAGCTACCTGCGCGAGGACACCACGGTCGAGCCGGTCACCACCCGGCTCCGGCTGACCGGGGGCCGGCCCGAGGAGGTGGGGTTCCGTGTGCGGTTCGCCGCCGACACCGCCCCGCAGGCCTACTACTTCACGGTGTTCGCCGTGCAGGACCTCGCCGTCTCGACGGCCCGGCGCCACTTCGGGGTCGTCCCCCGCAGCGCCTGACCCACCGCACAACCCAAGGAGAACCATGGAGAGCCAGACCAAGCCGGCGATCGAACTGATCGAGCAGAACGGCGAGGTGACCCTCAGCATCGGCGGCGAGCAGGCCATGCAGGCCTGGGAGCGGGACCTGATGTGGGCCAGCGCGGACATGCTCTGCGAGTACGGCCAGGACTTCTACGAGGTGGGGCTGGGCCTCGGCCTGTCCGCGCTGCGGATCGCGGGCAACCCGGCGACCCGCCGGCACACCGTGCTGGAGCTCTTCGACGAGGTCGAGGACCTCTTCCGGGCCCGCCACCCCGAGCTGCCCGGCAACCTCGCCATCGAGCGCGGCAACTTCTTCCAGCGGATCTTCGAGCTGCCGTCCGAGAGCATCGACGGGATGTTCTTCGACCCCGCCCTCGACATGGACGTCTGGACCGACGCCGAGCTGTGGGCCAGGACCATGCCCGAGGTCGTCCGGGTGCTGCGCCCCGGCGGAGTGTTCATCCCCTTCTTCAGCACCAAGCCGGAGCTGCGCTGGCAGTACCTGCCGCACTTCCGCTCGATCCGGGTCGAGCGGCACCCCTTCGTCGCCTACGACACCACCGAGTACACCCACGGCGGCACCAGCGGTGACGCCTTCATCCAGTGCTTCCTCAAGGACTGACCGGTCCACCGCTCCCCCTCGGCCGGTCCGGCCCGTGACCGCCGCCGGCCGACCCTCACCCACCCCGCGCACCGGCGCTGTTCCGGAGGTACCTCCCCCCATGAGCATCACCCTGACCAACGGCTCCCGCCCCGACCTGGGCATCCGGTCGGTGTTCCTCGCCGGCCCGTTCATCCAGCTCCTGGACCCGGAGACCGGAGAGATGTCCGCCGAGTCGCGGGCCCCGTTCGACATCCTGATCAAGCACTTCGAGTCGCAGGGACTCGCCGTGCACAACGCCCACCGGCGCGAGGCCTGGGGGGCGGAGCTGATGCGGCCGGAGCAGTGCACGAAGCTCGACCAGGACGAGATCCGCAAGGCCGACGTGTTCGTCGCCCTGCCCGGCCACCCGGCCTCGCCGGGCACCCACATCGAGATCGGCTGGGCCAGCGCCTTCGACAAGCCGATCGTGCTGCTGCTGGAGCGCGACCGGGAGTACACCTTCCTGGTCCAGGGCCTGCACACGGTGGCCTCGGTGGAGTACGTGGTTCACACGGACCTCGCCGCCGGCCTGGCGGCCGTCGACCGGGCGGTCGACCTGGCGGTACTGCGGCAGCGGGAGGGCAGCGGCGCCCGGTGACCGTCCTCCGACCGAACCCCGGTCCCGTCCCGTCCCGCACTCCGGGCCGGGACGGGACCCGTCCGGCCGTGCCGCCGCACCGCCCGGCCGGACGGCCGCCGTCCGCCGGCGCCCCGGGCCCGTCCGTGGGGCCGTCCCCAGGCCCGTCCCCAGATCCGTCCCTGGGCCACGGCTCCCGGGCGGCCCCCGCGGACTGCCCACCGGGCCGTCCGCCGGGCCGTCCGCCGGCCCGGCTGCTGGCCGCGCTGCTCGCCTGCCTGGCGCTGGTCGCCACCGCGACGGGCTTCGCCCCGCCCGGCCGGGAGCGGTCCGCCGAACAGGCCGGCACACCGGCGGCGGCCGCCTACACCGTCGCGCTGACCGGGGACTCCTCGGGCGCCCGCTGGACCGGCCACGAGCGGGTGAGCTTCACCAATGTCTCGGCGCAGCCCCTCCCCGAGGTCTACCTGCGGCTGTGGGGCAACGCCCACGGGGGCTGCCCGGCGCCGGCCGTCACCGTGACGCGCCTGGTCGGGGGCGCCGCGGCCACCCTGTCGGCCGACTGCACGGTGCTGCGGGTCGCCCTGCCGGCCCCGTTGCGCCCCGGGGGCCGCCACAGCATCGGCTTCGACCTCGACCTCAGGGCACCGGAACTCGCGGACAAGGCCGGGCGGTTCGGGCGGCACGGGGCGTACAGCCACTTCGGCAACGCCCTGCCGGTGCTCGCCGTGCGGGACGTCGACGGCTGGCACCTCGACCCGTTCACCGACACCGGGGAGTCCTTCTACGCGCTGGCCGCCGACTTCACCGTGGTGCTCGACCACCCGGCGGCCCTAGGGGTCCCGGCCTCCGGAAGCTCGTCCGACGGCCCGGGCGCCGCCGGACGGACCGTGACCACGGCGACGGCCCGGCAGGTGCGTGACTTCGCCTGGTCCGCGGGCCCGTTCGAGAGGAGTTCCGCGGTCTCGGCCGGCGGGGTCAGGGTCACCGTGCACGCGGTGGCCGGAGTCGGTGCGGCGGACGCCCGGACCATGCTCGACCTCGCCGTGTCCGCGCTGGACACGCACGCCCGCGCCTTCGGCGGCTACCCGTACGCGGAGCTGGACGTCGTGCTGGACGACGACCTCTGGTTCAGCGGCATGGAGTACCCGGGCTTCGTCCTGGACCGGGTGAAGACGACCGCCCTCGTTCACGAGATCGCGCACCAGTGGTGGTACGGCATCGTGGGCGACGACCAGTACCACCAGCCCTGGCTGGACGAGTCCTTCGCCGAGTACGCCACCGACCTCGCCCTCGGCCGGGACGGCGCGGACTGCTGGAGCCGCGTCGCCTGGTCCGGCCCCGAGGAGCGGATCACCAACGGCATGGCCTACTGGGACGAGCACCCCGACCGGTACGGGGTGGTGGTCTACGACTACGGCGCCTGCGTGCTGCACGACCTGCGGCGGCTGATCGGCGCGGACGCGATGGCCCGCCTGCTCCGCGGCTACACCCGCGCGCACTGGTACGGCGTGAGCGGCACCCCCGCGTTCCTGGCCGCCGCCGGGGCCGCCACCGCGGAGGACCTGGCCCCGTTCTGGGCGGCGCACCGGATCGGCGCCTGAGCGGCCCCGGCGCTCCGGAGCCGCTCGGCAAAAGCCCGGAGCCGCTCGGCAGAAGCCCGGGTTCGCGCCCGGGCTCCTGCCCGGCCCCGGTCAGGAGACCAGGCTCTGCTCCTCCAGCTCCGTCAGCGTCACGGTGCACAGGCCGCCGCGCTCGGCCTTCACGTTCGTCACCTTGAGCTGGGTGCCCGGCAGCAGGATGAACTCCTCCTCGCCGGTGAACGCGGAGTAGCGCTGGATGCCCGCGGCCCGGACGGGGAGCACCTCGAACAGCGTCCGCCTGCCCCGGCTGCCGAGGAACCCCTTCGCCACGCCGAGCTCCGAGGTGCAGGAGGAGACGCCCCACCAGGTCACGGTCCGTCCGAGCGGGTACTGGGCGCGCAGGTCCAGCGAGACCCCGCGCCAGAGCGGCTCGGTGCGGGCCGGGAGCTGCGACACCGCCGAGAACAGCAGCCGCAGGTACGGGAGGTACGGCACGACCCGGCTCCGGTCCGGTGCGCGCAGGATCGCGTTGATCTCCCGGTAGAACGCGGACTCGCAGGTGTAGAGGTGGAGCGCCGAGATGGCCTCGGCGGAGAGCCCGCCGGCCGGCGCCTCCTCCGCCCGCCTGCGGCCGAAGGCGTGCGACCGCTCGACGTGCCGGTCCAGACCGGACAGCAGCGCGGCCACCGGGGCGACGGCCTCGCGGAAGTCCATCAGCGGGGTGTCGAACACCCCGGTGATCGCGGGAAGGACGAGCCCCTCGTCCTTGACGCTCGCGAGCCGCTCCAGGTAGAGCTGGTGCAGCTCCATGGTGGAGGTGATGAACGCGCCCATGCGTTCGGCGAGATCGCCGCCCTCCCCGCCGCCCTGCGCCGCGCCCTCGTTCCACCCCTTGGCCGGCAGCCAGTCGATCCCCTCGGCGCCCAGCGAGGCGAGCGCCGCGTTCACCACGGCGAAGTGGTCGCCGTCGCAGAAGATGTCGCCCTGCGCGGCCGGGTTGGCGTGGTCGATGTGCCGGACCTCGACCCCGGGGTACTTCTGCTGGAGCCGGAGCACGACCTTCTTCAGGCTGCGGGCGTGCGCGCCCCACCACGCGAAGACGACGCCCCGGTCCTCCTCGTCCTCGGCGTCCTGCTTGGCCCGGAGGATCTCCTCCACGATCCGCTCGGCGACCGGGCGCCAGAACGCGGTGTGCCGGTCGGTCGCCGTCGACCCGTCGCTGCTCGCGGTGAGCGCCGCGTTCAGCAGCAGCACGCCCTGGGTGAGCATCGCCTGGAACCACTCCGGCGGCTGCACGGTGTCCTGTTCCTTCAGCAGCCCGCGTATGTCGGCGATCGGCGTCTTCTTGGGGATGCCGTGCTTCCACATCGCCGCCGCCTTGATGATGCAGCGGATGCTGACCACCCGGCCGAACTGGCTGTCCTTCCAGTCGTGGAAGGTGTTGTCGAACATGGCGATGCCGGTGGCGCTCTCCGGCCGCGGGTAGGGGTTCTGGCCGAAGACGACGACCTTCCACTTGTGCGGCGCGTTGGGCTTGAGCGCCTGGAAGGTCAGCTCGCGGACGGGGACGACCTCCGGGCCGCGCCCCGGGCCGATGAACGCGGCCGCGTCCGGCTGGGCCTCGATGACCGGCCTCAGCAGCGGAAGCCACGGTTCGCCGCCGCCCTTGAAGAGCTCCGCGAGCGCCAGCGGGTCGCTCGGGTCGGTCGGGGCGGACGGCGCGGGGGCGTGGGCATCGCTCATGGTGGTGTGACTCCGTACAGCCGTGGTTCGGCGGACGTGACGGGGCGGCCGGACGGACCACCGCCGGGTGCCGGCGGTCGTTCGGTGAGGGCCCGTCACCTCCGCGGCGGACTCCACTGTTGTACCGGCCCGGTCCGACAGTCGGCCGTCCGGCCCCGTCGGCCCGCTTCCGCGCACCGCCGGTGCGGCACGCTCCCGTTGTCGCCCTGTCAGTGGTCGGCGATAGCGTCGTCACCAGTTCGAGGAACCGTGTCCCGAAGGGGAGTGGAGCATGACCACCGATCGCCCGCAGACGCCGCTCAGGGTCGTGTTGACCGACCTCAACGCGCCGGTCGTGGAGGCCTGGCGAGCCGCGTTCGCCGACACTCCGGAGATCGAGATCCGCCAGGGGTCGATCCTCGACGAGGTCGTCGACGCCTGGGTCAGCCCGACCAACTCCCGCGGCCGGATGGACGGCGGGGTCGACGCGGCCGTCAAGCGGCACCTGGGCGCCGGCATCCAGTTGCGCGTGCAGCGGGCGATCCGGGACCGCTTCGCCGGGGCGCTGCCGGTCGGGAGCGCGGTGTGCGTGCCCTCCGGCGCCACCAACCCGACGTTCCTGATCTCCGCTCCGACCATGCAGGAGTCCTCGCAGAACGTGAGCGAGACCCTGAACGTGGCCCTGGCCTGCGCCGCCGCGTTCCAGGCCGTCCACCGGCAGAACACGGCGGCGCCGGGCAGTATCCGCTCGGTCGCCCTGGTCGGCATGGGCGCCCGGACCGGCCGGGTACCGGCCCGGGTCTGCGCCAACCTGATGTGGACGGGTTACACCCTGTTCAACGACCACACCTTCGAGGACGACGACGACCTGCGCGCCACCATCACCGCACAGCTCCACGACCTGGAGAGCGCGCCCCCCGCGCAGCGGACACGCATCACCCCGCCCGCCCGCCGCACCGGCCGCCGCTGACCGGGGGCGCCCGGCTCCCCCGCACCCTCCGTGACGACGAGCGCCCGGACCGGCCGCCGGGCCGGGCCGGTCCGCCCCGCCGCGCTCGCGGAGTCCGGCCGACCCCGGCAGGCTGGAAGGGGGACCGAATGGCGTCGCACCGTTCAGGAGGAGCCATGGACGCGGCCGAGCTGACCGGGACCTACACCTACCGGAGCTTCCTGGAGCTGCCGGACCCGGTCCAGGACTTCAACAGACTGCGGTTCGCGCAGTTGGAGCTGAGACTGACGGCCGCGCCGGACGGCACCGTCAGCGGCCTGCTGGTCTTCCCGGCGCCGCCGGGCACCGAGGCCGAGGCCATGGTCATGACCGGCCAGGTGTCGGGCTCCTCGCCGGTGGCCTTCACCCTCACCGGCAAGGGCCGGCCCGGCACCCCGATCTCGGACTTCCACTACGACTACGACGGCATCATCCTGCACCACTGGGACACGGGGGTGAACCAGCGGACCACCCTCGCCGGCACCGTCCTGCGCGCCGAGCCCCACGGCACCGGCGAGAACCTGGCCCCGGCCGGCCAGACCGCCGGCTTCCTCGCGGTGAAGCGCAACGCCTGACCCACCCCGGGCCGGGTCCGGCAGGACCTGCTCCCACCACGGCCGGGCCGATCTGCCACCGGCCCCGCCGTTCCAGGGCTGTTCGTCCAACTCCCTCCGCCCACAAGACAACTGAATCACCGCCAGTCATGCTCATGCTCGCAGGAGCTGTCCAGGCGCAGGCCCTACTATCGGTGGCGACACACGACTGACGCCGCGTCGGCGAGTCGTCCACCGTCACGCCTGCCCCACCAGCCACCCCTGCAAGGGAGCACCGTATGCCCCGGAGCCGGAAGCTCCATCGCCTCAGCAATCCCGACACCAGCGAGCGGCACGCCCAGCGGATGCTGTTCCGCCACCTCCGCGACGACACCAACGCGAACCGCGGCCGGATGGCCAAGCGGGTGCGCGAGCTCCAGCTCCTCCTGGCGATGGACCCGGTCGAGTTCGAGCAGCTGATAGCCCGGCTGATGGAGGCCATGGGCATGAAGGTCGAGCTCACCGCCCGCTCGCGGGACGGCGGGGTGGACGTGCGCGGGATCGACACGGATCCCTTCCGCGGCGGAAACGTGATCGTGCAGGTCAAGCGGTACCGGGACACCGTCACGCCGTCGGCCGTGCGGGACCTCTACGGCACGCTCCAGCACGACCGGGCCGCGACGAAGGGCGTCCTGGTCACCACCAGCCGGTTCGGCCCGAGCTCGCACCAGTTCGTGGCGGGCAAGCCCATCACCCTGATCAACGGCGCCGAACTGGTCGGCCTGCTCAAGCACCACGGTTTCCACGAGGTGTTCGCGGCCGCGCACCACGACTGCGCCGATGACGGTGCCGGTGACCGGGGCGGCGACGGCCTGTCCGGGATCGAGCTGGCCACCGAGCCCGCCCGGCTCCTCCTGCACTGGACCGGCGAGGAGGAGTACGACATCGCCGCCCTGGTGTGCCAGGGGAACAGGGCACTGTCGGACGAGCACCTGGTCTTCTACAACAACGCCTCCACGCCGGACGGTTCGGTCCGGCTGGTGACCGGCTACGGCGACGCGAACGCCTGTCTGATGGTGGACTTCGACGCGCTCCCCGCCGACGCCGACCGGCTCGTCATCGTCGCCGCGGCCGACACCGCGAACCGTCCGAGCGCCACCATGGCCGGGTTCGCCGGACCGGCGCTGATCCTCGAAGCCGGCGCCGACCAGGCCCCGGCCGTCGTGCACCTGGCCGACGGCGCCGAGACCAACACCGCGATGCGCCTGGGCCGCTTCGACCGCGACCCCGCCGGGAACTGGGACTTCACCCCCGCCCTCGCCGGCTACCAGGGAGGACTGCACCAGGCCGTCGTCGCCTACGGCCTGGAGGTCGAGGACGCGTAGCCCCCGCCCGGGCCCGCGCCCGCCCCCGGCGTCACGCCGACAGATGGGCCTGGGCCACCAGGGCCGCGACCAGGCCCGCCGTGGCCAGCAGGAGGAGGGCCGCCGTCCAGGGGCGGCGGGCCCAGGCGGCCACGGCCGCCAGGACGAGGACGGCGGCCATCTCGCAGCCGATGAAGTCGCCGTCCCGCCGGTGCAGGCGGCGGATCGCCTCCTGCCCGGCCGGGCCGTCGTACGACCGGGCCCAGCCCTCCATGCCGGAGTCGAAGAGCCGGGCGACGAGCGCCCCGGCGACGATCAGCAGCAGGAGGAGGCCCAGGGCCACATCGGCCCCGGTGCCGGTGCGCGCGGGCCGCCGCAGGCGCCCGGGGCGGGAGGGGGTCTCGTCCATCCGGCGATTCTGCCAAGCCGCCCGGCCGGATTCCTGAGTACCCGTACTCATCTCCGGGCGCGGGCGGGATCATGGCCGGATCCGCCGGGCGGGGCTGCCGCGACGGGCATCGTTTCCCTACGCTCAACCGTCATGCGTATACCCGCCCCCGCACTGAGGCGCGTGCGCCTCATCGCCGTCATCGCCCTGTTCCTCGGCCTGCTGGGCTTCGGCCACCCGGCCTCCGCCGCCGAGCCCCCGCCGTCGTTCACCCTGAGCGTGGACCACCCCGTCGTGACTCCCGGCCAGGTCGGCACGCTGACCGTGACCTTCACCAATCACCAGTCCAGTGACGTGCAGTTCCTCTACGTGACGACCTACGCCTCCGAACAGACCTCACCGACCCCGGCCGGCTCGCGTCCGGAATTCGTCTCCTGCACCGGTGACGCCAGCGCGTGCGGGTTCGAGCAGACCCTGTCGTACTTCAACATGACCGCACCCGTCGTGCCCATCGCCCCTAACGAGAGCCGCAGCGTGCGGCTCGCCTACCGGTTCACCCCCGAGTCCGACTGCCACAGCCCCTCCGTCGTCGCCTTCGGCGTCCTCTACTTCTACTACGAGTACGCGCAGGGCACGCAGACCTACGAGGGCAGGCAGTGGATCGAGGCGGGCGGCAGCCCGACCATCGCCATGACCTGCCCGGCCGCCGCGTAGCACGGACGCGCCCCCGGGGCCGGACCCGAGTCGGGTCCGGCCCCGGGGGCGGGGACGGGGACGGGGTCAGGGCCGGATCGCGGACCAGGTCGCGGGCAGCGGGTCGAACCAGCCGATGACGCGGCCGCCGGGATCGTGAACCGACCGGGCGTTCGCGACGGGCGCGACGTACAGGTCGTCGACCCGGCGGGCCAGGGCGGCGATGGCGACCTGGAGCTGCATCCGGGCGAGGGCGGCGCCCGGGCAGTGGTGGGTTCCCATGCCGAAGCCGAGGTGGGCGTTCTCGCCGCGCCCGATGTCGAAGCTGTCCGGGTCGGTGAACGCGCGCTCGTCCCGGTTGGCCGCGCAGAGCGCTCCCACCGCGACCTCGCCGCGGCGGATCAGCGTGCCGCCGACCTCGACGTCCTCGGAGGCGTAGCGGGGGAAGGTCGAGGTGCTGTGGAACGGCGTGAAGCGGATCAGTTCCTCGACGGCGGAGGGTACGAGGTCCGGCCGGTGGCGCAGCCGCTCCAGCTCGGAGCGGTGGTGCATCAGCGCGCGTACGAAATTGGACAGCATCAGAACGGTGTTCTGGAGCCCGGGCAGGAGCAACCGCAGTGCGGCTATGACCAGTTGGCGGTCGGAGAGCCGCTCCTCGCCCTCGCCGCGGGCCCGGATCATGGCGCTCAGCAGGTCGTCGGCGCTCCGCCCGGCCGGGTCGCGGGCGGCGATCAGCTCCGCCAGCCGGCGGGCGAGGGCGCGCCGGTCCTCCTGGTCCGCCCCGGACGGGGGCGACGCGGTGGTGGCCGCTCCCAGCAGCCTGGCCCGCACCCCGGGGCGCTCCCCGGCGGGTATGTCGAGCAGTTCACAAAGGACTTCGGCGGCAAGGGGTTTGACGAATCCGGCCATCAGATCGGTGGTCGCCCGGGCCCCGGGTGGCCCGCCACGGTCGAGCCGGCCCAGCCCGTCCAGCAGCTCGTCGGCGATCTTCTCGGTCGCCCCGCGCAGCCGCTCGACCTGCCGGGGCTTGAGGCCGCCCCTGGTCACCCTGGTCACCTGCGCGGAGGTCGGCGCCGGCTCCCGCCCGGGTGCTGCCGCCGTGTTCGCGCCGGTGGCGGCGACCGGGCAGCGCGCGGCCGCGTCGGCGGCCGGACCGGCTCCGTCGGGCGGGGTGGCCGGGTCGGCCGGCGGGGTCAGCCCGAAGCGGCTGTCGGTCAGGATCCGGCGGACGTCGGCGTACCGGGAGCAGAGCCACGCCGAACCGAGGTCCCTGACCTCGACCCGGCCGAGCCCCTCGGTGTCCCGCAGGCCGGCGTAGCGGTGATCGAGGTCGAGGAGGTGGGGCTCCCCGAAGGGGTAGCGAAGCACCTCCGGTGCGGATTCGGGGTGAGTCACCGTTCGTTCCTTCCTGCGACGCGACGGGCTCGGGCGGCCTGCGTGAGGCGTGCGTGAGGTGTGCGGACCGCGGGCGTTCAGGAGCGCGGCGCGACCTGCCAGCCGAAGCCGTCGTCGTCGCCCGAGGCCCCGCGGCTCCCGGCGGCCGGGGCGACGGCGGTCGCCACGAGGCGGGCGGGCGACCGCCGCATGTCCGAACCGGCCTTGGTGCCAGCGAAGTTGCTCATGGTCCTGCCTCCGGGGGGTGCGGCGTGGGTGTCGGAAACCTGTATACAGGGGCTTTCCGGGCTGGTCAGCAGATTGCACCGGCCTCGGGCCGACATGGCAGGGACAGTCCGCCCGGGCGCCGGGAGGCCGGTTCGGGCCAGGCCTTCGGGGGTGCAGGAAGTGACCACTACCGCCCGCTCCGACCCGGGCCACAGCATGGGACCAGTCAGCAGCCCGCTGACGACCACCAGCCGAAGGAGACTGCGATGTCCGCGTTCGAGGAGCTTGAGGAACTGGTCAACACGATGGCTGCCGCCGAGCCGGCCGAGGTCGACGAGGACGGCCTCGGCGACGTGGCGTGGAAGGTCTCGTACTCGACCTTCTACAACAACTAGCAGTGCCGGCAGGGGCACTCGCCGCACCGCGCCGGAGGACCTCCTCCGGCCGGGCGACGGGTGCCCCTGCCTCGTCCGCCGCACCGTACCCCTACCGTCCGTGCGCGATGTGCGCCTGCGGATCCGCCCGGCGGGTCCCCGTCGATCCGAGGAGCTCGACCATGAACTTCGTCATTCCGGACGAGAAGGTCCAGCAGGGCGTCAAGGTCCTGCTGGACGACTACGTCCTCGTCAACAGCACCGACACCTTCGTCATCACCTACACCCCGGACAGCCGCGACCCGGCGGCCTGGCTGGCGCTCGCGCTCCGGCACCGGGGCTTCACGGCGCCGATCGTCCCGATGCGCAAGCTGGAGGACCCGGAGTTCGCCGGGCGCCTGGAGGCGGTGCTCCCCGACCCGGAGACGCTGCCGGGCCGTCTGGTGATCCTCACCCTGGAGCGCGACACCATGTCGCACTTCAACGTCTTCGAGAACGCGCTGCGGAGGTTCGGCGGCGACCGCACGATGATCCTGCGGATCATCAGCGCCTCCACCGCGTTCTTCACCAAGTCCCTCAACCTGGCGCCGGCGCAGCTGACCCGGTTCAACGCGACGCTGCTGGAGCGGGTGAAGCCGGCCCGCAAGGTGCGGGTCACCAGCCGGGGCGGCACCGACCTGACGATCGAGCTGGACGCGGACAAGTACCACTGGATCAGCAACCGGGGCGTCTGGCGGCCCGGCGGCTTCACCATCCTGCCGGCCGGCGAGGTCGCGACGTACCCGGTCACGGTCGACGGCGTGCTGGTCGCGGACGGCGCGTTCAACGCCAACATCATCACCCCGCTGAACGCCAGCCTGGCGGCCAACCCGGTCCGGGTGGAGATCGAGAACGGCCAGGCCGTCTCCCTCACCTGCGCCGACCCGGAGCTCGACGCGATGTTCCAGCTCTGCCTGAACAGCCCCTACGGCCGCAACGTCGGGGAGTTCGGCCTGGGCACCAACCGGGGCATCGACGAGTTCATCACCGCCAATTCGCACATCAACGAGCGGCGTTGCGGTGTCCACCTGGGCTTCGGCCAGCACAACCAGCGGGTCAGCAAGGTCCCGTACATCGCGGACGTCCACCTCGACCTGATCACCGCCGGCGCGCTGGTCTGGGTCGACGACGACCCGGAGCCGATCGACCTGGAGACCTTCACCGCGACCGACGCGGAGCACCCGGCGGACGCCCTGGACGAGGACATCACCGGCGACTGCTGCGGCCTGGGCTACGGCCAGCTCGAAGGCCTGGCCGCGTGCGTCGTCCCCGGCAGCCCGGTGCGGGTCCAGCGATGACGGCGGCGAACGGCACCGCCACGGTCGCCCCCGCGCCCGCCGCCGGAGCGTGCGCCGAGGTCTCCGCCCAGGTCTCCGCCGAGGTCTCCGCCGAGGACTTCGCCCGGCGCGGCTACGTGATCCTGCGCGGGGTCCTGGACGCCCCGGAGGTCGAGCGCGCCCGGGCCCTGTGCTCCGGCTACCTCACGGGCACCGGCTCGCAGGAGATGCTCACCAGCGACTTCCTCGCCGACGACTTCCTGGCCGGCATCGTGCTGCGCGAGCGCGTGGTGCGCGCCGCCAAGGAACTGCTGGGCGAGGACCACCCCGTGCTGTACCCGAACTGCACGGCGCGCAAGAACGTGTACGTCCCCTGGCACGTCGACGCGACCTTCGTCGGACCGACCGCCTCGTACGTCTGGGAGCCCGGGTTCGCCCACGTCCAGTGCGGGCTGTACCTCCAGGACAACGACCCGGTCGGCGGCGGCGGCATCGACGTGGTGCGCGCCTCGCACCTGATGTCCTTCGACGGATACGGCACCACCGAACCGGAGTTCGACATCCCGGCGCGGACGGTGGGCGAGTCGGATCTCCGCGAACGCGTCGATACCCGAGCGGGCGACGTCGTGATGTGGAACGCTCGTCTGATGCACACCAGCACCACCGTCCTGCGGGACCCGGGCCGGGAGAAGTTCGGGGTCTTCTTCAGCTACGCCCGGCCCCATGTGCGCGACAACCACCGCTTCCTGAGCCAGATCGCCGTGGACTCGATGCGGACGATGAACGGCGTCTCCCGGCTGATCCCCCGGCTGGCCGAGATCGCCCGGATGCGCTATCCGGAGAGCTTCCCGGCCTGGTTCGCCCAGGGAGCCTCCGACGCGGGCGTCCGCATCCCCACGCTCTGAGAGGACCGGCGTGAAAGGACGAGCGACGTGACGACGACGGCACTGGCCGGCGGGGGTGAGCAGACCGCGGACCCGCCGGTCTTCCCCGACCGGCCGTTCCGGGCCCTGTGGGCCGCGACCGGTCTCTCCCAGGTCGGTTCGGCGGTCAGCAACGTCACCATCCCGATGTGCGCGGCGGTCACGCTGGGCGCCTCGGCCCTGGAGATGACGTCGCTGGCGGTGGTCGAGGTGCTGCCGTCGCTGCTGATCAGGCTCCCGGCGGCGGCGTGGTCCGACGGGCTGCGCCGTCCGCGCGCGCCGATGATGGCGGCCTGCAACCTGGTGCAGGCCGCCATCATGGGGTCCGTACCGCTGCTCTGGTGGCTCGGGGTGCTGCACATCGTGCTGCTGCTGGCGCTGACCGCGGTGGCCTCGGCGGCGCTCGGGGTGTACTCCGCGCTGTCCAGTCCGCTGCTGGTGCAGATCGTCCCGAAGGCGAACCTGGTGGAGGCCAACGGGAAGATCTCGGCGACCCGCAGCGTCGCGGACATCAGCGGGCCCGCGCTCGGCGGCGCCCTGCTCGCCCGGGTCGCGGCGCCGTACGTGGTGCTGGTCGACGCGCTCTCCTTCCTGGCCTCCGCGGCCCTGCTCACCCGGGTCCGGCCCGCGAGCGCCGACGCCGGGCCGGCCGACGCGGTGGCCGGTGGGCCCGCGGGCGCAGCCGGTCCCACCGGAACCGCCGAAGGCGCCGTGCCGGCCGAGCCCGTGAAGACCGCGGAGACCGCGAGGACGTCCACGACCTGGAAGCAGCGGCTCGGCGCCGCCGCCAACGTCCGCCTCGCCCTCGCGATGGGCCGGCAGTCCGGGGTCCGGGCGGTGGTCACGGTGTCCTTCGTCAACGGGGTCACCCAGCCGGTGCTCGTGCTCTTCCTCGTGCACGCGGTGCACATGGGGCCGTCGCTGATCGGCTCGCTGCTGGCACTCGGCGCGGTCGGCGGGGTGACCGGCGGCATGCTCGTCGGCCGCGCGCAGAAGCGGTTCGGGTCGGGCCGCACGCTCGCCCTGGGCACCGCCGTCAGCCTGCTCTCGCTGGCCCTGCTGCCGTTCGCCGCCTCCGGGCCGAGCGCGATGGCCGGGCTGGTGCTGCTGGAACTCGCGGGCAGCTTCGGGGGGACGCTGCTGATCGCCAGTGTCTTCGGCAGCCTGCAGGCCGCGGCGCCGAAGGACCGGATCGCCCAGGTGATGGCGATGGCCTTCGTCCTGCTGCAGGCCGCCAGCCTGATCGGGGTGCCGGTCGGCGGCGCCCTGGCCGTCGCCTTCGGGACGCGGTGGGCGATGATCGCCGCGTTCGCGGTGATGGCCGCCGCACTGGGCCCCCAACTCGTCCGCTGGGCCCTGACCCGGTGGGCCCCGGATCCGCCCATCATCCTCTGACGGTCCTTCGGGAGCCGGCCCCCGCCCGGGGGCCGGCTCCGGGGGCCGGGCCCTGAACTCCGGCCCCCGGTACCGGTCCGGCCGCCCACCCACCCACCGCGGTTCCGGTTCCTCGGAGCCGCGGTGACCGCGCGGCGGCACCGGCCCGGGACCGGCTCGCAACGACGTACGTGAAGGGGTCGGCGTGAGAACGCGACGCGTGAGGTCTGACCAGCCGGCCGGAAGGGGTCCGGGGCGCGACGGCGCCCGAGCCCCCCGGACCGGACCGCACGCCCCGGCCGGGAGCGGGTCCACCCATGTACTTGACCAAGACCACGGTTGACACCCCGGGCGCCGCGCCGCAGTCCGCGCGCGAGCTGCACCGGCACCTGCTGTGCAGCAGGGCCGGCACCGACTGCCTCCAGCACGCGCGGATCGACGTCCATGAGGGCTTCGTGGTGTTCAACCTCTATGTGCAGGCCCGCGACCTGCTGGACGCGGCGCGGGTGGCCGAGCAGCTCTGCTGCCGGACCATGGCCGGCGCCGGAACCTGCCCGAGCTGGGCCGTCCGCTCCACCGAGGTGGGGCCCTGAGGCCGCCGGGGACCGCGTTACTCCAGGTCGTCCGGGGTGATCCAGGCCCGCGAGACGGCCTGGGCGCCGGCCTGGAACCTGCTGCGCGCACCGAGCCTGGTGTGCAGGTCCGAGGCGACCCGGCGGGCCGTGCGGACCGAGACACCCAGCTGCCGGGCGATCGCCTCGTCGGTCAGCCCCGCGGCCAGCAGCCTGAGCACCTGGCGCTCCTGGCCGGAGAGCCCGACGTCGTCGCGCCGGCGCGCGGCGCCGAGCACGGTCGCGGACCGCCAGACCGAGTTGAACAGCGCGGTGAGGGCCGTGATGATCCCGACGCTGGAGATCACGACCGCCGCGGTGCCCTGCTCGTCGGCCGTGTCGAGCGGCACCACGGCCACCCGCCGGTCGACGATGAGCATCCGCAGGGGCAGCGACGCGGTGGTGCGCACCTCGCTGCCGAGCCCGCTGAGCCACTGGGCGTACTCCAGCGTCGGCCGGTGGTTGCGGACACTGTCCTGGTAGACCGTGCGCAACCGCACCCCGCGGTCGATCGCCTCGGCGTCCAGCGCCCGGCTGGCGTTGATGTTCTCCTCCGACTGGGCGCCGCCCGGCATGAAGGAGCTGGCCTCCCACTCGCAGCCGCGCGCGAGTTCGCTCAGCCGGTCCCGGATCGCCTCGATGCCGGACAGCCGCTCGATGCCCGGCTCCGTCTCGGCCGGGCGGCTCTCCGCGCGCTCGGCCAGCAGGGTGGACAGCGCGGCCGTCCCCTCCTCGATCTGCTGGTGCCGGCGGGCCATCTCGGCCTGCTGACGGGCCACCAGCGCCGAGAGTCCGATCTCCGGCCGGACGGCTCTTGGCCCGGGCCGGCCCGGGAACACCTGGAGCAGCGAGATGCCGGTGAGCTCGTCGAGCGCGACCCGGATCTGGGCGTGGTCCACGTCGAGCCGGCGGGCGAGGACGTCGAGGCTCTCGTCCGGGTGCTGGAGCATCGCGAGGTACACGGACTCGGCGAGGCTGCTCAGCCCAAGCCCTTCGAACATTGACCACTCCCTCCAGGGCTCGTCCGACCGTCCCGCCGGGACGCGGGTCGACCGTCCCGGCGAGGCGCGAATTCCGGACATGCCCTGACTCGGTCCGGCGGCTGACGTCGGCGCACAACCCCTGCTCTCGACGTGCACGCACTGAGTCCGGCAATTGACTTTCACAGACTGGCACTTGACGTGGCCACCCACAAGTGAGCCTGCGAGGGCAGGCCGACGGCGGCGGCGCCGGCGGCCGGTGCGCCCCCCGCCGCGCCCGCCCCGGGGCGGCCCGGCCCGGCGGCCCGTCCGGCATCGTCGCGGGTCAGCGGCGCTCCGGGGCCGGTCCTCGGCCGGGCCCGGGCCGGGCCGGTGGCGGGGCCGAACGCCCGGTGGCAGGTTCCGGCCGGGCCGCGGCGCACCGGCACGGGCCCCGGCGCACTCACCCCGGTAGCAGCGCACGGCCACGCGCCCGGCGCCCTTTCGCACCACCGTCGGCCGCCATTCCCGGCCGGCGGTGGTCACCACCGCGTTTCCGGTCTCCGCGCGGATTCCGGCCTCCGCGCGGGTGCGGGCCCCGCGTGCTTCCGGCCCCGCGCGCTTCGGTCCCCCGCCCGACCGCCGGCCGGTACGGCTACCGGGGCGCGGCGCCGCGCCGGGCCACCAGGTGGAACAGCCGGGCGAACCCGCGGTAGGGATCGCGCAGTCCGGCCTGCCACTCCAGCTCGCAGAGGTCCACGAACTCCTCCGGTGACGGCTCGTCACGGCGGTGGTCGGAGAAGACCCGCACGCCGAACCACTCCACCGTCGGAGCGCCGAGCCCGGCCAGCCGCCGGCCGAGGTCCTGCGGGGTGTCCGGCCGGGTCGGCAGGTACTGCCCGCCCCGCTCGCCGGACTCCAGCAGGGTCGCCAGCGCGCCCCGCCAGTCGCCCTGGAGCCCGTCGCGCATCGCCTGGGAGTCGCGGTTCACGGTGAGCAGCGAGAGCAGGCCGCCGGGCGCGGCCAGCCGGACCAGCGCGTCCAGCATCGGGCCCGGGTCGGTGAGGTAGAGCAGGACGCTGTGGCAGCAGACCAGGTCGAAGCCCGTCCCGACCAGGTCGGGCGCCGCTTCGCCCAGCCCCTGGACCAGGGTCACCCGCCGGCCGACCTCGGGGGGCTCCGCGGCGACCAGGTCGGCGGCGGCCCGCAGCAGGGTCTCGTCGTTGTCCACCACGGTCACCTCGTGCCCGGCCCGCGCCAGGAGGACCGCCTGCCGGCCGAAGCCGCCGCCGATGTCGACCACCCGGCAGGGGCGCTGCGGCAGGTGCCGGGCCAGCGCGCGGGTGACCAGGTCGAACCGGACCTCGCCGCGGATGCTCCGGGCGTGGTCGAGGTAGGCGTCGGCCCGCGCCTGCGCGGAGTCCGTCCAGAGGTTCCGCTCCGGCCAGGCGGCGGGTTTCGTCATCGGGGGTCGGTCCCTTCCTGGATGCCGTCGTGGTGCGGGCGCCGCGGGACCTCGGCCGGCCGGTCCCGGAGAGGCGCCGCGCAGCCAGTGTGCTGCTCCCGACGGGCCGTTGTCCCGGGCCGGCCGGTGGCCGAAACCTGCACCGGCATGAACCGGCCCGTTCCGCCCGGTCCGGCCGCTTCCGCCCGGCCGGAAACCGCCCCGGGCGCCGGTTCCGGGCGGCAGCAACCGACCACTTGCGCGCCGGGCGCCGGACCCCGACCGCGCCCCGCGGGCCCCGACCGCGCCCCCGCCGGCCCCGGCCGCCCTCAGGACTGCCGCGCCGCCAGCGCGCAGAGCTCGGACCGGTTCGGCAGCCCGGTCTTGGCGATCAGGCTGGCGACGTGCTTCTCGACGGTGCGCGGCGAGATGTAGAGCCGGGCGGCGATGTCCTTGTTGCTGAGCCGGTCGGCCAGCAGCTGGAAGATCTCGTACTCACGGACCGTCATGCCCTTGAGCCGCAGCTGCGCCGGGATCCGGTTGCTGCCGGTGCGGTGCTGGCGGACGGGCGCGCCGATGGCCCGGAGCAGCGTCCGGCAGGCGCCGACGACGGCGGTGGCGGAGGTCTCCCGGAAGTGGTGCTCGGCCTCCCGGAGCCATCCCTCCGGGTCGCCCCAGCCCAGGGCGTGCGCCTCCTCGGCGATCAGCCGCTGTCCGAGGTGGCGGGCGGTGGGGTAGGGCGCACCGACCTCCTGGGCGAGCTGGGCGGCCCGGCCGGCCGCCTCGGGATCGCCCTCGCGGCCGAGCAGCACGGCGTCGGCGAGCAGGACGAAGTGCCGGTTCCACCGCATCCGGCCGGCCGAGCTGGCGGCCACCCGGTCGAGGCGGCCGCGGTCGAGGCGGCCGTCCAGCAGGTCGAGCAGCAGGCCGAGGCCGTGCCGGCCGCCGAGGTGGAAGGTGCTCGGGTTCTCGGCCTCCAGGGCCTGGAGGCCGGCCATGTCCCGGGCGGCCCGGTCCCGGTCCTCCTCCAGGAGGGCGCAGAACACCCGGGCCAGTCCGAGGGCGAGCGGCTCCTCGGGCGAGCCGCTGCCGCCCCAGCGGCCGAACTCGGTGAGCGACTCCTCCATGGCGGTCCGGTCGCCCTGATGGGCCGCCAGGACGGAGCGGGTCATCAGCAGGTAGCGGGCGACCGGGGTCAGCCGCAGCCGGGCCGCCATGGTCAGCGCCTCGTCGCCCAGCACCCGGGCCTCGGCGAACCGGCCGCAGAGCACGTCGTGCAGGGCGAGGATGCCGTCGAGGGTGTAGACGACGGTGACGGCGCCCAGGCGGCGGGCCTCGGTCCGGGCCTCGTCCAGGGTGGCGGTGCCGCCGTCGGCCAGCCAGCGGCTGCCGCCGAGCCGGGTGAGCGCGTACATCCGCTGGAGCGGCAGGCTGTGCCGCTCGGCGGTGTTCATGGCCCGTTCCAGGTAGGTGACCGCCTCGGCCGGGTCGCGCTCGCGGGCGACGACGCCCAGCAGCTCCCAGGCCTGGCAGGCGACCAGCGGCTGGTCGTGCTTCTCGGCGGTGTCGATCGCGGCGCGGGCCAGCCGTTCGGCCCGCTGGGTGCGGTCCTGGCCGGGGGTGTCGAGGCACAGGTAGGCCTCCACCACGTCGGTCAGCGCGGTGTGCGCCTCGTCCGGGTCCGGTCCGAGCAGGGCGCGGGCCCGCTCGATCTGGTTGTTGCCGTCGGCCCAGCGGCCCGCCATGTAGGCCACCTGTGCCAGCCGGGTGTGCAGGGCCGCCAGCCGGGGCGCGCCCAGACCGGCGCCGACCAGCTCCCGCAGGCTGCTCGCGAGGCTGAGCGCGCGGGTCAGCTCGCCGGTCTCGGCGAGGGCGGGCAGCAGGGCCTCCAGGGCCTCGGCGCGGGCGGCCGAGTCGGTGCCCCCGGCCAGCAGGGTCTCGGCCCGGTCGAGCAGGGTGACCGCGGAGCCGACCGTGCCGTTGGCGAGGGCGCGGCGGCCGGCCTCGGTGAACAGCCGGCCGGCCCGGACGGGGTCGCCGGCGTCGGCGCGCAGGGTCGCGGCCAGCGGGCACCAGTCGCCCTGGAGGTCGGGGTGGAGGGCCTCGATCGCGTCGGCGGCCTGGTGGGACAGGGCGGCCCGGGCGGTCGGGGTGAGCTGGGCGAGCAGTGCCTCGGCGGTCAGCGGGTGCTGGAAGGCGTACCAGTCGGGGGCGGGCTCGTCGGCCGCGACCAGCCGGGCGGTGACACCGGCGTGCAGGTGGCTGAGCAGGCTGCGGTCGTCGGCGCCGGTCATCAGCTGGAGCACCGACAGGGGGAAGCGCCGGCCGAGCACGGCGGCGGCGGAGAGCAGGGTCTGCCCCTGCGGGCCGAGTTCGTCGATGCGGTGGATGGCGCCTTCGAGGAGCGCCCTCGGCACGTTGCGGCGCAGGTTCCCGGCCACCCGCCAGGCGGTGTTCTCGCGGACCAGCGCGCCACCGGTGACGGCGCCCTGGAGGAGTTCCTCGACCAGGAACGGGATGCCGGCGCTGTCCTCCCGGATCTGCGTCAGCACTTCGGCGGGCACCAGGCCCGGCTCGGTGTCCAGGCAGGAGGCGATCAGGCGGTTCACCTCGTCGTCGTCCAGCGGCGCCAGCCGGAAGACCGTTCCGCTGCGGCGGCGCCCGGCCGACTCGGCGAGCAGGAGTGCCTCGCCCGGTTCCGACCGGACGGTCGCCACCAGCATGACCGGCTGCTGTTCGAGGTTGTCGACGAGGTACTCGACGACGGCCAGCGTCTCGGTGTCGGCGTCGTGCAGGTCCTCCAGGACCAGCAGGCAGCCCTGGTCGCGGCCCGCGGAGGCGAGCAGCCGCAGGACGGCCTCGGCGAGCACCACGGTCGATCCCTGGTCCGGGGTGCCGGTGCTCCAGTCCGGGATGAGCCGGCCGAGCACCGGGCGGTAGGGGCCGAGGCTCGCTTCGTCCGGCGTCTCCCCGCCGCGTGAGAGCGGCATCAGCGCCTCGGTGAGCGGCCGGAGCGGCACCATCGGTCCGATGGTGCTGCTCCGGCCCCGCAGGACGCGGACTCCTGCGTCGACCGCCTCGCCGATCAGCTCGGCGACCAGTCGCGACTTACCGATTCCGCCCTCGCCGACCAGGAATGTGGTACAGCCGCGCGAGCGGCGGAGATCCCGCAGTGATTCGCCGAGTCCGGCGACTTCGGCATCACGGCCGATGAGATGGGCTGCCCGCACACGCATAGCCCCGGATAGTAGTCGCTCTCCCCGCGGAGCGTCGTGTTCATGTTCGGATCGGCCCTACGTGAGTGCAGGTCAGAACGGCACCGAGACAGTGGTGGTGATGGAGCCGAGGCCCACGACCACGCCGCTGCCGAGGCTCATTCCGGCCAGGGCCCGGGTCCGGGCGCAGGCCCCGTTCCGGCGGACCAGGCGGATCTCGCCGGCCGGGTCCGGGGTGGTCGCGGCCTGGTCCGTGGCCTCGCTGCGGACAGCACCGTTGTACAGGGAGCGGGACATGGGGCTTTCCTTTCCATTCGGGAAGCGGTGCGTGGTGATAAGTGGCGCTGTTCTCTGCTGTTTTGTTTTCGTTTCAGGTGGTCTTGTGCTATTCGGTCCTGTTTGTTTCTCTTCGGTTCTCTTCGGTTCTCTTCAGATGGTCGAAGGGGCCGGTGGTGGGGGGCCGGGGGCCGCGTCCAGCAGCAGGACGGAGGGCACGGTGTCGGCGAAGCCCAGCCGGAGCAGCGCGTAGCCGATCCCGGAGAGCCCGGTGAGCAGCCCCGGCGTCGGCACCTGTCCGGGGGTCCCGCAGCGGGGTCCCCAGTCGTGGAGCTGTCCGAGGACCGTTCCGGCCCGGCCGGTCAGGCTGTTGCGCGCGCCGCGGTGGCCGCGCTCGGCGAGCGCCGCCAGCGCCTCCGCGGTGCCCAGCTCTCCGTGGCAGAGGCTGAGGTCCGCCACCGGCGGCTGTCCGGTGAGCCGGTGCACGGCGTCCCGCAGCGGGCTGTCGGGCTGCTCGGCGCACAGGCCCGCGTCGGCCGCCGCCAGCACGGTGCCGGCCGTCCCGGAGCACCAGCCGCCGGTGAGCCGGTCCGCCGCCAGGGCGGTGGTCAGCCGGGCCCGGCCGGCGGCGGCGAACCGCGCGCCGCGCGGGCCGCCGGTGAACCGGGCGTGCCGGGTGAGCGCCCAGCCGATCCCGGCCTCCCCGAAGGCGAAGCCGACCCGGTCCGGCGCCGCGGCGCCGAGCGGACCGGGCGGCGGCAGGCCGAGCAGCCGCTCGGCGATCCGGTCCGCGAGCTCGGCGGCCCGCTCCAGCCCGCGCTCGCGGTGCACCGCGTGCAGGGCCGCGAGCGCCCCGGCCAGGCCCGCCGAGACGCCGGGCCGGGCCTCCTCGTCGAGCGCCGCCACGGCCAGCGCGTCCAGGGCGGCCGGCAGGCAGTCGGCGAGGCCCTCGTCGACCAGGCCGGCCAGCCGGGCGAGCGAGTAGCAGAGGCCGCCCAGGCCCTCGAAGCCGCCCGGGCCCACCGCCAGGCTCAGCTCCGGGTCGGCGGCGGCAGCGGCGACGAGGTCGGGCAGCGGGGCGACCGCCGCCCGGGCCAGACCGGTGTGGCGGGCGGAGCCGGTCAGCGCGCCGAGCTGGGCCAGGAACAGCGCCACCCCGCAGTAGCCCTGGGCCAGCCCGGCGCCCATCGGCAGCACCGTCCAGTGCTCGTCGACGGCCTCCAGGCCGATCCAGTTGACCCGCCCGTGGCCGCTCACGGAGCGGCCGGCGATCTCGTCGGCGATCCCGGAGGCGGCGGCGAGCAGCGCGGACGGCTCCGGGACGGCGGCGGGCGAGGGGCGGGTGCGCCCACCCGTCCGGTGCCGGGGGCCGGTGGCGTCCGGCCCGACGGAGGCCAGCGTGGCCGAAATGATCCATTCCTGGTCGTGGCGGTCGACGGTGTTCATGCCGTCGAGCTTCGCCCACGCGGTGGCGAGGCCGGAGGTGTCCAGGACGCCGGGCACCGGGCTCCCGTCCGAGGCGAACACCGCGGGCTCGCCGGGCCGGTGGAAGAAGACCGGGACGTCGCCGTCCCACAGGTCGGCGATCTCGTGCTCGATCAGGGCCTGCCGGGCCGGGTCGCCCTGCGATTCGGCCCAGAGCACCGCGAACAGGGCGTCGCGGTCGAGCCCGTCGCCCAGCAGCTGCGGGTGGGTCGCCTCGGCCAGCAGGGTGGCGTAGAGCATCGTCGGGCGGATCACGAGCCGGCCGACGGCCGACGCCCCGGTGGCCAGCAGCCCGGCCGGGTCGGCGAGTTCGGCCCGGTGCCGGACGACGGCGTCGTACCCGGCGCGGAACCCGGCCAGCGTCGCGGAGAGCCGGTCCGCGCTGCCGGCTCCCGGCACGACGCCGTACGGCCGGTTCTTGGCACCGGTGAACGGCGCCCCGCGGCGCACCAGGCGCATCTCGTCGGTGCCGGTCTCCTCCCAGACCATCCGGGTGTTGGGGAACTCCCCGCCCGGCGCGGCGCCGAGGGCGGAGACGTCGACCGCGCCCAGCTCACCGACCAGCAGCTGGGGCAGCAGGCAGGTGCGGTGCACCGAGGCGGCGTGCGCCGCGGCCGCCGGGTCCGGCAGGGTGGTGCTCCCCTCGCCGAGGACGGGGTGCAGCAGCGTCTCCACGTCGACGAGCACCGGCTGGTCGCCGTGCGCGAGGAGGTTCTCGCAGTGCAGGTCCACCCCTTCGAGGGTGTAGGCGAGGGCGAGCAGGGCGCCCTGGCGGCGGTGGAACCGGTCGATCTCGACCAGTGAGCGGCAGGGCCGGTGCTCGATGAACTCCAGCCAGCCGTAGCCGTCCCCGCCGACCCAGCGCGGGGTGCGCGGCGCCAGGCCCGGCACCTTGGCGTCCAGCCAGTCCGTCATGGCGTCCAGGAGCGCGTGCTGGCCGATCGGCCGGGGCTTGTAGACCGCGGTGGCGCCGGCGGCGAACCGCAGCACCGCCACCGACCGGCCCTGCTGGTGGAGGTCCCCGCGGCCCAGCTCGACGGCGGCCAGCGGGCCCTGGTCCCGGCCGTCGAACAGCCCCGCGGTCAGCGCCGGCCGGTCGGCGGCGAGCCGGGTCAGCAGCTCCGCGCCGGAGCGGGCGGTGTGACGGGACGTCCGGGCCATCAGCCGGGCGAGCACCGGGTAGCGGGTGAACAGCCGGGCCAGTCCGGCCCGGGTGCCGGTGCGGGCCGCGAAGTCGGCGAACCGGTCCGCGCCGGTGGCGCCGGCCAGGCCGCCCGCGTCCCGGGCGGCGGCGAGCTCCACGACCAGTGTCCGGGCCGCCTCGCCGGCGAGGCGCTCGGCCAGCCAGCGCGAGTACGCCGGGGCGAACACCGCCAGGTCGGCCGGCTCGGCGCCGCCCGCCAGCGCCCGCGCGGTCAGCTCGGCGGTGGCGGCCGCCACCAGCGGGCGCAGCAGCGGTGCGAACACCGTCGCCCCCTCGCCCGCTTCGAGCGGCACGCCCCCGGGGTGCTCCGGCGCCCCGGCGACGGCCCGCTCCGCGAAGACCGCCCACGACGGCTTGGCCAGCCGGCCGGCCAGGCGCTCCGGCGCCTCGGCGGCGAGTGCCGCGGCCAGCCCCGGGTCGACGCCCAGCCGGGCCAGCCTGGCGGCCTCGCAGGCCTGCTCGACCGCCGAGCGGGTGCGTGCCCCGGCCGTCGGGCCCGCCGCCGGCGCCACCGGCGGGTGCGGGGCCGACAGCCGTTCGCGCAGCGTCGCGGCCGGCGCCCACCAGGAGGGCGCCGGCCCTGAGGCCCGGGAAGCGGTGTCGGTTGTGGTCACGTCCGCAACCCTTCCAGCGGCACGACCCTCCGTACAGGGGAGCACCACCCGTAGATTTCGCCGCGGACTACCCAGACGCCGTACCCGGCGTGCCCCAGCTTTGCGCGCCCGGGTGGTCGGAGGGGTCGCGGGGGCGGGCGCCGGGTCGGTCCGGGGGGCCGCCCGCCGCACCCGGTCGCGGCGGGCGGCGCCGGGGGCGGCCGGGGGCGGGGGTGCGCGGTCGCACGGGCGCGCCGCCCCCGGTGGGCGGCAGCGGGCCGCCCCCAACCCTTCGGGCCCGCCGCCCCGTACCGGACGGACCGGGACGATTCGCCGGCGGATCCGGACGGGGCGCCCGGCGCCGTCCGCGCGACGGGGGCCGTCCGGACCGGCCCCGGCGCCCCCCGCGGCGGGGAATGCGGGTGATCGCGCCCCATGCGGCACGGCGCACCGGAAGCGAAGACTCCTCGCCGAGAGGTTCACCCCGCTGACCGAGGAGTGCACATGGGCAACCCCCTGCCGCTTTGTGTCGTGGCCCTGGACCCGGTGCTGGAAGCCGGCGCCGTCAGCGCGCTGTCCGGCAACCCGGACATCGCCCTGGTCCAGCCCGAGGAGAAGGCCGACGTCGCCGTCGTCCTGGTCGACCGGGTGGACCGTCAGGAGCTCGACCTGGTGACCGCGACGCGCACCGGACCGCACCGGCCCGCCGTCGTCGTGATCGCCGCCGACCTGTCCCCGGCCGAGGCCGCGGACGCCATCAACGCCGGGGCCCGCGGCCTGCTGCGCCGGCGCGAGGTCAACGCCGACCGGCTGGCGCGGACGGTGCTCACCGTGGCCGGCGGCGACTGCACGGTGCCGCCCGACCTGATCGACGGGCTCCTCGACCACGGCACCGACCTCGACCCGCACCCCGGCGCCCGCGGCCACGGCCCCGGCTGGGGCCTGGACGAACGGGAGCGCGCCGTCCTGCGGCTGGTGGCCGACGGCCACGAGACCGACGAGATCGCCCGGGCGCTCTGCTACTCCGCACGGACCGTCACCACCGTGGTCCGCGACATCACCCAGCGGTTCCGGCTGCGCAACCGCGCCCACGCGGTGGCCTACGCCCTGCGGGCGGGTCTGCTGTGAGCGCCCTCGCCCTCGCCACCAGGCCAGAGACCGAGCGGCGGCCCGCCACCGCCCTGCGCGTCCACCTCGGCCCGGCGGGCGGGCCGGCCCGCGAGAAGGTGGCCGCCAACCTGCGCCGGGCCGGCATCGAACTCGCGGCCGGCCACTCCGGGGCCACCGTCCGGGTGGCCGCCGGGCCGACGCCCGGCGCCGCGCTGGACGGCTGGCCGGAGCCCGACGGCCGCCCGCTGCTGCTGGTCGCCGACACCTTCACGGCCGACGGGGTCCGGCGGGCCGTCCGCGCCGGCGCGGTGGCCATGCTGCAGTCCGCCGAGGCCACCCCGGAACGCCTGCTCACCGCCGTCCGCTGCGCCCGGCACGGCGAGGGCCGGATGCCCTACGGCGTCCTGGTCGGCCTGCTCGGCCCGGCGGAGGACGGCGCGCCCGCCCCGCGCCGGCCCGCCCCCGACTCCCCGCTGACGGCCCGGCAGACCGCCGTGCTCGGCCTGGTCGCCGAGGGTCACGGGAACGCGGCCATCGCCCGCGAACTCTCCTGCTCCGAGCACACCGTGAAGAACGTCATCTACGACCTGATGGCCCGGCTCCAGGTCCGCAACCGGGCCCACGCGGTGGCCCACGCCGTCCGCACCGGGCTGATCTGACCCGGCGGCGCCCCGGCCCGCCGCGGCCGGATCCGCCGAACAGAGACATTGACGCAGCAAAAGCGGCGCCCCGCGCTGCCGCTCCTTCCCTACTCCCCCGCCGCACCCGACCGGCAAGCTCCGGTTGTGCCCCGACCACCCGGGGCGCGCGACGTTCTGACTACCCCTTGGAGGTGAGCCGGTGGACCGCGGTGACGTCCGGACGACATCGTTCTCGCAGCAACGGCTGTGGTTCCTCGACCAGCTGCGGCCCGGTACGGCGGATCATCTGCTGCCGCTGGCCCTGCGCCTGCGCGGCGGCGTCGACGCCGCCGCCCTCGCCGCCGCCCTGACCGCCGTGGTCGCCCGGCACGAGGTGCTGCGCACCCGGTACGCGGCCGCCGACGGCGAGCCGGTGGCCCGGGTGGCGCCCGCCGTCGAGGTCCCGCTGGAGACCGTCGAGGCGCCCGCCCCCGGCGAAGCCGGCATCACCGCCGTCCTCGACCTGGTGCTGCACCGGCCGATCGAGCTGACCACCGCGCCGCCGCTGCGGGCCACCCTGGCCCGGCTCGCGGCCGACGACCACCTGCTGGTCGTCGTGGTGCACCACATCGCCTTCGACTTCTCCTCCTGGAACGTCTTCACCCGCGAGCTGGCGGCCGCCTACCGCGCGGCGACCACCGGCGTCCCCGACGGCCTGCCGGACCTCCCGCTCCAGTACGCCGACTTCGCGGCCCACCAGCACGAGCGCACCACCGGACCCCGGCTCGCCCGGCAGCTCGGCTACTGGGGCTCCCGGCTGGCCGGGCTGCCGCCCCTGGAGCTGCCCACCGACCGCGCCCGGCCCGCCGAGTGGGACGGCGCCGCCGCGGTGGCCCGGTTCACCCTCCCCGCCGAGCTGGTGGCACGCGCCGACCAGCTGGCCCGGTCCCGGCGCGCCACCCGGTTCATGGTGCTGCTGGCCGCCTTCCAGGCCCAGCTGGGCCGGTACAGCGGGCAGAGCGACTTCGCCGTCGGCACCCCGGTCGCCGGCCGGGGCCAGGCCGCCGCCCGGGACCTCATCGGCCCGTTCGTCAACACCGTGGTGCTGCGCGCCGACCTGTCGGGCCGGCCGAGCTTCGGCGAGCTGGTGGACCGGGTCCGCCGCGGCTCCCTCGCCGACCTCTCGCACGCCGAGACGCCGTTCGAACGCGTCGTCACCGAGCTGGCCCCGGACCGCGACCTCAGCCGCAACCCGCTCTTCCAGGTCTCCTTCCTGACCCTCGACTCCCAGGCCGAACCGCCCGCGCTGCCCGGCCTGGACGTCGAGCTGGTGCCCACCCCCGTCGCCGGGACGCCGTTCGACCTGGCGCTGGACCTGCTCGGCCGCCCCGACGGCAGCCTGGGCCTGCGCCTGCAGTACGCCACCGCGCTGTTCGCCCCCGAGACGGCGGCCCGCCTCACGGAGGACTACGTCGGGCTGCTGCGCGAGGTGCTCGCCGCCCCGGACGAACCGCTGGCCCTCGCCACCGCCCGGCTGGCGCCGCTGCCCTCCGGCGAGCGCCGCCGCCGGCTCGCGCTCGGCCTCGGCGCCGCCCGCGAGGTGCCCTCCCCCACCGTCACCGACCTCTTCGAACGGCAGGCCCGCAGCACCCCGGACGCCATCGCCGTCCGCTCCACGGACGGCGAGCTGAGCTACGCCGGACTCGACGCCCGGGCCGACCGCCTGGCGCACCGGCTGCGCGGCCTCGGCGTCGCCCGCGGCGTCCGGGTCGGCGTCCTGCTGGAGCGCGGCACCGGCCTGCTCACCGCGCTGCTCGCCGTCCTCAAGGCGGACGGCGTCTACGTCCCGCTCGACCCGATGCACCCGGTGAAGCGGATCGGCTACCTGGTCGAGGACACCGGGGCGGCCGTGGTGGTCACCACCGGCGCGCTGGCCGGCCGGGTGGCGGACACCGCCGCGACCACCCTGCTGCTCGACGGCGACGGCCCGCAGACCGGCCCGGTGACCCGGCCGGACCGGCTCGACCGGACCACCGGCCAGGACGACCTCGCCTACGTCTTCCACACGTCCGGCTCGACCGGCATGCCCAAGGGCGTGCAGATCCCGCACCGGGCGCTGACCAACTTCCTCCGGTCGATGGCCGCCCGGCTGGAGCTGCCGCCGCACGCCACCGTCCTCGGACTGACCACCGCCTCCTTCGACCCCTCGATGCTGGAGCTCTGCCTGCCGCTGCTCACCGGCGCCCGGCTGGTGCTCGCCGACACCGAGCAGGCCCGCGACCCCGAGCGGCTGATCCGCCTGATCGGCGAGGCCCGCCCGCACGTCGTCCAGGCCACCCCCTCGATGCTGCGGATGCTGACCGACACCGGCTGGCTGCCCGCTCCCGGCCTCACCGTGCTCTCCGGCGGCGAGAAGCTGCACACCGAGCTGGCGGCGACGCTCGCCGCCGGCGGCGCCCCGGTGTGGGACCTCTACGGGCCGACCGAGGCCACCATCTGGACCAGCGTGGCCCGCCACGGCGCCGACGGACAGGTGCTGACCTGGGCCGCGGTGGACAACACCAGCGTCCGGGTGCTCGACGACCGGCTGGAGCCGGTGGCCGAGGGCGGCACCGGGCAGGTCTGCATCGGCGGCGACGGCCTCGCCTGGGGCTACCGCGGGCGGCCCGGCCAGACCGCCGGCGCCTTCCTCCCCGACCCGCACGCCACCGTCCCCGGCGGCCGGCTCTACACCACCGGCGACCTCGGCCGGCTGCGCCCGGACGGCTCGCTGGAGATCCTCGGCCGCAGCGACCACCAGGTGAAGATCCGCGGCCACCGGATCGAACCGGGCGAGATCGAGGCCGCGCTGCTCGCCCTGGACGGCGTGCGCTCCGCCGTCGTCCACCCGACCCCGGACGGCTCCGGCGGCCGCCAGCTCACCGCCTACCTGGTCGCGGAGGACGCCGAACGGCCGCCCACCGGCGAGGAGCTGCGCGCCGCCCTGCTCGACTCGCTGCCGCACCACCTCGTCCCGGCCGCGTTCGTGCTGCTGGACGCCATCCCGACCGCGGTCAGCGGCAAGGTCGACCGGCACGCGCTGCCGGTGCCGGAGCCCCGCACGGCCGCCGCCGCCTCCGCCGCCCCGCGCACCCCGCGGGAGCGGGCCGTCGCCGCGGTCTGGGAGGAGGTCCTCGGCAGCACCGGGATCGGCGCCCACGACGACTTCTTCCGGCTCGGCGGGCACTCGCTGCTCGCCACCCGGGTGGCCGTACGGCTGCGCGCCGCCCTCGGGGTGGACGTGCCGGTGCGGGCGCTCTTCGACCACCCCACCGTCGCCGCCCTCGCCGCGGCCCTGGACGGCTACCCGCGGACGGCCGCGGACGGCCCGCTGCCCCGGCTGACCGCCCGCCCGCGCGGGGACCGCGCGACCGCGGGCCGCTGACCCCTCCTTGCCCTCCTCGCCCCAAGGAACCCCCATGACCACCGCCACCACCACCGACACCTCCGTCTTCGAGAAGCTCGAATCCGAGGTGCGGTCGTACTGCCGCACCTTCCCCGTGGTGTTCGAGCGCGCCAAGGGCGCGCTGCTGCACACCGACGACGGCCGGGCCTTCATCGACTTCTTCTGCGGCGCCGGCAGCCTCAACTACGGGCACAACGACGACGCGGTCAAGCAGCGCGTCCTGGACTACCTCGCCGCCGACGGCGTGATGCACGGCCTGGACATGCACACCGTCGCGAAGCGCGAGTTCCTCACCCGCTTCAACGAGATCGTCCTGCGGCCGCGCGGGCTCGACTTCAAGGTGCAGTTCACCGGCCCGACCGGCACCGACGCGGTGGAGGCGGCCCTCAAGCTGGCCCGCCGGGCCACCGGCCGCACCGGGCTGACCGCCTTCACCGGCGCCTACCACGGCATGTCGCGCGGCTCGCTGGAGGTCACCGGCAGCCGCCGCGCCCGCCGGGCCGGCGCGGTGACCGGCGGCGACGTCACCTTCGTGCCCTTCGAGGACGGCCCGCTCGGCCCGTTCGACTCGATCGACCTGATCGAGCGGCTCTGGGCCGACCCGTCCTCGGGCACCGAGCCGCCGGCGGCGGTGGTCGTCGAGCCGGTGCAGATGGAGGGCGGCGTCTACCCGGCGAGCCGGGAGTGGCTGCGCCGCCTGCGCGGCGTCACCGAGCAGTACGGCGTGCTGCTGATCCTCGACGAGATCCAGTCCGGCTGCGGCCGCACCGGCACCTTCTTCGGCTTCGAGGACGCCGGGATCGTGCCGGACATCGTCACCGTCTCCAAGTCGCTCAGCGGCTACGGGCTGCCGCTCTCGCTCACGCTGTTCCGCCGCGAGCTGGACCTGTGGCAGCCCGGCGAGCACACCGGCACCTTCCGCGGCAACCAGCTGGCCTTCGTCGCGGCCACCGCCGCCTGCGAGTTCTGGCAGCAGGACGCCTTCCTGACCGGACTGGAGCGGAACTCGGCCCGGCTCGACCGGTTCCGGACGGAGCTCGCCGCGCTGGACCCGGAGCTGGTGCTGCGCGGCCGGGGCATGGTGCTCGGCATCGACACCGCCCCGGCGGGCGGCGCCGACCGCGCCGAGCGCGTCCAGCGGTACGCCTTCGACCACGGCCTGATCATCGAGCGCTGCGGCCGGCACGACGAGGTCCTCAAGGTGATGCCCCCGCTGACCATCGCGCCCGAGCTGCTGGACGAGGGCCTCGGCGTCCTGCACGACGCCCTGCGCGCCAACTGACGGTCCGCCACCCGAGTCACCGCGTCACCCGAGGAGGAACCCCCGATGCCCCGACCGCCCCGCCGCCACCTGGTCTCCCTGGACGACCTCTCCGACCGCGAGCTGCGCTGGATCGCGTACCGCGGCGCCCAGTACGCCGCCGGCGAGTGCGAGAGCGCCCGGCCGCTCTCCGACGCCGTCGTCGGCGTGCTGTTCCGCAAGACCTCCACCCGCACCCGCACGGCGTTCTCCGCCGGCGCGCTGCGGCTCGGCGCCCGGCTGATCACCTACGGTCCCGACGACCTCCAGGAGAACACCGGCGAGACCACCGAGGACACCGCCGAGGTGCTCTCCCGGATGCTCGACGTGCTGGTGGCGCGCACCGCCGGCAGCACCGAGGAACTCCGCGCCTACGCCGCCCAGCAGCGGATGTCCGTCGTCAACGCGATGAGCGCCGCCGAGCACCCCACCCAGGCGCTCACCGACCTCACCACCATCCTCGGCCACTTCGGGCGGATCGAGGGACTGCGGGTGCTCTACGCCGGGGAGGGCAACAACACCGCCTCGGCGCTCGCCCTCGCGCTCGCCCGCTTCCCCGGCGCCGAGCTGCACCTGCGGACCCCGGCCGGCTACGGGCTCGACCCGGCCTACCTCGACCGCGCCCGCACCCTCGCCAAGGAGGCCGGCGCCCTGGTCGAGGAGCGGCACGACATGGCCGGCCTGCCGGAGGCCGACGTCGTCTACACCACGCGCTGGCAGACCACCGGCACGGCCAAGGCCGACCCCGACTGGCGGCGCGACTTCGAGCCGTTCCGGGTCGACTCCTCCGTGCTCGCGGCCTGCCCCGGCGCCGTCTTCATGCACGACCTGCCGGCGCACCGCGGCGACGAGGTGACCGGCGACGTGCTGGACGGCCCCGCGAGCATCGCGTTCCAGCAGGCCGAGAACAAGTACCACAGCGCCCGCGCGGTCCTGGAGTGGTGCCTCGGCGGCATCCCGGCCGAACAGGCCTGACGGCCGGTCGGCCACCGGCGGACGACCCGGCGCACGTTTCCCAGGGAGGTAGCTCAGCAATGTCCGACACCATACGAATGCCCGGCGGTGGGTGGCGCCTGTGGCCGCACTTCGCACTCCGCGGGCCGGGCTTCCCCGCCGCCGGGGTGCTCCGGCTGGCGCCGGAGGGCCTGGCCACGGCCGCCGACAAGTTCACCCCCGGCGAGGTACCGGCGAAGGCCGACTGGGAGGCCTTCGAGGAGGCCTTCACCGCGGCCGCCGTGCAGACCGCGCGGGACCTCCAGGAGATCGCCGCCTCGGGACCGTTCCGGGCCGCGGTGGCCTGGCAGAACCGGGCGGTGCTGGGCACCGGCATCAAGTCGTTCCTCGACTGGACGCCGTCCGCCGAGGGCCGCACCAGCATGCCGCGCCAGCGCGAGGAACTGGTCGCCCACTACTGGCAGCGGTTCTGCGTCAAGAACGACACCATCGGCTTCTTCGGCCCGGTCGGCTGGGGCACCTTCGACACCGACCGGCGCGGCGTCGAGGTCCACCCCGGCACCGGCCTGGTCGCCGACTCCCAGGTGTACTTCTCCAGTTGGTCGATGGACGCGCTGGCCAAGGCGATCGACCGGGACCCCCGGGTCCGCGACTGGACGCCGCCGCGCCCGGTGCCGTTCGTCCGGGCCGCCGAGGGCACCGTGCTGGTGCCCGGCCGCCCGCCGCTGCCGGTCTCCGAGGCCGCGCTCGCCGTCTTCCGGCTCTGCGACGGCCGCCGGACCCCGGCCGGGATCGCCGAACTGGCCGGCCGGGAGCTCGGCCGGCCGCTGCCCGCCGCGGAGGTCACCGCCGCGCTGGAGTGGCTGGTCGCCCGTCGGCTGGTGCTGTGGAAGCTCGACGTCCCGGCCGGCACCTACCCGGAGCGGGAACTGCGGGCCATGCTCGACCGCATCGGCGACGCCGAGGTGCGCGAACCCGCGCTGGCCCGGCTGGCGGTCCTCGAAGAGGGCCGCGACCGGGTGCAGCGGGCCGGCACCGACCCCGAGGAGCTGACCGCCGCCCTCGCCGCGCTGGAGGGCGCCTTCGCCGAGATCACGGAGGTCGCGGCGGTCCGCGAGAAGGGCGCCCGGACGGCGCCCAACCGCGCCCTGGTCTACTCCGACACCCGCCGCTCCGCCACCGCCACCGTGGGCACCGCCGTCCTGGAACAGCTCGCCCCGCTGGAGCTGTGCATGACCGCCGCCCGCTGGATGACCAACCGGTACGCGGAGGCGGTCGGCGAGCGCATCCGCACCGCCTACCGCGCCCTGCGCGAGCGCGGCGGCGGTCCGGTCGACCTCGGCTCGCTCTGGTTCGCCTGCCTGCCCGCCCCGCACCCGGAGTCGATCGCCGACATCGACCGGATCCAGGCCGACCTGCGCGAGCGCTGGCGGCGGATCATCGACGCGCCGGCCGGCGCCCGGCGGGTCCACCTCACCGCGGCGGACATCGCCGAGCAGGTCCACGAGGCGTTCCCGGAGGGCGGCCGGGGCTGGTCGCTCAGCCGGTACATCAGCCCCGACCTGATGATCATCGCCGAGGACCTCGACGCCGTCGGGCGCGGCGAGTTCGAGCTCGTGATCGGCGAGCTGCACGTCGCGATGAACACCCTCGGGCAGTCCCTCTTCGTCCACCAGCACCCGGACCGCGAGCAGCTGATCGACGAGACCAGCCGCGACTTCCCCGGCCCGCGCCTGCTCCCGATGCTGCCCAAGGAGCTGCCGCTCAAGTGGTCCGCCCGCAGCCGGCAGGCGCTCGGACGGCCGCAGGACCACTACGTCGCCCTCACCGACCACACCTCCGACCCGCACCGCCCGCGCACCGTGCGCTCCGGCGACGTCCTGGTGGAGGAGCGCGACGACCGGCTGGCCGCCGTGCTGCCCGACGGCTCCGAGTTCGAACTGCTCGACGTCTTCTGCCACGCGCTCACCAACCGCGTGATGGACCGCTTCACCCTGCGCTCGGACGGCGACCACTCGCCGCGGATCACCATCGACTCCACCGTGGTCGCCCGGGAGACCTGGCGCTTCGCCGGAGCCGCCCTGGACTTCGCGGACGAGAAGACCGAGGCCCGGCGGTTCGTCCGGGCCCGGCAGTGGCGGGACGCCCACGAGCTGCCCCGCTTCGTCTTCGTGGTCTCCCCCACCGAGCCCCGGCCGTTCTTCGTCGACTTCGACAGCCCGGTCTACGTCACCATCCTCGCCAAGGCCGCCCGCCGGCTCGCCCGCAAGGACCCGGACGCCCGCCTGACCGTCAGCGAGATGCTCCCCACGCCCGAACAGGCCTGGCTCACCGACGACCAGGGGCAGCGCTACACCTCCGAACTGCGCCTCGTCGCCGTCGACCGGACCACCGGGACGGAGGAGCCGGCATGAGCACCCCCGCCGGGGCCACCTTCGTCGACGCCATCCGGGCGCACGCCGACCGCGCACCGCAGGCCCCCGCCCTGCTGACCCCCGGCGGACCGGTCGGCTACGGCGAACTCGCCGAGCGGATCGACCGGCTGGCCGCCCACCTGGCCGCCCACGGCCTCGGGCCGGAACGGGTCTGCGCGGTGGCGCTGCCGCCCGGCGCCGACGCCGTGGTGGCGATCGCCGCGGTCGTCCGCACCGGCGGGGCGTTCCTCGCCCTGGACACCGAACTGCCCGACGAGCGGCTCGCCGCGCTCGCCGCCGGCGGCTCGGCGGCGCACCTGCTCACCACCGCGGCCCTGGCCGACCGGCTCGGCCCGCTCGTCGGCGCGCCCGCCCTGCTGCTCGACCGGCTGGCCGCCGACCCGCCGGCCGCCCCCGCGTTCCCCGCCCCGCACCCGCGTTCGCTCGCGTACGTCAGCCACACCTCCGGCTCGACCGGAGCGCCCAACCCGGTGCTGATCGAGCACCACGGCCTCGACACCTATCTGCGTGCCGTCGCCCGCGACAACCACCTCGGCCCCGGCACCGTCACCCTCCAACTCGCCCCGCCCGGCTACGACGCCTCGATCCGGGACACCTTCGCCCCGCTGACCGCCGGCGGCTGCGTCGTCCTCGTCGACCGCTCGCGCCTGCTGCGCGCCGAGGCCTTCGCCGATACCGTCGCCGAGTACGGCGTCGACACCGTCCTCAGCACCACCCCGTCCTTCCTGACCTTCCTCTCCCAGCATCCGCGCGCCGCCGAACGGCTGCGCTCCCTGCGCCTGCTCTGCTCCAGCGGCGAGTCGCTGCGCCCGTTCCTCGCCGCCGGCGGCCGCGCCCTGGTCGGCGGCCGGCTGGTCAACCAGTACGGGCCCACCGAGTGCACCATGACCTCCACCCGCTACGAGGTGCCGGCCGACCCGGACACCGCCACCGACACCGTCGGCACCCCGATCGAGGGCACCGTCGTACGGCTGCTCGACCCGCAGGGCCGCGAAGTCCCGGGCGGCCAGGTCGGCGAGGTGCACATCGGCGGCGCCGGGGTGGCCCGCGGCTACGGCGGACTGCCCGGCCTGACGGCCGACCGCTTCCCGCCCGACCCGCACGGCCCGCCCGGCACCCGGCTGTACCGGACCGGCGACCTCGCCCGGCGCGGCCCCGACGGCACCCTCGACTACCTCGGCCGCGCGGACCGCCAGCTCAAGATCCGCGGCCACCGGGTCGACCCGGCCGAGATCGAGGGCGCCCTGCTCACCCACCCCGACGTCACCGGCGCCGTGGTGACCGCCGAGACCGACGACCGGGGCCGGACCTGGCTCGACGCCCACGTCACCGGCCCGCTCGCCGCCACCCCCGACGCCCGGCTGCGCGCCCACCTCGCGCTCACCCTGCCGCCGCACATGATGCCCCGGCGCTTCACCCGGCTGGAGCGGCTGCCCGTCACGCACAGCGGCAAGACCGACCGCCGCGCCCTGCGCGCGCCCGTGCCGGAGGCCGTCGCGTGACGGCCGCCGACACCCGCCCGCTGACCGGTCTCGCCACCGACACCGGCCTGCCCGGGCCGGCCGACGTCCTGGCCGCCGCCGAGCGGATCGCCCCGCACGTGCGGCACACCCCGCTGCTGCGCCACGACACCCTGCCCGGCCTGCTCGTCAAGGCCGAACACCTGCAGCACAGCGGGTCGTTCAAGCTGCGGGGCGCGGCCAACGCGATGCTCGCGCTCGGCGCCGACGAGGTGGTGGCCGGCTCCTCCGGCAACCACGGCATCGCGGTGGCCACCCTGGGCCGGATGCTCGGCGTCCGGGTCACCGTGGTGATGGCCGCCGGCGCCGCCGAGGCCAAGGAGCGGGCGATCCGGGCGCTCGGCGGCCGGGTCCTGCGGGTGCCCGGCGGGGTCGCCGAACGCGACCGCCACGCCAGGGACCTCGCCGCCCGCACCGGCGCCGCGCTGGTGCCCTCCTCCGACCACGGACTCGTGATCGCCGGTCAGGGCACCGTCGGCCTGGAGGTGTTCCGGGACGCCCCCGACCTCGACGCGGTCTTCGTCCCGGTCGGCGGCGGCGGCCTGCTGGCCGGCGTCCTGCTGGCGGCCGCCCGGCTGCCGAGGCCGGTGCGCGTCATCGGCGTGGAGCCCGAACGGGCCCGCCGCTACGCCCGCTCGATGGCCGCCGGCGAACCGGTCGAGCTGCCGCCCAGCGACACCGTCGCGGACGGGCTGCGCGGCCAGCGGCCCGGTGAGCTGACCTTCCCGATCGTCCGGCGGCGGGTCGACGACCTGATCGGCGTCGACGACGCGGCGGTGCTGCGCGCCATGGACCTGCTGCACCGCGCCGGCATCGCCGCCGAACCCAGCGGCGCCGCCGCGCTGGCCGGCGCGCTGGGCTCCGGCGCCCTGCGGCCCGGCGCGGCGGGCCGCACCGCGGTCGTCGTCTCCGGCGGCAACTCCGCCACCGTGCTGGCCGCCGCCGCGGCGCGCTGAGCGCCCTGCGCCCCCTCTTCGTTCCCCGTACACCCCACCCCCTTCGGAAGGACCCACCATGACCACCATCGACACCGCCGAACTCGCCGGGCGGATCGCCGGCTTCTACCGCGAGACGCTCGGCGACGACAGCCTGGACACCGACAGCGACTTCTTCGAGGCCGGCGGCGACTCGCTCGCCGCCTTCCAGATCGTCGACCGCCTCCAGGAGCTGGTCGGCGCCGAGATCGCCGTCGCCCTGGTCTTCACCTACCCGTCCCCCGCGGAGCTCGCGGAGGTCGTCGTCGACGACCTGTCCCTCGCTCCCGCCTCGGCCTAGGGGGCACCGGCATGCACGAGGAATCCGTCTCCCTGAGCGGCCGGTGGCGGCTGTGGGACCAGGTCGCGGTGCGCGGCCCGGGGTTCCCGGCCGATGGGGTGCTCCGGCTGGCGCCGGAGGGCCTGGCGGCGGCCGCGGACAAGTTCGGGGCCCGGGACAAGCTCTCCGGGGCCGCCTGGCAGGCCTTCGAGGAGGAGTTCACGCAGTCCGCCGCCCGGGCGGCGGAGGACGCGCAGGGGATCGCCGCCTCCGGGCCGTTCCGCGCGGCGGTCGCCTGGCAGAACCGCGGGGTGCTGGACTCGGCGATCCGGCCGTTCCTCAACTGGTCCCCCGCGACCGAGGGCCGGACCTTCAAGCAGCGCCAGCGCGAGGAGCTGGTCGCCCACTACTGGCAGCGGTTCTGCGTCAAGAACGACACCATCGGCTTCTTCGGCCCGGTCGGCTGGGGCGCCTTCGACCCCGACCGGCCCGGCATCACCATGGACCCGGGCACCGGGCTGATCGCCTCCTCGGAGGTCTTCTGGTCCAGCTGGTCGATGGACGCGCTGGCCCGCGAGATCGGCGCCGACCCGGCGGTACGCGTCTGGACGGCGCCCCGCCGGGTGCCCTTCGTCCGGCTGGAGGAGGACGCGGTACGCGTCCCCGGCCGCCCGCCGCGCCCGGTGGAGCCGGAGACGCTGCGGGTGCTGCGGCTCTGCGACGGCACCCGCACCGCCCACGCCATCCAGCAGGAGACCGGCCCGGGGACCGACGTCCCCGCGCTCCTCGACGAGCTGGTCCGGCGGCGCTGGATCACCTGGCAGCTCGACCTCCCCGCCGACATCCGGCCGGACCGCCGGCTCCGGACCGCCCTGGAGCGGATCGGCGAACCCGCCGTGCGCGCCGAGGCGCTCGCCCGGCTCGACGAGCTGGAGCGCGCCGGCGAGGCCGTCCGGGCCGCGGCCGACGACCCCGAGCGCCTGGTGGCCGCCCTCACCGAGGTCGAGCAGACCTTCCAGCGGGTGACCGACGCGGCCGCCAAGCGCGAGAAGAGCGGCACCACGGCGCCCGGTCGCGCGGTGGTCTACCAGGACTGCCGGCGTGCGGCCCACGTGACGCTCGGCAGCCGGGTGCTGGAGGCGCTCGCCCCGCTCGAACTGCTGATGGACGGCGCCGCCTGGCTCGCCGCCGCGCTGGCCGCCCGGGTGTCGGAGCGGGTCGCCGCGGTGTACGGGAAGCTGCGCGCCGAGACCGACGCCGACCGCCCGGTGGACCTCGCCACCTTCTGGTTCGCCTGCATGCCCGTGCTGCACGGCGCGGCGGGGGCCGACGCCGCCGAGCTGCAGGCCGAGTTCGAACGCCGCTGGCAGCGGATCCTGCCGTCCACGGAGGGCGTGCGCCGGGTCAACGTCGCGGGCGCCGACCTCGCCGACCGGGTGGCGGAGGCCTTCGGGCCGGCCACCGCCGCGGGCTGGACCGCCGCCCGGTACATCAGCCCGGACATGATGATCGCGGCGGAGGACACCGCGGCGATCGACCGCGGCGAGTTCGAACTCGCCCTCGGCGAGCTGCACCTGGCCTCGAACACGCTCGGCAACGAGCTGTTCGTCAACCAGCACCCGGACCGCCGGGAGCTGTTCGACCGGACCGACCGCGACCACCCGTCGCCGCGGCTGATGCCGCTGCTGCCGAAGGAGCACAAGGCCCGGCTCTCCGCCCGGATCCGGCACGCGCTGGTCCGCCCGCAGGACTACCAGGTCGCCCTGCTCGACAACACGGCCGACCCGCACCGCGACCGGACGGCGCCGAGCGCCGACGCCGTGGTGGAGCAGCGGGACGGCCGGCTGACCGTGGTGCTGCCGGACGGCGCCGTGTTCCCGGCCGTCGAGGTCTTCTCGCACGTGCTGACCACCCTGGTGATGGACCGCTTCCGGCTGCTGCCGGAGGCCGACCACTCCCCCCGGATCACCATCGACAAGATGGTGGTGGCCCGGGAGACCTGGCGGTTCATCGGCTCCACGCTGGACTTCGCGGACGAGAAGACCGAGCCGCGCCGGTTCGTCCGGGCCCGGCACTGGCAGGACGCGAACGAGCTGCCCCGCTTCGTCTTCGTGGTCTCCCCCACCGAACCGCGGCCGTTCTTCGTCGACTTCGACAGCCCGGTCTACGTCAACATCCTCGCCAAGGCCGCCCGCCGGCTGGCCCGCAAGGACCCGGACGCCCGGCTCACCGTCACCGAGATGTTCCCCACGCCGGAGCAGGCCTGGCTCACCGACGACCAGGGCCGCCGCTACACCTCCGAACTGCGGCTGGTCGCCGTGACCGACTGACCCACCCGCACCGCTGCGACACCGACCCGGGCCGGGCTCCTGAGGAGCCCGGCCCGGGTCGTCGGCGCGTCCGTCCGGCGCGGGGCGCCGCGCGCGGCCGTCCCACGCGGGCTGTCGGGATCCGGGGCGGGGCCGGGGGCGGGCCGCCGGCGGCGGGGTGTACCCGGCCCGGCGTCCGAGGGCCGGCTCCCGGAGCGCCGGGGACGGGGCTCCCGGGACGGGGCGCCGGGGACGCGACCTCACCCCGGTGGAGCGACCGCGGCGGCGCGGCCCGCCCCGCCCCGCGCCGACGGGTGGAGGCCGTCCGGGCCCGGCCCGGGCACGGCGAAACCGCGAGGGCGGGGGCGCTGTGTGCGCCCCCGCCCTCGCGGTGGTTCCCTCCCCCGGGGTCAGCCGGTGCTCGCTCCGCCGTCGGCGAGGATCGCGGTGATCGTCTCGGCCAGGCGGCCGAGGTGGGGCGGCTTCATGACGCCGAAGTGGTCGCCGGGGATCCGGTGCAGGGCGACGTCGCCGGTGAGCTCCTGCCAGCGGGTCAGGTACTCGCCGAAGTCCTGCCCGGAGGCCACCTCGTGCTCGCCGTCGGCGAGTTCGTCGCTGGCGATCAGGTTCAGCCGCCCGGCGTAGGGGCGGTGACGGTAGGTCAGGCACATCTCCATGACCTCCCGCCACATCCGGGCGGAGGGCAGCCAGACCTCGCCGGCCCCGTGTTCCGGCAGCACGATCCCGACCTCGGGGTCGACGTCGTCCACCAGGTGTTCGAGCAGCGCCAGGGTCTCCCCGCGGAGCGCCGAGGTGTCCTGCCCGGCCGGGGCGGCGGCCAGTTCGGTCAGCTTCGCCACGCAGCTCTCGATCAGCCGGTACTCCTTCCACAGCTCGGGCCGCTCGTGGTTGTCCAGCCCCGGGTCGAGCAGGACGAAGGTGACCTCCTCGCCCTCGGCGGTGAGCCGGTGGGCCAGCTCGCTGGCGATGCCGCTGCCTCCGCACCAGCCGAACAGCCGGTACGGGCCCTGCGGGGCGGCGGCCCGCAGTTCGGCCAGGTAGCGCTCGGCCATCTGCTCGGTCGAGGGGACGGGCTGCCCGTTCTCGGCCTGGAGACCGGGCCAGGCGAAGGCCGCGACCGGCTGGTCCGGGTCGAGGTACGGCACCAGCGGGCGGTACCAGTGGGCGCTGCCTCCGCCGGGGTGCACGCAGAACAGGGGCGGCCTGCTGCCTTCCCGGCGGAGCCAGACCAGCGCCTCCACCGGCTCGCCGGCCGCCGCCGCGTCGACGGCCGCCGCCAGCCCGGCGACGGTCGGGTCCGCCACGAACGAGCGCACGGTCAGGTCGATGCCGTGCCGCTCGCGCAGCAGGGCGGTGATCCGCAGGATGGCCAGCGAGTGGCCGCCGAGTAGGTAGAAGTCGTCGTCCACCCCGACGTGTTCGAGGCCGAGCACCTCGGTCCAGACCTCGGCGACGGCCCGCTCGGTGGCGGTGCGCGGCGCCGCGGAGCCGGCGGTCGGCGCGGGCCCGGAGGGCTCCGGGAGCGCGGCGCGGTCGATCTTCCCGTGGGCGGTGAGCGGGAGTGCGGGCAGTTCCACCCAGGCGCCGGGGACGAGGTAGTCGGGCACCCGCCGCCGGAGCTGCTCGCGCAGCACGGCGACGTCCAGCGGGCCGGTCCCGGGTTCCGGGACGACGTAGCCGACCAGGCGCTTCTGGCCGTCCGGTCCGGGGTGCACGGCCGCCGCGGCCGCCCGGACCGGCGCGAGGCCGCCGATCATGGCCTCCACCTCGGCGAGTTCCACCCGGTGGCCGCGGATCTTCACCTGGTTGTCGCGGCGGCCGACGAAGGACAGCGTCCCGTCGGGGTCGCGGCGGACGATGTCCCCGGTCCGGTAGAAGCGGGCGCCGGGGAGGTCGCCGGACGGGTCCGGCACGAAGCGGTCCGCGGTGAGGTCGGGGCGGCCGAGGTAGCCGCGGGCGAGCCCGGGGCCGCCGACCAGCAGTTCACCGGCCACGCCGAACGGCACCGGGTCGAGGTGGTCGTCGACCACCAGGACGCGGGTGTCGGTGATCGGCACGCCGATCGGCACCCCGCGGTCGGCGTCGGCCCCGGTCACCCCGCGCAGCGCCGTGCTGAAGGTGGTGCACTCGGTGGGTCCGTAGCCGTTGGTGAGCGCGACGCCGTGGCCGAGGGCGGTGCGCACGTGCGCGGGCGAGAGGGCGTCGCCGCCGGCGAGCACCTGCCGCACCCCGGCCAGCGCGGCCGGCTCGGTCTCCACCATGTGCTGGAACAGGCCGGCGGTGAGCCAGAGCAGCGTCACCCGGTGCCGGCGGAGCACCTCGGCCAGTTCGGCGGCGGTGGTCGCCCCGGGCGGGCAGACCGCCAGGCGGGCACCGTTGCCCAGCGCCCCCCAGACCTCCAGGGTGGAGGCGTCGAAGGCGAGCGGCGCGTGCAGCAGCAGCACCTGGCCGGGGTCGAGGTCGGCGTAGTTGGGGTCGTGCACCAGCCGGACCACGGCCCGGTGGGTGACCTGGACGCCCTTGGGCCGGCCGGTGGAGCCGGAGGTGTAGGTGACGTAGGCCAGGTTGTCGGGGTGGGTGCCCGCCTCGACCGGGGTCTCCGGCAGGACGGCGAGGCCGGTCCAGGCCGCGTCCAGCGGGACGCAGCGCAGGTCGGCGATCCGCGCGAGGCGGTCGGTGTCCTCCGGCCGGCAGATCACCACGTCGGCGCGGACGTCGTCCAGCACGAAGCCGATCCGGGCGTCCGGGTAGGCGGGGTCGAGCGGGACGTAGTAGCCGCCGGCCTTGAGCACGCCGAGCATGGCCAGCACCGCCTCGACGCCGCGGTCCAGGCAGATCGCGACCGGCGTCTCCGGGCCGACGCCCAGCCCGCGCAGCAGGTGGGCCAGCTGGTTGCTGCCGGTGTCCACCTCCCGGTAGGTGAGGCTCCGTTCGGCGTCCTCCAGGGCGATCGCGTCCGGGTCGGAGCGCTCCGCGACCAGCTCGGGCACGCAGACCTCGGGCAGCGGGCGGGTGGCGGGGGCGGTCGCGCCCGGCCGGTCCAGGCCGGGGGCCCGGAAGGCCTGCGGGTCGGCGTCGGCGTCCTCGGCCATCGCGGTGAGCACGGCGATGAAGGTCTCCCCGATCGCCGCCAGCCGTTCCCGGCCGACCCAGCCGGGGCGGCAGGTCATCCGCAGCTCGCCGGGGAAGGTCCAGACGTCGAAGGTGAACTCGTTCGGGCTGTGGTCGGTGACGGTGCCGATGTCCGACCGGTGCTCGTCGAGCACGTGGAAGTCCAGGTAGGCGAAGACCACCTCGACCAGTGGCTCGCCGCCGCCCCACTCGCGCTGCATCGCGGGCAGCGGGTAGCGGCGGTGCGGCCACAGGGCCAGCTCCTCGGCGAACACCGAGCGCACCAGCTCGCGCCAGCTCGGCGCCCGCAGGTCCACGGCGAACGGCACCGTGTTGAGGTACATGCCGCGGACCCGGTCGCCGCCCGGCAGTTCGGGCCGGCCGTTGGTCACCGCCCCGGCGAGGAACCGGCGCTGGCCGCTGAGCAGGCCGAGCACCTTCAGGTGGGCGGTGTAGAGGACGGTCTTGAGCGAGCTCTGGGTGTCGGCGGCGAGCCGGCGCAGCTTCGGCTCCAGCGCCGCCCAGGGCAGCCGCACCTCGGTGGCGGGCAGGTGCGCCTCGGCCGGGGCGGTGTCGGCGGGCAGCCGCAGCCGGTCGTGGCCGGTGATCCGGCCGCGCCAGAACTCCCGGTCCGCCGGGGAGGCCAGGGCGCGCTTCTCCAGCTGGATGAAGTCGGCGTAGCGGACCTCCGGCGGCGCCGCGGCCGGGGCGCCGGTGCCGGCGGCCAGCTCCCGGTAGGCGGCGCGCAGTTCGCCGATGACGGAGTGGTGGCTCCAGCCGTCCAGGATGGCGTGGCACTCGACGTGGGTCAGCAGCCACTCCCGGTCGCCGACCAGGTGGGCGTGGTAGCGCAGCAGCGGGGCGCGCCCGACGTCGAACGGGGTGCGCTGGGCCTCGGCGCGGAAGCGCCGGACGGCGGCCTGCTGCTCCTCGGCCGGCAGGTGGCGCAGGTCGTCCACGCCGATCTCCAGGTGCAGGTCGTCCGCCGCGTGCACCAGCTGGAGCGGTTCGGAGTACCCGGAGAGGTCGAAGGAGGTGCGCAGGATCTCGTGCCGCTCGATCAGCAGCCGGACCGCGCCGTTCAGCGCCTCGGCGGAGAACGGGCCGTCGTCGACGATCTGGAAGGTGCTGGCGTTCTGGTAGGTGTTGCGCTCGGGGTCGGCCAGCATCTCGTAGACCATGCCGACCTGGACCTGGCCCATCGGGTAGGCGTCGGCCAGGCCCTCGGGGAGGCGCTCGCGGTCGGCCGGGTCGAGCAGCTCGAACCGGCCCACCAGGGCGGTCTCGGCCGCGCCGGCGGCCGGCCGGTCGGCCGCCAGCGGGGCCAGCTCGGCGACGGTCTGGCGGGCGAACACGTCCTGGACGGAGAGGGCGAGCCCCTGGTCGCGCAGCGCGCCGACGGCCCGGATGGCGCGCATCGAGTCGCCGCCGAGCTGGAAGAAGCCGTCGTGCACGCCGACCTTGTCGACGCCGAGGGCGGCGGCGAAGGCGTCCGCGAGGGTCTGTTCGAGGGCGCTGCGCGGGGCGACGAACGCGCCGACCAGCTCGGAGCGGGTCCGGTCGGGTGCGGGCAGCGCCTTGCGGTCGGTCTTGCCGCTGGGGGTCAGCGGCAGCGTCTCCAGCGTCGTCCAGTGCACCGGGCGCATGTGCTCCGGCAGCCGTCCGCGCAGGTGCTCGCGGGCCGCCTCGACGTCGGCCCCGGCCGGGACCAGGTAGCCGACCAGTTGGTCGTCGTGGACGGCGACGGCCGCGGCGGCGACGCCGGGGGCCTGCGCCAGGACCGCCTCGATCTCGCCGAGTTCGACCCGCTGGCCGCGGATCTTCACCTGGTGGTCGAGCCGGCCGAGGTACTCGATCTCGCCGTTCGCCCGGTAGCGGGCGAGGTCGCCGGTGCGGTAGAGCCGGCCGCCGGGTTCGGTGGCGAAGGGGTCGGGCACGAAGCGGTCTGCGGTGAGCTCCGCCCGGTTCAGGTAGCCGCGGGCCAACTGGACCCCGCCGAGCAGGAGTTCGCCCGGCACGCCGATCGGCTGCGGGCGCAGCGCGGCGTCCACGATGTAGGTGCGGGTGTTGGAGATCGGGCGGCCGATGGTGACCGGCCGGCCCGGCTCGCAGCGGATCGCGGTGACGTCGACGGCGGCCTCGGTGGGCCCGTACAGGTTGTGCAGTTCGCAGCCGATCCGCTCGTGCACGGCGGTGACCAGCTCGGCGGGCAGTGCCTCGCCGCTGCACACCATGCGGCGCAGCGAGGGCAGCGGCGGCAGCGGCTCGGCGAGGAAGGCCCGCAGCATCGACGGTACGAAGTGCAGGGTGGTGATCCGCTCGGTGCCGATCAGTTCGGCGAGGTAGGCCGGATCGCGGTGGCCGCCGGGGCGGGCCAGGACCAGGGTCGCACCGGTGATCAGCGGCCAGAAGAACTCCCAGACCGAGACGTCGAAGCTGTACGGGGTCTTCTGCAGCACCCGGTCGTCGGCGTCGAGCCCGTAGGCCTCCTGCATCCAGTGCAGCCGGTTGACGATGGCCCGGTGCTCGACCAGCACGCCCTTGGGGCGGCCGGTCGAACCCGAGGTGTAGATCAGGTAGGCCGGGTGCTCGGGCGCCGCCGCGAAGACCGGGTCGTGGCCCCAGCCGCCGGGCAGTTCGGCGGTGATGTCCACCAGGTGCGGGGCGCCGCCGGTCACCAGCGGGGTGAGCCCCGGATCGGTGACCACGGCGAGGGCGCCGGAGTCGGCCAGCATGAAGGCGAGCCGGTCCGCCGGGTAGTCGGGGTCGAGCGGCAGGTACGCGCCGCCGGCCTTGAGCACCGCGAGCAGCGCGACCACCAGGTCGGCGCCGCGGTGCAGGCAGACACCGACCACCGACTCGGGGCCGACGCCGAGCCGGCGCAGGTGGTGGGCGAGCTGGTTGGCCCGGACGTCCAGCTCGCGGTAGCTGAGCTCGGCGCCCTCGAACCGCAGGGCGGTGGCGTTCGGGGTGCGGGCGACCTGCGCCTCGAACAGCAGCGGCAGGGTGCCGGTGGGGTAGCCGCGGCCGGTGGCGTTCCAGCTGAGCAGCTGGCGCTCGCGCTCCTCCCGGGGGAGGATCTCCAGCTCGTCCAGCGGGGTGTCGGGCGCCGCGACGGCGTGCTCCAGCAGCTGGGCGAACTGGGCGGCGAACCGCTCGGCCGTCGCCCGGTCGAACAGCGCGGAGGCGTAGTTGACGCCGCCCGCGAGCGAGCCGTCCGGCTGGGCGGCCAGGCCGACGGTGAGGTCGAACTTGGCGGTGCTCTCGCCGACCGGCAGCCGCTCGACGGTCAGGCCGCCCATGGCCGCGGGCGTGGAGGCGCCGGCGGCGTCCTGCCACAGCAGCATGGAGGAGAACAGCGGTGTGCGGGCGGGGTCGCGCTCGGGCGCCAGCTCCTCGACCAGGCGCTCGAACGGCACCTCCTGGTGGCCGTACGCGTCCAGGGCGGTCTCCCGGACCTGGGACAGCAGCTCGGCGAAGGTCCGCGGGCCGGCCAGGTCGACCCGGAGCACCAGGGTGTTGAGGAAGAGGCCGACGACGTCCTGCACCTCGGCGCGGTCGCGCCCGGCGACCGGGGAGCCGACGGCGACGTCGCGCTGCCCGCTCCAGCGGCCGAGCAGGACGGCGTGGGCGGCCAGCAGGGCCATGAAGGGGGTGGCGCCGTGGTCCCGGGCCAGCGCCGTCAGCCGTCCGGCGGTCGCGGCCGGGACGACCAGCGGCACCAGGGCGCCGGCCGCGTCGCGCACCGGCGGGCGGGGCCGGTCGGTGGGCAGCTCCAGCGGCGCCAGTGCGGCCAGCCGCTCGTTCCAGTGGTCGAGGCGGCGCCGGAGCGCCCCGTCGGAGAGCCGCTCGCGCTGCCAGACGGCGTAGTCGGCGTACTGGACCGGCAGGTCCGGGGTGCGGGCCGGGCGCCCGGCGACGGCGTCGTCGTAGCGCTCGGCGAGTTCGCCGACCAGGAGGTCCTCGGACCAGCCGTCGCAGGCGATGTGGTGGACGGTCAGCAGGACGACGTGCTCCCGCGGGGCGAGCCGGGCCAGGACGGCGGACAGCACCGGGCCCTCGGCGAGGTCCACCGGACGGCGGGCGCCGGTGGCGAGGTCGGCCAGCCGGGCGCCGGCGGCGGCCCGGTCCAGGGTGCTCAGGTCCTCCTCGGTGAGCGGCACGACGCTCGGCGCGTCGACCACCTGGACGGGTTCGCCGTCGACCACCGGGTACCTGGTCCGCAGGACTTCGTGGCGGTGCTGGATCCCGTCGAGCGCGGTCCGCAGCGCGGCCCGGTCGAGGGGGCCGGTCAGCCGCAGCGAGGCCGTCACCAGGTACTCGGTGCTGCCGGGCTGGAGCCGGTCGAGGATCCAGAGGCGGCGCTGGGCGAAGGAGAGCGGCAGCGGGCCGCCGCGCGGTGCCCGGGCGATGCCCTCGGCCGGGGCGGTGCCCGCCCGGCCGGCGAGGCGCCGGCGCAGCAGCTCCTGCCGCAGCCGGGTGCGGTCCGTGGTGTCGGTCATCGGTGCCCCTCCTCGGCGAGCAGGCCCGCCACTTCCTCGTCGGTGAGCGCGGTGATCTCGGCCTCGACGGCGTCGGTCACCGCCTCGGTGAGCCGGGCCACCGTGGTGGCCTCGAACAGCAGGCGCAGCGGCAGCTCGACGGCGAACGTCTCGCGGAGCCGGGCCAGGACCCGGGTGGCCAGCAGCGAGTGGCCGCCCAGGGCGAAGAAGTCGTCCTGGACGCCGATCCGCTCGACGCCCAGCACCTCGCCCCAGATCGCGGCGACCGCCTCCTCGGCGGGGTCGCGCGGGGCCAGGTGCTCGCGGGCCCCGCCGGCCAGCGCGGCGGAGGCGTCGGGCAGTGCCTTGCGGTCGACCTTCTTGCTGGCGGTCAGCGGGAGCGCGTCGAGCGGCACCCACAGCGCGGGGATCATGTACTCGGGGAGCAGCGCCCGCAGGTGGCCGCGGAGTTCGGCCACGTCGGGCATCGGGCTGCCGGGCCGGGCCACCAGGTAGGCGGCCAGCCGGCGTTCGCCGGGGGCGGTCTCCGGGGCGGTCACCACCGCCTCCTGGAGGGCGGGGTGGCGGGCCAGCGCCGCCTCGATCTCGCCGAGTTCGATGCGCAGGCCGCGGACCTTGACCTGCTGGTCGATCCGGCCGAGGAACTCGATGGTGCCGTCCGGCCGGTGGCGGGCGAGGTCGCCGGTCCGGTAGAGGCGCCCGCCCGGCTCGCCGCCGAAGGGGTCGGGCACGAAGCGCTCGGCGGTCAGCTCCGGGCGGCGGTGGTAGCCGCGGGCCAGCCGGACGCCGCCCAGGTACAGCTCGCCGGGGACGCCGACCGGGACGGGCCGCTGGTCGGCGTCGAGGATGTGCGCGCGGGTGCCGGGGACGGGCCGCCCGAGCGGCAGGGCCGAGGCCTCGTCGCCCTCCGCCGGCACCTCGGAGACGGGGTGCAGCAGGCAGGTGACGGTGGCCTCGGTCGGGCCGTAGTTGCACAGGAAGCGGGCGGGCAGGCCGGTCTGCGCCCAGCGCCGCGCGTCCAGGCCGGTGACCACGTCGCTGCCGACGTTCATCAGCTTGAGCCCGCTCAGCAGGTGCAGGTCGGGGGACTCCAGGACGGCCCGGTAGTAGGACGGCGTGATCTCGACGACGGTGACGCCGTGCTCGGCGAGCCGGACCGGCAGCTCGGCCGGGGTCCAGAACACCGGGTCGGCGACCACGATGGTGGCGCCCGCGACCAGGGTGGCCGCGATCTGGTCCATCGCCACGTCGAAGGTGAGGGCGGAGAGCAGGACCACCCGCTCGCCGGGGGCGATGCCGTACTGGTCGGCGATCACCCGGCAGTGGTGGGCGTAGGAGCGGTGCTCGATCATGACGCCCTTGGGGCGGCCGGTCGAGCCGGAGGTGTAGATGACGTAGGCGAGGTTCTCCGGCCGGATCAGGACCGGCTCGGCCTCGGTGGCGGCGCTGTCGGTTCCGGCGGCGGTCCCGTCGTCGGTGTGGGTCCCGTCGTCGGTCCCGTCGGCGAGCACCACCCGGTGGGAGCCGGTCACCCGGTCGGCGAAGGCCCCGGTGGTGACCACGAGTTCCGGGCCGGCGTCGGCGAGCATGAACTCCAGCCGCTCGGCCGGGTGCTGCGGGTCGAACGGCACGTACGAGCCGCCGGCCTTCAGCACCGCGAGCAGCACCACGACCGCCTCGACGCCGCGCTCCAGGAGGGAGCCGACGACCGTCTCCGAGGTGACCCCGAGGGCGCGCAGCCGGGCCGCGAACCGGTCGGCCCGCGCGTCGAGTTCGGCGTAGCTCAGCCGCTGGTCGCCGAAGACCACGGCGACCGCGTCCGGGGTGCGCCGGGCCTGCCGGGCGAAGAGCTCGGGCACGCAGAGCCCGTGCTCCTCGACCGGGTCGAGCTCGGCGGCCCGCCCGCCGGCCGGGTCGGCCCAGCGGGTGAGGACGGTGTGCCGCTCCTCGTCGGTGAGCATGCCGAGGTCGCCGATCCGGGCCCCGGGGGCGGCGGTGACGCTGCCGATCAGGGTCAGGTAGTGGCCGGCCATCCGTTCGACGGTCGCCCGGTCGAAGAGCGCGGTCGCGTACTCGAACCAGCAGTACATCCGGCCGCCGCGTTCCTTGACGGTCACGGTGAGGTCGAACTTGGCGATCTCCAGGCCGGCCCGGACCGGCTCCACGGCGGCCGCGCCGAGCCGGGCGGGGACGCCGGCCAGGTGCTGGTGCTCGAACATGACCTGGAACAGCGGGTTGCGGGAGAGGTCCCGCTCCGGGCGCAGCGCGTCGACCAGGTGCTCGAACGGCACGTCCTGGTGGGCGAAGGCGTCGAGGACCGAGCCGCGGACGTGGTCCAGCAGGTCCGGGAAGGCCGGGTTGCCGGCCAGGTCGTTGCGGATCACCAGGTTGTTGGTGAAGAACCCGACGAGGTCCTCGGTCTCCTGGCGGGTCCGCCCGGCGACGGGGGTGCCGACCGCGAGGTCGTCGAGGCCGGTGTAGCGGTGCAGCATCACCTGGAAGACGGCGAGCAGCACCATGAACGGGGTCGCGCCGTGCCGGCCGGCCAGCTCGGTGACGGCCCGGCCGACCTCCGGCGCCACCTCGACGACCACGTTGGCGCCGCGCGAGTCGCGGACGGCCGAGCGGAGCCGGTCGGTGGGCAGCTCGACCGGCGTCAGGCCGCCCAGGCGGTCGCGCCAGTAGGCGAGCTGGTGGTCCAGCCGGCCGGCGTCCTGCTGCTCGCGCTGCCAGACGGCGAAGTCCGCGTACTGGACCGGCTCGGGGGCCGCCAGGACCGGCGCGTCCTCGGTGAAGGACCGGTAGGCGAGGTCGAGTTCGCGCAGGTAGACGTTGGTCGACCAGGCGTCGAACGCGATGTGGTGCAGGGTCAGGACGAGCAGGTGGTCCTCGGGGGCGGTGCGGATCAGGGTCGCCCGCAGCGGGTGGCCCTGGGCCAGGTCGAACGGGGAGCGGGCCAGCTCGTCGACCAGGGCGCGGGCCCCTGCCTCGGCGTCCGGCCCGGCCGACAGGTCGGTCAGGGTGAAGTCGACCGGCCCGGCGGGGTCGACGACCTGGACGGGGTCGCCGCCCTCGGAGCGGTACCGGGTGCGCAGCACCTCGTGCCGGGCGGAGAGCGCGTCCAGCGCGCCGCGCAGCGCCGCGGTGTCGAGCGGGCCGGTCAGCCGCAGCGCCAGCGGGACGACGTACTCGTGGCTCCCGGGCTCCAGCTGGTCGAGGAACCACATCCGCTGCTGGCCGAAGGAGAGCGGCAGCGGGCGGTCCCGGCCGACGGGGCGGACGGCGTCCGCCGCGGTGCCGGGGCCGGTGCCCGAGGCGCCGTCGATCCGGGCGGCCAGCCCGGCGACGGTCGGCGCGTGGAACAGCTCGCCGACGGTCAGCTCGATGCCGAACGCGCGCCGCAGCCGCAGCACCAGCTTGATCGCGAGCAGCGAGTAGCCGCCGAGCAGGAAGAAGTCGTCGTGCGCGCCGACCCGTTCGACGTCCAGCACCTCGGCCATCAGTGCGGCGACGGTCCGCTCGGCGTCGGTGCGCGGGGCCTCCCAGGCCCGCGCGGCCGGGCGCTCCGGCTCGGCGGCGGGCAGCCGGCGGCGGTCCACCTTGCCGTTGGGCGTGAGCGGCAGCTCGTCGAGCTCGACCACGGCGGACGGCACCATGGCCTCCGGCAGCGCGGCGGCCAGCCGGGCGCGCAGCCCGTCCGGCTCGATCCGCGCCCCGGCGGCGGCCACCACGTAGGCGGTCAACCGGGTGTCGCCGGTGCCGGACCGGTGGGCGGCCACCACGGCGGCGGCCACCGAGGGGTCGGTCGCCAGCAGCGCCTCGATCTCGCCGGGCTCGATCCGCACGCCGCCGATCTTGACCTGGTCGTCGACGCGTCCGACGTACTCCAGCGCGCCGTCCGCGCGGCGGCGCACCAGGTCGCCGGTGCGGTAGCGGCGGGCGCCGGGCACGGCGGCGAACGGGTCCGGGACGAACCGGTCGGCGGTGAGGTCGCCGCGGCCGGCGTAGCCGCGGGCCAGACCGATGCCGCCGACGCAGAGTTCGCCGACGACGCCGACCGGCACCAGACGGTCCTCGGCGTCCACCACGTAGGTGCGCACATTGGGCAGCGGCAGGCCGATCGGCACCTGCTCGCCGGGCTCGGCCGGGTCGTAGGGCCAGGCGGTGGAGTCGATCGCGCACTCGGTGGGGCCGTAGGTGTTGACCACCTCGACGTCGACGATCCGGCGCAGCCGGGCGCAGAGTTCGGCGGGCAGCGGCTCGCCCGCCGAGCAGACCACGCGCAGCGCGTCGCAGTCGGCCAGGGCCGGTTCGTCGAGCAGCAGGCGCAGCATCGAGGGCACGCCCTGGAGCACGGTGACGCGGTGCTCGGCGACGGCGCGGGCCATCACCGCCGGGTCGCGGTGGGCGTCCCGCAGGCCGGTGACCACGGTGGCGCCGCAGACCAGCGGGGAGAGGAACTCCCAGACCGCGGCGTCGAAGCCGATGGTGGTCTTCTGCAGCACCCGGTCACCGGGGCCGAGGCCGTAGCGCTCCACGGACCAGAGCACCCGGTTGCGGATCGCGGCCTCCGGGACGACGACGCCCTTGGGCCTGCCGGTGGAGCCGGAGGTGTACATCACGTACGCGGCCTCGGCGCCGGTGACGCCGGCGGGTTCGAGGTCCGCCGACGGCGCCCCCGCCGGGTCCTCGCCGCCCTCGCCGCCCTCGCGGTCGAGGACGAGCGTGTTCGGGTGCGGCGGCAGCTGGCCGAGCAGGGACTCCTCGGTGACCAGCAGGCCCACCCCGGCGTCGGCGACCAGGTGGGCCAGCCGCTCGGCCGGCTGCTCCGGGGCCAGCGGCACGTAGACGCCGCCCGCGGTCAGCACCGCGAGCAGGGTGGCGACCAGGTCGGTGCCGCGGTGCAGGGCGACGCCGACGGGGCTCTCCCGGCCGACGCCGCGCGAGCGCAGCACCCCGGCGAGCCGCCGGACCCGGTCGGCGAGAGCGGCGTAGTCGGTCCGCCGCGCGCCGGACACCACGGCGACCGCGTCCGGGGTGGCCAGTGCCTGGGCGAAGAACAGTTCGGCCAGCGACCGCCGCGGGCGCCCGGTCTCGGTGCGGTTCCAGCGGGCGAGGTCGGCCAGCTCCGCGTCGGGGACGGTCTCCAGCGTGTGGGCGGGGGCCGCCGGGCGCTCGGCGATGCCCGCCAGCAGCCGCAGCAGGCTCGCCGCCATCCGCTCGATCCGGGCCCGGTCGAAGAGCGCGGTCGGGTAGATCAGCCGGGCCGCGAACGAGCCGTCGGGGAGCTCGGACAGGTGCAGCGAGAGGTCGAACGCGGAGTGCTCGGTGGCCGCCTCGACCTTGCTCACGTCGAGCCCGGGCAGCCGCAGCGGGCGGCGCTCGGCGTTGTGCAGCGCGAAGCCGACCTGGAACACCGGGTTGCGGGAGAGGTCGCGCTCGGGGGCGAGGTCGGCGACCACCCAGCCGAACGGGACGTCCTGGTGCTCGTAGGCGTCCAGGGTGGTCTCGCGGACCCGCGCCAGCAGGTCGAGGAAGGATCCCCGGCCGGACAGGTCGGTCCGCAGCACCAGCGTGTTGAGGAACATGCCGACCAGCGGCTCCAGGGCCACCTCGTCGCGGTCCGAGACCGAGACGCCGACGGCCACGTCGCGGGCGCCGGACCAGCGGGCGAGCAGCAGCTGGAACGCGGCCAGGTGCACCATGAACGGGGTCGCGCCGCCGTCCCGGCCGAGCGCGGCCAGCCGCTGCGCGAGCTCCGCCGGGACGGTGAACGGGACGCTGTCGCCGGCCGGGTCCCACTGCGCCGGGCGGCGGCGGTCGGTGGGCAGCTCCAGCGGTTCCAGGCCGGCCAGCCGCTCCCGCCAGTAGCCGCGCCGCCGCTCGGCCCGCTCGGGGGTGGCGGCCCAGGTGTCGCGCTGCCACTGCGCGAAGTCGGCGTACTGCACCGGGACGGGCTCCAGCGGCGACGGCCGCCCGGCCGCGAAGGCCTCGCAGAGCTCGTGCAGCTCGCGCGCCAGGATGCCCCAGGACCAGCCGTCGAAGGCGATGTGGTGGACGGTCACCAGCAGGACGGCCTCGTCCTCGGCGAACCGGGCCAGGGTCAGCCGCCAGGGCGCCCGGGCGCGCAGGTCGATCGGGGCGCGCAGCTCGGCGGCGTGCAGCTCGCGCACCCTGGCCTCGCGGCCGTCCGCCGGCACCCCGGTCAGGTCGAGCACGGCGAGCGGCACGGGGCCGGGCTCGTCGACGTACTGCACCCCGGTGCCGCCCTCGGTGCCGTAGCGCGAGCGCAGCACCTCGTGCCGCGCCGCGACCTCGGTGAACGCGGCCTCCAGCACCGGCAGGTCGAGCGGGCCGCGGATCCGGAACGCCTCGCACATCAGGTACTCGGTGGAGGCGCCGGAGCGCAGCTGGTCCAGGAACCACAGCTGCTCCTGGGCGTAGGAGAGCGGGAGTCCGCTGTCACCGGTGGGCATCGGACGCCTCCAGGAGCGAGTCGGGGCTGACGGCGGCCGAGTACGGCTCGGCCATGGCCACGGCGATCCGGCGCGGGCCGGTGAACGGCTCGCGGGCGTGCGCCGACAGCATGTTGTCCACCAGCAGGACGTCGTCCCGCTGCCAGTCGAAGCGGCGCCACTCGGCGCGGTAGCAGGCGCGCAGGTGCGCGATGACCTCGTCCGGCACCGGCCGGCCGTCGCCGTAATAGGTGTTGGTCGGCAGCTGGGAGTCGTCGTACATCTCGCGCAGCGCCGAGCTCACCTCCTCGCCGAGCGTGGTCACGTGGAAGAAGGTGAGGTGGTTGAACCAGACCGTCTCGCCGGTCACCGGGTGGCGGTGCACCGCCCGGCGGCGGGCGCGGGTGCGCAGGCCGTCGGCGGTCCACTCGGTGGCGACGCCGTTGCGGGCGCAGTAGGCGTCGACCTCGGCGCGGTCGGAGGTGTTGAAGGCCTGCTGCCACGGGACGCCGAAGCCGTCCGAGAAGTTGCGCACCACCATCCAGCCGCGGGCGGCGAACTCCTCGCGGACGGCGGGGTCGATCGCCTCGTACACCCGGCGGGTGTCGGCGAGCGGGGTGGCGCCGAGCGTCTCCGGCGGCTCGACGCAGTGGAAGAACAGGGTCATCGGCCAGTCGGCCTGGTAGGAGTTCTCGTTGTGGAGGAAGATCTCCTCGTTCGGCGGGTAGTCGGTCGAGGTGTACACCTGACCCTTGATGGTGCTGCGCGGCGAGGACCGCTCGGCGTAGGCCAGGGGCGAGCCGGACACCGCCCGCACCGCCGCCTCGAACCCGTCCACCCCGCCGACGCCGAACCCGCGCAGCAGGACCGCGCCGTGTTCGAGCAGCCGGCCGCGGACGAACGGTCGGGCGGCCGAGAGGTACTCGGCCAGGGGCATGCCGGGAGTGTCGGCCGGCACCGTCAGGGGGAGGACGGAGCCCGCGCCGTTCTCCCGGGGTCGGTCCGCCGGCGCGGGCCGTATGGAGGGGTTCGCAGTCATGCGCCTCAGCGTCGTCGCCCGACGGCCGCTCCCCGGAGAGAACAACCGGCAGTCACGGCGGCAGGCTTGGCGTCGCGGTGACTGCGCCTCCTTCTCTGCAGCCGGACCGGGCCGGTGCGGCAGGCTCGCTGGCGCCGCCACCGGTCACGTGAGGTGCGTGACGCGGCAGTTCACCCGAGGGAGGCCCGTCGTGGCCGAGGAAGACACCGACGACCGCACCTACCGCGTCGTCCTCAACGACGAGGAGCAGTACTCCGTCTGGCCCGCCGACCGGGACCTCCCGCTCGGCTGGTACGCGGAGGGCACCGAGGGCACCAGGGCCGACTGCCTGACCCACATCGGCACGGTCTGGACCGACATGCGGCCGCTCAGTCTGCGCCGCCAGATGGAGCGGGCGGCCGGCTAGCGGCCGGTCCGGCCCCGCGAGGTGTGTGACAGATGACCAGCCCCGACACGCAGGCTCCGGCGGACGAGCAGACCCGTCCGCCGGACCCGCCCGATCCACCCGCTCCGGCGGACGCGGCCGATCCACCCGGCCCGGCGGACGCGGCCGGGACGGAAGCCGTGGTCCCGCTGCACCGCAACCGCGACTTCCTGCTGCTGTGGGGCGGCTCGGCCGTCTCCCTGCTCGGCTCGACCGCGACCACCATCGCCTACCCGCTGCTGGTCCTCGCCCTCACCGGCTCGCCGTTCGACGCCGGGCTCGCCGGCTTCGTCGCGCTGCTGCCCGCCCTGCTGCTCCAGCTGCCGGCCGGCGCCCTGGTGGACCGCTGGCCGCGCCGGCGGCTGATGATCTGGTGCGACGCGCTGCGCGCGCTCGGCGCGGCGGTCATCGCCGGCGCGGCGGCGCTCGACCTGCTCAGCCTCCCGCTGGTGCTGGTGGTGGGGTTCACCGAGGGCGCGCTCACCGTCTTCCACGGCCTCGCCGCGCACGCGGCCGTCCCCAACGTCGTGGCACCGGGCCAGCTTTCGCTGGCGCTGTCCCGCAACGAGGCGCGCGGGCGGGGCGCCGTGATGCTCGGCACGCCGCTCGGCGGCATCCTGTTCGGGCTCGGCCGGGCCGTGCCGTTCGTCGCCGACGCGCTGACCTACCTGGTCTCGCTGACCGGCCTGCTGTTCATCCGCAAGGAGTTCGAGGCCGAGCGGTCCGCCGGCACCGGCACCATGCGCGAGCAGGTCCGGGAGGGCCTGGGGTGGCTCTGGAAGCACCCCTTCCTGCGCACCACCACCCTGCTGGTGGCCGGCAGCAACCTGATGTTCCGGGCGCTGTTCCTGGTCGCCATCGTGCTGGCCACCGACGTCGGCGCGTCCTCGGCCGGGGTCGGCCTGATGGTCGGGGTCGCCGGCGCCGGCGGGCTCGCCGGCTCGCTGGCCGCCCCCTGGTTCGCCCGCCGCCTGGGCCTCAGCGCCCTGGTGATCGCGGCGAACTGGGCCTGGGCCGTGCTGATGGTGGTGATCGCCGTCAGCCGCGACCCGTTCACGCTCGCCGCCGCCTACGCGGCGATGTGGTTCGTCGGGCCGCTGTGGAACGTGGCGCTCGGCAGCTACCAGCTGGGCATCACCCCCGACCGGCTGCGCGGCCGGGTGCTCGCGGCGATGAGCACGCTGTCCAACGGGGCCCTGCCGATCGGCTCGCTGCTCGGCGGCCTGCTGCTCGACTCGGCCGGCGCGCGGACCGCCGCGGTGGCCCTGGCGGGCTGGATGGTGCTGCTCGCCGTCGCCGCCTCGGTCGCCCGCACGGTGCGCACCGTGCCCGGCCCGGCGAACCCGTGACCCGGCGGCGCCACCCCCGCCGCCGTACCGCTCCGCCGGCGGCCGCCGCCCCGGCCGCTCCCCCGGTCCCCGCGCTCCCCCGCGGCCACACCCCCGGCCCCGGCGGCGACGGCCGGACCACCCCTCGATCCAGTGCTGACAGGAGGAACTAGCGTGTTCCGCACCATGCTCGGGCCGCGCCCCGATCCGACGGGGCGAGGCCATCATGCCGGCACCTGACGACCGGCCGGCCGGCGTCCTCGGCACGATCGGCGGCACCCCGCTGGTCGAACTCGCCAAGCTCGCCCCGGGCCGACACTTCACCACCTACGCCAAGCTGGAGGCGTTCAACCCCGGCGGCAGCATGAAGGACCGCTCGGCGCTGGAGATGCTCCGCGAACGGATCCGCACCGGCGCGCTGGTGCCCGGCCGCTCCGTGGTCGTCGAATCCAGCTCCGGCAACCTCGGGATCGGACTCGCCCAGGTCTGCTCCTACTACGGGCTCCGGTTCATCTGCGTGGTGGACCCGCGCACCAACCGCCAGAACATCGCCATCATGCGGGCGCTCGGCGCCGAGGTGGAGGTGGTCCAGGAGACCGACCCGGTGACCGGCGAGTACCTGCCGGTCCGGATCCGCCGGATCAGCGAGCTGACCGCCCGCATCCCCGGCGCCTACTGGCCCAACCAGTACGCCAACCCGCTGAACCCCCAGGCGCACCGGCGGACGATGCGCGAGATCCTGGACGCCGTCCCCGGCGGGATCGACTACCTGTTCTGCGCGACGAGTTCCTGCGGCACCCTGCGCGGCTGCGCGGAGCAGGTCCGCGAACTGCGCCTGCCGGTGACCGTGGTCGCGGTGGACGCCAGGGGCAGCGCCATCTTCGGCGGCGTCCCGACCTCCCGGCTGATCCCCGGCCACGGCGCAGCCGTCCGGCCCGCGCTCTACCGCGACGGCCTCGCCGACGAGGTCGTCCACGTGACCGACCTCGAATGCGTGGTCGGCTGCCGCCGGCTCGCCGGCCGCGAGGCCATCCTGGCCGGCGGCTCGTCCGGCGCGCTGGTGGCGGCGATCGACCTGATGGCCGACCGCATCCCCGCCGGCTCGCGCTGCGCGGTCGTCCTGCCCGACCGCGGCGAGCGGTACCTCGACACGATCTACAACGACGAATGGGTCGCCCGCCACTTCGGCGACGTGTCCCACCTGTGGAAGGAGAAGGAGTACGCGATGAAGGTGGCACCATGCTGATCCTCGGAGCAGGGGAGGTCCGGCAGGTCCTCGACGGTGCCGAGAGCGAGGTCGTCGCGGCCGTCCGCCGCGCCTACGTCCTGCACGACCGGGGCCGCACGGCCCTGCCGCACTCGGTGTTCCTCCGCTTTCCCGACGACCCGCGCAACCGGATCATCGGACTGCCCGCCTACCTCGGCGAGGACGTCCCGGTGGCGGGCATCAAGTGGATCTCCTCCTTCCCCGGCAACACCGCCGCCGGTCGGGAGCGCGCCTCCGCCGCGGTGATCCTCAACTCCATGGCCACCGGGCACCCGGAGGCCCTGCTGGAGGGCTCGCTGATCTCGGCCCGGCGGACGGCGGCCAGCGCCGCCCTCGCCGCGTCCGTCCTCACCTCGGAGACCCCCGAGACCGGAGCCACCCTGATCGGCTGCGGCGTGATCGGCTTCGAGATCCTGAACTACCTCCGGGCCGTCCTGCCGGACCTCGGCACCGTCACCGTGTTCGACCTCGACCGGTCCCGCGCGGAGGCCTTCGCCGCCCGCTGCGAGGCCCGCTGGCCCGGGCTCAAGACGGCCGTCGCCGAGACGGCCGAGGACGCGATGGCCGCCCACCGGCTGGTCTGCCTGGCCACCACCGCCGGGACCCCGCACCTGACCACCGAGGCCTGCCGGCCGGGCACCCTGGTGCTGCACGTGTCCCTGCGCGACCTGACCGCCGAGAGCATCCTGGGCGCGGTCAACGTGGTCGACGACGCCGACCACGTCTGCCGGGAGCGGACGTCCCTGCACCTGGCCGAGGAGCTGGTCGGCAACCGGGACTTCATCTCCACCTCGCTCGGCGCCGTGCTCCGCGCCGACGAGCCCTACCGGCGCACCGAGGACGGCGTCACCGTCTTCTCGCCGTTCGGGCTCGGCGCGCTCGACCTCGCCCTGGCGGGCCTGGTCCACCGGCAGGCGCGCGAGCGCGGGCTGGGCACCCGGGTGGCGGGATTCCTGCCGGAGGGCGCCGGAGCCGCCGCCGGGTGACGCCACCGGCGCCGCCGGGGCCCCGGGACCGCCGCTCGGCCGGCGGCGGCCCGGGGCCCGGCGGTGGGGCGGGGCCCGGCGGTGGGGCGGGGGCCCGGGGGCGGGGCGGGGCCCGGCGGTGGGGCGGGGGCCCGGGGGCGGGGCGGGGCCCGGCGGTGGGACGCGCCGCGGGACACCCGGGGGGTGCGCCCCACCGACCGGAAACCGGGTCGTCGCAGGTCAGAGCCGTGGGCCGGTACGATGATCCCTCACCTATCGGGGGGTCAGATGAGCCAGCCGGACGTTCCGGCCCTGGGACCGCTGCTGCGCGCGCACCGCCACGCCGCCGGGCTGACCCTGGAGGAACTGGCGGAGGGTTCGGGCGTCAGCGCCCGCGCCATCGGCGACATGGAGCGCGGCCACAGCCGCGGCCCCCAGGCCCGCACCGTCCAGGCCCTCGCCACCGCCCTGGGGCTCGCCCCGGCCGCCAGCGGGACGCTGCTGGGCGCGGCCCGCGCCGGCCGGCGACGGCACCCGGCCGCCGAGGCCACCGGGCTCTGCGACCTGCCGCCCGCGGTACCCGACTTCACCGGCCGCGAGACCGAGACCGACTGGCTCGCCCGGACCGCCGGCGCCCCGGCCGCTCCACCCGTCTCGATCGTCTCCGGCGCGCCCGGACTGGGCAAGACCGCACTCGTCGTGCACGCCGGGGCGCGGCTGGCCGACCGGTTCGCCGACGGCTGCTTCTTCGTCGACCTGCGCGGCCTGGACGCCGAACCGGTCACCCCGCACGACGCCCTGGGCCGCCTGCTGCGGGCGCTGGGCGTCCGCGAACGCGACCTGCCGGGCGAGACCGACGAGCGCCGCGGGCTCTACCGCCGGCTGATGCGGGAGCGGGAGGCCCTCGTCGTCCTGGACAACGCCGCCCACGAGGCCCAGGTCCGCGCGCTGCTGCCCGGCCCGGGCGCGGGCCGGCTCTGGGTGACCAGCCGCCGCACGCTCGCCGGGATCGAACACGCCCGGCGGCTCCTCCTGGCGCCGCTGCCCGTCGGCGCCGCCACCGCGCTGCTCGGCGCGATCCTCGCCCAGGCCGAGGACGAGCCGGCGGGCGGGTCCGCCCCGGCAGCGCTGGCGCGGATCGCGGAGCTGTGCGGGCACCTCCCGCTGGCGCTGCGCATCGCCGGGAACCGGCTGCTCAGCCGGCCCGCCTGGAGCGCGGACGGCCTCGCCGAACGGCTCGGGGACGAGGACCTCCGGCTGCGCCGCCTGACCGCCGGGGACCTGCGCATCCGCTCGGCGTTCCGGCTCTCCTACGAGCAGCTGGCCGAGCCGGTGCGGCGCCTCTTCCGCCGGCTCGCGCTCGTCCCGGGAGCGGACTTCGACACCGGCGCCGGCGCCGCCCTCACCGGTCTGCGGCCGGACGCGGTCGAGGAGATGCTCGACGAACTCCTCGACCTCGGCCTGCTCGGGCACACCGCCGGCGACCGGCTGCTCTTCCACGACCTGCTGCGGCTGTACGCGCGCGAGCGGCTCCACGAGGAGGAGACCCCGCGGGACGTCGCCGCCGCCGAGGCGGCGCTGTACCGCTGGCTGCTCGACGCGGCGGCGGAGGCCGGGCAGTGGTTCCAGCCCGGACCGCCGCCGGCCGGCCGCGCGGCGGCACCCGTCGGCTTCGGCTCGGCGCGGGCCGCGCAGGCCTGGCTGGAGGCCGAGAGCGCCAACTGGCTGACCGCCCTGCGCGCCGCGGCCGCGGCCGGCCGGCACACCGACGTCGTCCGGACCGCGGAGTCCATGCACTGGTTCTCCGACCGCTGGACCAACTGGGGCCACTGGCCCACCGTCTTCGGACTGTCCCGCACGGCGGCGCACGCCCTGGGCGACGACGTCCTCGCGGCCACCCACGCCAACTACCTGGCCTGGGCGGTGCACTACTGCTCGCACCAGCCCCGCGAATCGTCCGCCATCGCGGAACAGGCGGCCGAACTCGCCCGCCGCGGCGGGGACGTCACCCAGGAGGCGTGGGCGCACTTCTACGCGGCGGCGGCCGCCAACCGGCTGGGCGAGCCCGCCGACGCCGTCCCCCGGGCCCGGCGGTCGGCCGAACTCTTCGCGACGGCGGGCGACCGCGAGGGCCGCCCCCAGGCCCTGCTGGCCCTGGCCTCGGCCCAGGCCGGCACCGGCGGCCACGCGGACGCGGTGGCCACCACCGACACCATCCTCGCCCTGCTCGCCGACCCGGCCACCGCACCCGCCGCGCACATCGGCGACTTCACCCGGACCAACGCCCTGTCCCAGCGGGGCGGCGCCCTGCTCGCCCTCGGCCGCGCCCAGGAGGCCGAGCGCACCTACGCCGAAGCCCGCACCGTGGGCGCCCGCGTCGCCGTCCCCCTCCTCCAGGCCATCGCCGCCCTCGGCCAGGCCCAGGCCCTGGCCACCCTCGGCCACCACGACCGCGCCCTCACCGCCGCCCGCGAAGCCAGAACCTTCGCCGAATCCGCCGCCGACCCCACCCGCCTCACCGAAGCCACCCGACTGGAAGCCACCCTGACGGCGCTGAAGGAGTGACCCTGGCGCGGCGCCGACGGAGCCGGACTCGTTCCTGCCCGAGCGTCTCGGGGCGACCCCCAGGTGTCCGGCACGGCGGAGCTGCCCTCTGCTACCGGCTCGGGGCCTCGTGCGCGGTCCGCAGTGGTCGATCGGAACGCCACCCGGCGAACGAGCCGTCGCGGGAACGTACGCCCTCAAGGTCGCCTTCGAACAGCACTGCGGCCTCCGGCCTGCGTGCCGGAGGATCGGCCAGATAGCTGTTGCCGTGATCCCAGGTCCGAAGCTCGCCCGGGAGCGCTTCGTACCAGGCCAGGCCACGGACATCGCAGTTCCTGCACAGGAGCCCCCGCACACACCGCGCTCGGCCTCCAGCGGACCGGCCGGATCATCACCAGCGCCGCGCTGCTGCTGGTGGTCGTGGTCTGCGGGTTCCTGACCTCCTCCGTCGCGTTGCTGCAGATGATCGGGTTCGGCCTGGTCATCGCCGTCCTGGTGGACGCGACGCTGGTCCGGGCCGTGCTCGTACCGGCGAGCATGAAGCTGCTGGGCCACTGGGCCTGGTGGGCGCCACGACCGCTGCGGAACCTCCGGCCTCGCCTCGGCCTCGCCCACCGGGAAGGGGCGCCGGGGAGCCGCTCACTCCGCCACCCCTCCGGACGCGTTGATCCCGTCCGGCCCCCGGTCGACCGGGCTCAGCCCGGGAGAGCCGGGTGGGTGGCGGGGTCGTGGGCGGTGGACTGCCAGGCGCGGGGGGTGAGGCCGTAGGTGGTGCGGAAGACGCGGCTGAAGTGGCTGGTGCTGACGAAGCCCCAGCGGCCGGCGACGGCGGCCACGGTGGCGGGGCGGGCCGACGGGCGGGCCAGGTCGCGGCGGCACATCTCCAGGCGGCGCCGCTGGATCCAACGGCCCACGGTGACGCCCTCGTACTGGAAGAGCTTGTGCAGGTAGCGCACCGAGAAGTGGTGGGCGGCCGCGATCCCCTCCGGGGAGAGCCCGGGGTCGGGGAGCCGGCGCAGGATGTACTCCTTCGTCCGGGCGATCGTGGCCAGGACCTCCTCGGGCACCGGTCCGGCCGCCCGCCGGCGGTGCTCGTGGGCGAGGACGGTGAGCAGGTCCAGTGCCGTACCGGCGAGCCGGGCGGCCACCTGCGGCTCCGGTGCGACCCCGGGGCGGGCCAGCCGGTCCAGGTAGGCGGCCACCAGCGCGGCCGTCCCGGTGTCCGAGTGGAAGGCCGTGCCGGACAGCTCCCGCAGGTCCTCCTCGGCCACTCCGGCCGCTGCCCGGGGCCAGTGGAAGGCCGTGCCGGAGAAGGCCTCCGACACCTCCAGGACGACCGGGCGGCCGGTCCGGGCGACGGCGAACTCGCCCGGCCGCAGGGGCACCCCGTGACCGTCCAGGAGCAGCGCGGCCGTGCCGTGCCGCGGCAGCACCAGGGTGATGTGGTCGCCGCGGCCGCACAGCACCACGCTGCGGCCGTGCGCGGCCGGCCACGGACCGGCGACGATCGAGGAGACCCGCAGCGGGCCGAGCCGGTGGCCGGCGATGCTCGCGGCGAAGGGGATGTGGCCGGACGGGGCGTGGCCGGACGGGACGAGGACGGGGACGGGGGCGAGGACGGGCATCGGTACTCCTGCGACGGCCGCCGGGGTGGTCCCGGGCGGCCGGGTGCTGGCACGGGGTGAGGGAAGGGCGCGGGCGACGCGGCCCGCCCTCCCATCCCAGCCGGTCGGACAGCGGGTGACCAGGAAGAACAGCAGGAGGAACTGCGCGGTCGCCGGTGCCGCACGAGCCCCCGTCCTGCCCCGCACCGGCACCGGCTGCCAGCGGCGGCCGGCCTACCAGGAGTGGCGGTGCAGGGCGAGGTGGAGGGTGTCCACGGCCTGGATGAGGGCGGAGCGGGCCGAATCGGTGCGGCAGTGCGAGTCGAGCAGGACGAAGCCGTGCACCACGCCCTGGTAGCGGGTGGCCACCACCGGTACCCCGGCCCGGCGCAGCCGGGCCGCGTAGGCCTCGCCCTCGTCCCGCAGCACGTCGGCCTCGGCGGTGATCACCAGCGCCGGTGGGAGCCCGGCGAGTTCCTCCAGTCCGGCGCGCAGCGGGGCCGCCAGGGGCTGCGCCCGGCCGGCCGGGTCGGGCAGGTAGGCGTCCCAGAACCGGCGCATGTCCGCCCGGTGGAGGAAGTACCCGTCGGCGAAGGCACGGTAGGAGGGGGTGTCGAAGTCCGCGTCGGTCACCGGGCAGATCAGCACCTGGTGGAGCAGCTCGGGGCCGCCGCGCCGGCGCAGGAGCAGGGTGAGCGCCGCGACCAGGTTGGCGCCCGCGGAGTCGCCGGCGGCGGCGATCCGGCTCCCGTCCAGCCCGATCTCGTGGCCGTGCGCGGCGATCCAGCGGGCGACGGCGTAGCACTGCTCGACGGCGACCGGGAACCGCTCGGCGGGCGGGCGCCCGTAGTCGACGAGGACCACGGCGGCGTCCGCGCCCACGGCGAACTCCCGCAGCAGGTGGCGGTAGCTGTCGGCGTCGCCCAGCACCCAGCCGAGGCCGTGCAGGAAGAGGACCACCGGGGTCGGCCGGGCGGCGTCGACCGGGCGGATCACCTGGATCCGGACGTGACCGGCCGGTGTCGGCAGCGCAAGCCGGGTGGCGACGGTGTCCCGGTGGCCGTCCGACGGGTGGGGCCCGGCCAGGAAGGCGAGGTCGAGGGGCTCCGGCGCGCTCCCGCCGGGCGGCGCCGCCGTCCGAACGCGGCGGGCGTGGGCGCGGGCGGCCAGGAAGTCCTGGAGGCCGTCGTCCAGGATCGGGCCCGGGGCCTCGGGGGTGGTGCTCTCGGACACTGGTGTGCTGCTCCTGGCGTAGCGGCCGGGTCGGACCGGCTTCCGCGGGTGGGCGTGGCCCCGCCCGGGTGGTCGTGGGCTCGCCCGGCGCCGCGGCGTGCGGCGTGCCGGCGCCGCGGGTCCGGGCACGGCGGCGAGCCGGGGGTACTGCCACCGTGCCCGGAGAGCGTGCCGGCCGGGGCCCGGGGCGCCCGGCCGGCACGTCGTCACCTTAGGGACCGGCCGGGCCCGGGACCGTACCCGGAGCGCATCGGAAGCCGCCGCTCCGTGCACGGCGGTCGGGCGGTCCCGCGCGCCGCCGCGTGCACGGCGGTCGGCCGGTCCCGCGCGCCGCTCCGTGCACGGCGGTCAGCCGGCCGTGCGCGCCTCTTCCGTACATCGCGCCCGCCACTCGCGCGGGGACGTCCCGTACGCGGCCCGGAAGGCCCGGCTGAAGTGCGCGGGGTTGACGAACCCCCAGCGCTGGGCGACCGCCGAGACGGTCGGCGCGCTGCGGCTGCGCCGGCCGAGCTCCCGGGCGCACTCCTCCAGCCGGCGCCGCTGGATCAGCCGGCCCACCGTCACGCCTTCGTTCTCGAAGAGCCGGTGCAGGTAGCGCACCGAGATGCGGTGGGCGTCGGCGATGCCCTGCGGGGTCAGCCCCGGATCGCCGAGGTGGCGGTCGATGTGGGCGCGGACCAGCCGGACGAGGTGGCCGCCGGCCTCGTCGGGGCCGGCGGCCGGGCGCCCCGCCAGCTCGCCGACCAGGGTGAGGAACAGGTCGGCGACACTGCCCGCCAGGAGGTCCCCGACGGCGGACGGGTAGCTGGGCGCGGCGTCGGCGAGGGTGTCGAGGAAGGGCAGCAGGACCGCGCCGAGGCTCTCCCGCGAGGTGACGGCCCGCCCGGTCACCCGGCGGATGTCGGCCTCCGGCACACCGAGCAGCCGGTGCGGCAGGTGGAACACGTGGGAGCGGAAGCGCTGCGGGTAGTCGACCGAGTAGGGGCGCGCGGTGTCGTACAGCACGAGGTCGCCGGGCGCGACCTCGGCCCGGCGACCGTCCTGGGTCAGCACGGCGTGGCCGGACACCTGGACGCCCACCGCCACCTGCGCCTCCGCCCCGGCCGAGCGCGCGATCAGGCCCGGCGTCCGGGACAGCCGGGTGGCGTCCGCCTCCAGCGTGGACACCCGCAGGCTGCCCAGCCGGTGCGACTCCAGCCGGCCGTCGAACGGGCCGTCGGCGAGCGGCACCACCTCCACCGGCGCCAGCGCGGACGAGACCGCCCGGCCCCAGTGCCCCGCCTTCTCCCCGTCCGGCACCGCGGCGGTTGTGACCCGCAGGTTCACCTGGCTGCCCCTCTCTGTCGGCGTTCACGGCCGAAGCCCCGCACGTCCAGCCTGCGGCAGGGAGCGGATGAGTGCCTAGGTCGTCTGACTGTCGTTCTGACGAGCCGGGGCGGCCGGGCGCGCTGGGGCACGGCTCCCCCGGGTCGGCGACCCTCCCGGCGGGGTCGGCCGTCCGTTCCGTCCGCGCCGGGGCGCGGCACCCGGCGGGCCTGGGTCGTCGGGCGGCGACCCGTCGCCGGGCAGGGTCAAGGCTAACCGGCCGTCAGCCGTGCTCGCGCCCGCCCGGCAACGCCCGCACGCCCCGGACCTGCGCCGATGCGCAGGTCCGGGGCGTGCGGGGGCCGCGGGGGTGGTGGGTGGCCGCCGGGGCGGGCCACCCCACCGGATCAGGCGTCGGATCAGGCGTCGGATCAGACACCCCATGTCGTTAGAGGTCAAGCGGCATGGAGTTGGGCGTGGTGCGCCCAGGCGGTCGCTTCGCTGTAGTGGGTACGGGTTTTGAGGC